>NZ_JBHVZR010000001.1:0-515991 GCF_042879835.1 Pseudarthrobacter sp. NPDC058329
AGTCGATCTCGCGTACTTCCGGGTCTCCGCTGAAACATCGCTTAAATGCGGCACGGTCGTTGCAACTCCCAAAATCTATGGGTGTTGCAACGACCGCTAGAACTCAAGCCAGATGCCGGACCGTCGTCGTACGTCCGCGTGAAGTCTTACGCCTCCCCGTGAGGCTAGATGGGCTGGCTGTTGGGCGGCGGCAGGTCCGGGTTCATGTCCTCCAGCTTGGGATCCTCTGCTGTCCATACCTGGATGATGGCCCAGGCGACGGCAGCCAGCGGGACGGAGAGCACTGCGCCCACGATGCCGGCCAGGATGGTTCCGGCGGTCAACGCCATCAGGATCACCAGGGCGTGGAGCTGCAGGGACTTGCCCATCACGATCGGCTGCAGGAGGTCGCCTTCGAGCTGGTTGACGGCGATGACCACGGCCACCACGATCAGTGCCACCACGGGCCCGTTAGCCACCAGTGCCACGAGGGCCGCCAGAATGCCGGCAACGGTTGCGCCCACCAGGGGGACGAAGGCTCCGATGAAGACGATGATGGCCAGGGGGATGGCCAGCGGAACCTGCATGATCAGCAGGGCGGCCCCAATGGCCACAGTGTCCACAAGCGCAACGATGGCGGTGCCGCGGACGTAGCCGCCCAGTACCTCAAGGGTGCGGCTGCCTACGCGGCGCAGCTTGGCCTCGCGTTCCCCTGTGAAGGGGCGGAGGAAGAAGTTCCAGATCTTGGCGCCGTCCTTCAGGAAGAAGAACAGGATGATCACCACGAGGCTTGCCCCGGCGAGAAACTCAGTGACCAGGGACAGTCCCGTGATGGCGCCGGAACGGACCTGGCTGCTGGTGGCAAACTGGACAATCCCCTCGCGGGCCTGGTCCAGTTGCTCCTGCTCGAAGGGAATAGGTCCGGTCAGCAGGAACTGCTCCAGCTCGTCCAGCCCGGATGATGCCTGCTGGGCCAGTTCGCCCCACTGGTTGCGGACCGAGTAGTAGATGACGGTGGAAACGCCGCCAAGCACCAGCAACAGTCCAATAAAGGCGATGCCGGTGGCCAGGCCGCCGCGTAGGCCGCGGCGCCGCAGCATGTTAACGAACGGGCCGATGGCAGCGGCCAGGATGATCGCGATCAGAATGGGAATGACCAACAGCTTGATCTGCATCAGCGCGTAGACAGAGACGACGGCGACTGTCAGGATCAGCAGGATCTGCGCGGAGCGGATGCCCACCCTGCCCAGCCCGTCTGCCCATAGCGCACTGGCTGGCTTCGCCTCCTTTTTCCTTGCAGCGGCGGCCGATGCCTGCTGCAGGGCTGATCCGGCTGCGGGTACCGGCTGCGGGGTGTCGCTTTCCGGCGCATGGTCGGTCAGGCGTGTTGCTCGCGCCATGGGGACTCCTCATCATCGGCGGTGCCCTGGGCGCGGGTGTGCGCAGCAGGGATACTACCTGTCTCAAATAGTAAGCCTACTGACCGATTGAGGAGGGGCGAAACCCCGGGTGTTTTCAGTGGCGGCAGAGCGCTCCGCCGCTAAAGTTCGGCGTTGATGAAGCCGATGACGATTGCCGCCCACCAGCACGCTTGCGAAATGCCCAGGCATAGGAGCATATGGATGCGCTGGCCGACGGGGAGGCTGGCAAAAGTCGTGGACCGCGGCATGACCACGAGGCGGCGCATGAGCGGTATCAGCATGATGCCGTTGAGCATAAGCACCAGGACTGCCCCCAGCTTCACTACCGTCCACGGGTTGCCGAGCGCCGGGTTAAGGAAGGCACCGCTCAGCAGCAGCAGCGCGGTTCCGGACCAGATGAGGGGACTGGCGGCACCGTCGAGCCGGATCGTTTCAGCCAGTTGGCGCTTTCCGATAAGCCACAGGAAACCGTGCCAGTCCACCAGGAGGATAGCGCCGAAGCCCAGGACCATGGCGATGATATGCACTGAGATGGCCAGTGCGCGGATGGGCTGGCCGGCCGCGATGGCAGGAGCCAGCATCACGGCCAACAGCCAGGCCGCTGCCGCGGTGACACACAGGATTCCGACGAGCCGCCGGGATGATCGATGGGTTTTTCGCGGGAACCTTTGCCTCGTAGTTGCACTGTATGTCACTGTGTACCTCCAACTTTTTAAAAGATGGAGCCAGGGTGCCGCGGGATAGTTTCATCTGGGGTGGGTCTGAAACGTCGGAAGGTTAATCTTAACCCCGTTGGACGTAAAAGGATCGCCCGTCCGGAGGGGAAGCTCCGGCTATTCGGCCAGCCATTCCGCGCAGGAGTTCAGATTTGTGTTGACGGTGGCCACTGCTGCGTCCTCGTCCCGCTGCTCAATGGCCTTCAGCAGGAGGTCGTGCCCCTCCTGTTGGAGTCCTTTGAAGCCGGGCCGTCGGAGCTGCCGCAGCAGATCCTCGTGGACCACGGCGCCGAAGCTGACGTAAAGCTCGTGCAACAAGGGGTTGCCCGATGCCTGCGCCACGCGCTCATGGAACCCCCAGTCCGCCCGTGCCCAGGCCTCGAAGTCCTCCGAGTGCCAGGCGTCGTTCCGGTCGGTGAGCAGGGTTCCCAGGGCTATGACGTCGTCCGCCGTTGCATTCCGCGCCGCGAGCCGGGCGGCCTGTGTGTCCAGGCCAAGCCGGACTTCCAGGATGTGGGCCTCGGTGTGGTCCTGGTACATGCGCCGGGCGGCGCCGGAGATCTCACTGGTGGCCCGGACGTAGGTGCCGTCACCGCGGCGGACTTCCAGCGTGCCGCTGTGCGCGAGTGCCTTGATGGCCTCGCGAAGTGTGCCGCGCGAGACGCTGAGGTCCGTCATCAGTCCGGTCTCTGACGGGATGCGCTCGTGGAGGGGCCACTCGCCGGACTGGATCATGGTCCGCAGCTTTGCGGTGACTTCGTCTGCAAGCGGCGGGCGGTGGGAGGGGGTCAGTGCCATGGCGTCCTACTTCCCTTTGCCGTCAGTGCGACCGGCCGAGGCGCCAGCCAGGTTGCCGGCCGGACTGCGCGCAACGCTCCGGGCCATCGCACCGCCCGTGATCAGGTGCGCCACCACAATCTGCACCAGCGACAGGGCCAGCAGCAAAGTGAGGGGCAGGGCCCAACCGCCGGTGGCACTGTGCAGCAGCCCCATTCCGAACGGGCCCGCGGTGGCGAGCAGGTAGCCCGTGGACTGGGCAAGTGTGGACAGTGCAGTGGTTTCGGCCGTGGTTGCACCGCTGCGGCTGATCATCACCATTACGAGCGGGAAGATGCCCAGGCCGAAGCCCAGCAGGACCGCGGGTATGATCGCCAGGCTTGCGGGCAGGACCAGCAGCAGGACCAGACCCGCGGCCATGGTGATACTGACCAGGTAAAACGCCGGCCGCAGCATCCGTGGGCGGGAGCCGATGGCGATGAGCAGCATGCCCGCGGGAACGGACACCAGTTGCATCAGTCCGAACATCAGCCCGCTCTCCGAAGCATCAAGTCCCATGGTGGTGAGCATGTACGGGAACCAGCTCAGCAGCGCGTAGGCAAGCAGCGCCTGAAGCGTGAAAATCGCGGTCAGCAGCAACCCTTTCCGGGTCCGCAGCAGTGGCCACGGGGACACATGCCGTGACGTGGAACGGGTGCTGTTCCGGTGGGCGTGCAGTGCCACAGGAAGGAATCCCAGGAAGGCCGCCACGGCAGTAATGCCGATCGCTCCGACGGCGGCGGACGGGGATCCGAGGGCCTGTGCCAGCGGGACGACGGCGACTGAGGTGACGGTCGCCCCCGTGGTCATGGTTACCGTATAGACGGCGGTCATGAGGGAGGTCCGGTGGGCAAAGTGCTCGCGGATGAAGGACGGCATGGCCACGTTGCAGACGGCGAGCCCGGACATCCCCACCACGCTTCCGGCCACCAGCATTCCGGTGGCGGGGATCCCGCGCAGCAGGAGGCCACCGGCGAGCATGGCCAGGGACAACAGAATCGCCTTCTCCACCCCCAGCCTGCCCGTGAGCCAGGACGTGGCGGCGCCCGCCAGGGCAAAGCACAGGGTGGGGATCGACGGGATAAACGCAGCAACCAGCGGCCCGTACCCCAGCACCGTCTGCAGGTCATGCAGCAGTGCCGACGCCCCGGTGATGCCCGCGCGCAGATTGAGCCCGATCAGCACCAGCGCGATAACTCCGAACACGACGGCCGACCCGGGCCTGGCAGGCGGGGTTTCGGCAGTTGGCGCGGACACGGCAGCCGCGGCGGCTTGAAGGGGAGTGGCGGGCATCCTCCAAGGCTAAAGGTTAGACGTTTGATGTCTCCAATTTTGTGGCTAAACTCTCCCGGCTCGCCGCGCCCGGGAATAGACTTCCAGCGAGGGCCCGGACGCCACCGCGCAGCCCCGAGGCAGGACCAACGCGGAAGGACTGCTGTGAAGGCTTCCCAGGGAATCGAGATAGAGAAGAAGTACGACGTCGGCAACGACGCCACAGTGCCCGCGCTGGAGAAACTGCCCGGTGTGGCCCGTGTGGGTACTCCCCAGACCGCTGAGTTGGAGGCGGTCTATTTCGATACTGACCGGCACACCCTGGCCTCCCGACGCCTCACCCTGCGCCGCCGCACCGGTGGGATCGATGCCGGCTGGCACCTGAAGCTCCCTCCGGAAGCCACCGGGGGGTCCGAAAAAGAACCCCGGCAGCGCCGCGAGCTGCACGCACCGCTGGGCCAGCCCGACGTCGTACCCGACATCCTGCTGGCCCACGTGCAGGCGCACTTGCGCGGGACGGCAGTGGCTCCGGTTGTCCGGCTCGAAACACGGCGCACCACCCATGCCCTCTACGGGGAGGACGGCGTTCATCTGGCAGACCTGGCAGATGACGAGGTGCAGGCGACGCGCCTGCGCGGTCCCGCGGACGAACAGCCTCAGCGCTGGCGGGAGTGGGAACTGGAACTCGTCGACGGCGGACCTGAGCTTTTCGGCCCCGCTGGGGAACTTCTCGCTGCCGCCGGCGCCCGGCCCGCCGGCCACGCGTCCAAACTCGCCCGGGCACTCGGCAGCATCCCAGGGGGCACTGGCGAGCAGGACGGGGAAAGTCCCGCCGCCCTCCTGGCTGGAAAGAAGGCACCGGCGGCCGCCGTCGTCACCGTCTATGTGGCGGAGCAGCTGCGCCTGCTCCTCGCCGAGGATGCTGCCGTGAGGCTGGAGGAGCCCGAGGGCGTCCATGACATGAGGTCAGCGATCCGGCGTATCCGCTCGGTACTGGGCGGCTATCGGAAGCTTTACCGGGCCATCCCGGTGCGGCGCCTGCGGGACGAGCTTCGCTGGCTGGGCCTCCTGCTGGGCGAACCACGGGACGCTGAAGTCCTGCGCGGCCATCTGCGGGAGCATCTTGATGCGCTGCCGCCGGGCGAGGGCTCCGACGCCGCGAGGGAGCACGTGGAGCGTAAGGCCGGGGCGGCGTTTGACGCCGGTTACCGCCGGCTTCAGGAGGTGCTGCAATCGGAGCGCTACTTCCGGCTGCTGGACGATCTTGAAAGTTTTTGCAGCCAGCCGCCGGTGCTGTCGCAGGCCGTGGCCCCCGGCAGGACCGTTGCGGCAAAAGTGGTGGGGAAGTCCGCCCGCCGGCTGCGGCGCTCGCACAAGGCCGCGGCCCATGCCCGGCGCGGAACGGCCCACGAGAACGCCCTCCACCAGGTGCGCAAGGACGCCAAACGGCTGCGCCATGTTGCCGAGTCGGCCGTCTTGGTGCGGGGAAAACGGGCGAGGAAGGTGGCCAAGGCCGCCCACCGGCAGCAGAAGATCCTGGGTGACTACCACGACGCCGTGATTGCGCGGAACCTGCTGCAGACCCTCGAATCGGGTCACGGGCTGCCGGAGGCCACGGCCGAGGCGCTGGCGGTACTTCGGGCACAACAAGCCGAACTCATGGACGGGGCCGAGGCCAAGTACCGAAAAGCCCGCAAAAAGTCCCGCCACCTGCTGCGGGGCGGGGTTCTGTAGGGGCTCCGCCACACCGCAACGCGGGGTCAGATATCGCCCCGATCAACGGCAATTATTGGGCAGGATCTGACCCCACGTTGGTGTTACTTTCCCTGCCGCGCGGACAGCCGGGCCACCGCCAGGGCCAGCCAGAGCTGCACACGGTCGGTGGTGATGGCGGGGTCGTAACCGGTGAGTTCGGTGATTTGCGCCAACCGGTAGCGGACGGTGTTCCGGTGCAGGGTGAGTTCCTCGGCGACGGCGGCCACGGAGCCGTTGTTGTTGAGGTAGCTTTCGAGCGTGGTCATCAGTTCGGCGCCGTGGGCGGCGTCGAAGGTCCGGAGCGGATTCAGGGACTCGTGCGCCATGTCGGCCAGCGGCACGTCCTCACTGGCCAGCAGCAGCGACGTCAGGCTCAGCCGCTCCGGCTCGTTGACGGGTAGTCCGTGGCTTGCGGCGTCGCGCGCCTCGAAGTAGCTCCAGCGCAGGCCATTCGGTTTGGTGTACGCGCCGCCGATGCCGATGGTCGCGTGGATGCCGGCCTCCGCCAGGTGGTCACTCAACTTCCGCGCCATTGACGGCGCCGCGCCGCCGTCGTCATTTATCACCAGCATCAGATCCTTGCCGACGACGGCGGCCACGGCGTTCTCCAGTTCCCGCGGTACCGAGGTGCTCACCAGGGCCTTGTGGTGTGCCGCGGAGACGGCAAGCAGCACCACATTCTTGCGGGTGCTGTTCACGCCGACCCCGGCCAGGCGGCGCTGGGCCTCGCTGGTTTCCAGCGCCCCGTGGATCACGTCCTCCAGCACCTGCCCGCACAGTGCACGCTCGGACTGGCGCTGCTTGACCATGTTGTTCAGTTCCACGCTGATCAAGTTCTGGGCGTAGCCGATGATGCCCGAATCCTCGAACGGCTTTCGAACCCACAGCGTGCAGGCATCGCGCCGGCCGGTGGGGATGGGGTACGAGGCCCAGGTGTCCGCCTGCGGAGTGTCCTCGCTGTTGTTGTACAGCTGGGCAGTGAACTGGGTGAGGGCGATGTCAGCCCGCAGCATGCCGCCCAGGTTTTTGAGCAGTTCGCCCAGGCCGCCGCCGGTCAGCAGTGCGCGCGCCAGTACCTGATGCCCGGCGATCAGCCGCTCCAGTTTGGCGTAGTGGTCCGCTGACTGGGCGTCTGCCACCAGCTTGCCGATGGCGATGAACGGCGTCGCGTAGGGGACCTCCACCACGGGCAGGCCCCAGCGGTTGGCCTCCGCAAGCAGTGCCGGCGGCACGGCCTCATGCGAAAGCCCCACACCAAAGCCGATACCCACCGCGCCGGCCCGCTGCACCTGCCGGACGAACCGCCGCTGCTCGGGCGCGGACTTGAGCCTCAGGCCGGTGGTGAGGATCAGTTCACCGCCGTTGATGAACCGCTGCGGGTCCTCCAGTTCGGTCACCGCCACCCAGTTGATGTCCTGGTGCCAGGTGGTCTCGGCAACCCCTGCCTTGGACAGGTTCAGGGATTTAACACCCAGAAGGGCAGCGAGGGAGATGGCCATGAACCAAGGATAAACGGGCGCTAGTCAACCGCACTAACAAGCAGCAGAAAGGGTGTGCAGGTGGCTATTCACCGAGCAAGGGAGCTGGCATAGGCTCGAGGCAGTCAAATCCATCCGCTTCGCGCCGATGGCCCCCAGGAAAGAGGTTGAACACCGTGGTCCAAACCTTGCAGAACTTCATCAACGGGACGTTCGTTACGCCTTCCGGCGCCGGCACGCTGGACATTGTCAACCCCACCAACGGTGACGTCGTGGCGCACTCGCCCATCTCCGGGCAGGAAGACGTTGACGCGGCAATGGCCGCCGCGAAGGTGGCCTTCAAGTCCTGGAAGCACGTCACCCCAGGGCAGCGGCAGCTGATGCTGCTCAAGCTGGCGGACGCCATCGAAGCCAACAGCGATGAACTGGTGGAGGCGCAGCACCGCAACACCGGCCAGGTGCGCTCCCTGATCGCCTCTGAGGAAATCGCCGCCGGAGCTGACCAGTTGCGCTTCTTCGCCGGAGCCGCGCGCATCCTCGAAGGCAAGTCCGCCGGCGAGTACTTCGAGGGCCACACCTCCTACGTCCGCCGCGAACCCATCGGCGTGGTGGCCCAGGTGGCCCCGTGGAACTACCCGTTCCTGATGGCCATCTGGAAGATCGGTCCCGCGCTCGCGGCGGGCAACACGGTAGTCCTGAAGCCCTCGGACACCACCCCGGAATCCACCCTGGTCCTGGCCCGGCTGGCCGGTGACATCCTGCCCGCGGGCGTGCTCAACGTGGTGCTGGGCACCGGCAAGACCGGTTCGCTGATGGTGGACCACAAGGTCCCGGGCCTGGTGTCCATCACCGGCTCGGTCCGGGCCGGCATCGCCGTTGCGTCCGGTGCGGCCAAGGGCCTCAAACGCGCCCACCTGGAACTCGGTGGCAAAGCCCCGGCCATCGTTTTCAAGGATGCCGACATCAAGAAGAGCGCAGCGGCCATCGCCGAGTTCGCGTTCTTCAACGCCGGCCAGGATTGCACGGCCATCACCCGCGTGCTGGTGGAGGACTCGGTGCACGACGACGTGGTGGCGGCCATGGTGGAGCACACCAGGACCCTGCGCACGGGATCCCAGAACGACGAAGACAACTACTTCGGCCCGCTGAATAACGTAAACCACTTCAACCAGGTCAGCTCCGTGGTGGAGAACCTGCCCGCGCATTGCCGGATCGAAACCGGCGGACACCGGGCGGGGGAGAAGGGCTTCTTCTTCGAACCCACCATCATCACCGGTGCCAGGCAGACGGACAACATCGTCCAGCAGGAAACCTTCGGGCCCGTCATCACGGTGCAGAAGTTCAGCACCGAGGAAGAGGCCGTGGAGCTGGCCAACGATGTGGACTATGCCCTGGCCTCCAGCGTGTGGACCACGAACCACGGCACGGCCATGCGCCTAAGCCGCGACCTGGACTTCGGCGCCGTCTGGATCAACACCCATATCCTCCTCACCGCCGAAATGCCCCACGGCGGCTTCAAACAGTCCGGCTACGGCAAGGACCTCTCCATGTACGGCGTGGAGGACTACACGCGCATCAAGCACGTGATGTCCGCGCTCGACTCCTAATCCCCACCGGCCCCCTCACCTCGCTCCGCTTCGGCCAGGGGGACCCTGCCGGTGTGGGCCCAATCAGCAAAAGAAAGGTCTCGCCATGACCACCACCGCATCAGACATCACCTTCCGCCTGGAGCAGAAGCGGCGCGTCCAGGCCGACTTCCCGGGCCCCAAGTCGCTGGCCCTGGCCGAACGACGCAAGGCCGTGGTCGCTGCCGGCGTAGCGTCCGGCGTCCCCGTGTATGTTGCGGACGCCGACGGCGGCATCATCCACGACGTGGACGGCAACTCCTTCATTGACCTGGGTTCAGGCATCGCCGTGACCAGCGTGGGAGCCTCCGATCCCGCCGTCGTCGGCGCCGTGAAGGAAGCCGTGGAGCACTTCACGCACACCTGCTTTATGGTCACCCCGTACGAAGGCTACGTGGCAGTCGCCGAGCAGCTGAACCGCCTCACCCCGGGCGACCACGAGAAGCGCACCGTCCTCTTCAACTCCGGCGCGGAGGCAGTGGAGAACGCCATCAAGGTGGCCCGCCTCGCCACCGGGCGTGACGCCGTCGTGGCTTTCGACCACGCCTACCACGGCCGCACCAACCTCACCATGGCGCTGACCGCCAAGGCCATGCCGTACAAGACCAACTTCGGCCCGTTCGCGCCCGAGGTCTACCGCATGCCCATGAGCTACCCGTACCGTGAGGAAAACCCGGAGATCACCGGTGCCGAGGCCGCCAAGCGCGCCATCACCATGATCGAAAAGCAGATCGGCGGGGACCAGGTCGCCGCGATCATCATCGAGCCCATCCAGGGCGAGGGCGGCTTCATCGTCCCGGCCGAGGGCTTCCTCCCAGCGCTGGCCGAATGGGCCAAGGAGAAGGGCGTCGTCTTCATCGCCGACGAGGTCCAGTCCGGTTTCTGCCGCACCGGTGAATGGTTCGCCGTCAACCACGAGGGCGTCATTCCGGACATCATGACCCTTGCCAAGGGAATCGCCGGCGGCATGCCGCTGTCCGCCATCACCGGCCGGGCAGACCTGCTCGACGCCGTCCACCCGGGCGGCCTGGGCGGCACCTACGGCGGCAACCCGGTGGCGTGCGCTGCCGCTTTGGCGTCCATCGGCTCCATGGAGGAATACAACCTCGCCGGCCGCGCCCGCCACATCGAAGCGGTGGCCACCACCCGGCTCCGTGAACTGCAGGGCGAACTGGCCGCTGCCGGCTCGTCCGTGATCGGCGACGTCCGCGGCCGCGGCGCCATGCTGGCCATTGAACTTGTCCAGGCAGGCTCCAAGGAACCCAACCCGGAACTTACCAAGGCTGTTGCCGCCGCCTGCCTCAAGGAAGGCGTCATCATCCTCACCTGCGGAACGTACGGCAACGTCATCCGGCTCCTGCCACCGCTCGTCATCACCGACGAACTGCTCAATGACGGACTGGATGTCCTGGCCGCGGCCATCAAAGCCAACGCATAACAGACCAGCGTCAAACCCCGCGCCGACCAGTTAACTCGAGCGGGCCAGCATCTGAAAGTTAAGCAGCATCCCGGCACAGCCGGGATGCTGCTTTTTCGTTGTTTTGATGGATCCCGATGGAGCAGCTACCCATCTCCCTAATGTTGTGACGAAAGTACCTAATTCCTCCGCAGCCGCCACTGAAAAACACCTAATTACCCCGGTCCGCATGAAGCCTTTCGTAAGTACCCCCATGAACTTATTTGAGGTACCGGGTACTCGTGTTTGGGCTTCGGAGGGCCCGTAGTTTGGACACACCGGCGGGCTATGCAGTGGCTCCTGGAACACCTAACTCCGAGGAGATGCACCTTGAGACCCCTCGCTACTACCGGACACCCGGAAAAGACACTCGGAGCCGCCGATAGCGCTGCCTGCAGCGTCTGTCCTACGCCGGCCGGGCCCTTGGAGCGGGAGGGACATCCCCGGGCCAATAACAGCATTTCACTTACGACAGGGGAAACGCGATGACTCAGTTATCAACGGGGACCAAAGACCGGGCTGCTCACGCCGCCGCGGGGCTAACCTCATGCCGTACTTGGTCAAACCGATGAGCGTCTTCATGTCGGTGGAGGCCGCACAGTCGGCGCTCCACGTGGGGGGACGATTCCTGCTCATGGTCTCGATGATGTTGTTCTTGGCCTACGCGCTCTTCATGATCGGCGCCGTCGTGGTGTCAGGCCTTCTGAACACGACTCGTTCCGTCCGCCGGCGCCTCGTATACAGCAGGCCGGCCGCGACGGGCGTTCCGCAGTCCGCGACGCCGATGCGGCAGGTCGGCTCCACGGCCAAGCGCCATGAAGCACGGGTGTAGGGGACATAGACCATGCTTCTCCTGAACGATCAGCGCATCGACTTCGTCCTGATCCTGGCCGTGAGCCTGGTGCTCCTGTCGGTTCTGTACGGTGTGCTGATGCTCGTGCTGTCCCGGTTCGAACCGGCGTACGCGCGACGTCGAGCGGTGACCCTCCCAGCAACCGCGGCCGAGAAAGCCGTCATCTTCGTGGTGCCCTGTCTCAACGAGGAGCGGGTCCTCGCCGCCAATCTCGATCGGCTCGTGGAGATGGACTACCCGCGGATCCAGGTCCTGGTGATCGATGACGGTTCTGACGACGGCACAGCGGCCATCGTGCAAGCCCACCCCGATCCCAGGGTCAGCCTGCTGCAACGACGACTGCCAACCGCCCGCCAGGGTAAGGGCGAAGCGCTTAACGCGGCGATCCGGCACATCCGCTCCGGGGCGCTTGGCGCCTACACCGACCCCTCGGATGTCGTTGTCTGCGTCGTGGACGCCGACGGGAGGATGGAGCCGCAGGCGCTGGACGAGGTGATTCCGCTCTTCGTCGATCCCCAGCTGGGTGCCGTCCAGATCGGCGTCCGAATTAACAACCGCCACCAGAACTTGCTGGCACGGATGCAGGATATCGAGTTCGTGCTCTACACCGAGGTCTTCCAACGCGCTCGCCGGCACCTGGGGAGCGTGGGGCTGGGTGGCAACGGGCAGTTCGTGAGGCTCTCGGCCCTCATCAGCCTCGGCCCCGCACCCTGGTCCAGGAGCCTCGCCGAGGACCTCGACCTCGGCGTGCGGCTGCTGATCAGGGGGTGGAATATCGAGTTCTGCTCCACCTCGGCCGTGCACCAGCAAGGTCTCGTGGACGTCCGGCGCTGGGTCAAACAACGGACCAGGTGGTTCCAGGGGCACCTGCAGGCTTGGACTCTGGTCCCCTGGGTGCTGCGGGACCTAACGGGCGCGCGCCGCGTGGACCTGCTCTACCACCTGACCAGCCCTTACCTCCTCCTGCTCGCCTCCTTCCTCAGCGCCGGCTTCCTGCTGTGGATCGTCAGCATCGGCATCGGCGCCTTCGCGGGGTCCCTAGACTTCTCGTGGGTGTGGGTCTCGGCATACGCCGTGGCGTTCGGACCCGCGCTAATGTTAGGAGCCGTCTACTGGCGCCTCGAACGCGATCACAGCTTCGGGCCGCTGACCGCCCTCGTGGTCCTGCACGCCTACGTCGGCTACGCCGTCCTCTGGTACGTCGCCGGGTGGAAGGCTGCTTTCCGCTCCCTCACGGGGCGGAACTCCTGGGCGAAGACGGATCGGACCGCGGACGATCAGGACTCGGCCCCCGGGGAGCTGGACAACCCGTTGACGGCACCGGCATGAGGACAGACCTGTTAATTGGGGCCACGATCCTGCTCATGATTTGCATCGCTGCCACCATGGGTCTTGGCCAGCGTCACACCGGTCCTTGGTCGGACGGGGAGGTCATCGGACGGTGGACCTTGATGTACAACGGTTACGGCGAGGCCTCGGGCAATGACGACGAGGTCGTTCTCCATCCCAAGTCAGCCGCATCCACGGACATCACCCACGGCGGTCTCGTGCACACCACCCGCTCCTACATGGACCCCACGTTAGAGGTGACGGTGCACACCGAGGCCCAGGTGCGGGACGGCCCGCCCAATGACTGGGAGGTCGGCTGGGTGCTGTGGAACCTCCGCGATGACGAGCACTTCTACGCCGTGGCGCTCAAGCCCAACGGGTGGGAGATCTCCAAGCAGGACCCCGCCTACCCCGGCAACCAGCGGTTCATCGCCACCGGCGAGGAACCGCAGTTCCCCATCGGCCAGGACTACCGCGTGCGCGTGGAGCACGACTGGCCCCGCATGACGGTGAGCGTCGACGGGCGGGAGCTCGCGACCATCACCGACGACGAAAGACCGTACCGCGGCGGAACTATCGGCCTGTACACCGAGGACGCGAGAGTCCGCTTTACCGACCTGAACATCCTCGACGCCGCCTCCGACTGAGCAGGGCCTTCGGGCTCCCACCGGCCCCCAACGCACCAGGAGCAATCCCATGTCTCACTCATTTCGCAGGACGCCCGTTTCCGTCATGGCGATCTACGGCACACGGCCCGAAGCCATCAAGATGGCACCTCTCGTGATCGCGCTGCGTGACGACCCGCGCTTCGAGGTGCACGTGGTCGTCACGGGCCAGCACCGCGAAATGCTGGACCAGGTCAATCAGTCCTTCGGCATCGTCCCGGACCAGGACCTGAACATCCATGCCGCCGGTCAGACGCTGACCGAGATCACGATGCGGACGCTCCAGGGACTGGCGCAGGTCTTCGAGAAGGACCGACCCGACGCGGTCCTGGTGCAGGGCGACACAACGACCACCTTCGCCGCATCCCTGGCGGCCTTCTACGCCGGCGTCACGGTGGTGCACACCGAGGCGGGACTGCGGACGGGCAACAAGTACTCGCCCTATCCCGAGGAGATGAACCGTCGCCTCACCGGTCAGATGGCATCCCTCCACCTGGCGCCGACCTGGGCCGCGCGGGATAATTTGCTGCACGAGAACGTCGCTCCTGACACGATCGTGGTAACGGGCAACTCTGTCATTGACGCCCTGTTTATCACCGTCGCCTCCTGCCCGAGGATCGAGGACCCCGCATTGAGTGCGCGTCTGGCGACCGGACGTCCGGTGGTGGTCGTGACGGCACACCGCCGCGAGTCCTGGGGCGAACCGCTGCGCCAGGTCGGCCGGGCGATCGCCCGATTAGCCGCAGCGCACCCTGATCACGACTTCATCTTCCCCGCGCACCGCAATCCCCTGGTACGTGAGGCGATCCTGCCTACGGTGCAGGACTGCCCCAACGTCCTCGTCACGGAACCGCTGCCTTATGCACAGTTCTGTGCGCTGCTGGAGCGCTCTTCGATCATCCTGACCGACAGCGGCGGCGTGCAGGAGGAGGGGCCCTCACTGGGCAAGCCTGTGCTGGTCATGCGGGACACCACCGAACGTCCGGAGGCCGTGGCGGTGGGCGCCGTGCAACTGGTCGGCACAAACGAGGAGACGATCGTCGACGCGGTGTCCACTCTCATCAAGGACGAACGGACCTACCAACGCATGGCGAGGGCGCTCAATCCCTACGGCGACGGCCACGCCGCCGAGCGGACAGTCCGGGCCCTGGCCCGCCACTACGGGCACAACGACACCGTGCAGGAGTTCCGGGACTGGGCAACAGCTGTCCCCGTCGTCTGAAAGCCTCCGCACGCGGAATCCACGCCGACCAGCGAAGCCGTCACCCACACCCTCAAGGAAGAGCCATGGAGAATCAGTACCAGTTGTCCAGCAGAGGGCGCAGGGGGTGGATAATTGGCCTGGTTTCCCTGACCCTGGTCGCCGCGGGCGTAGTCTTCGGCCTCACCGACGAAAGCCTCGTCGAGGGAGAGAACTCCCCACTCGCTCAGCGCTACACCACGGTGACGGACTCCGATACCGGGGCATCGACGGTGAAGACCGCCACGTTCGCGCCGCGTTTCGGTCGACCGGGCGGGGCACGCACGCTGGTGCTCTACGACGGCACCGGTAACGCCCCGGAGGACGCCGAAATGTACGGCATTGCCGCTGGGAATCTGGTCACGCACTTCGGCGAAGCCGAGGTCGCGGCGGTGGGCGACTACACCGCGGACAGGATGCAGGACTTCGACGCCGTCGTCTACCTAGGGATGGACTCCGAGTCCATACCGCCAGAGGCATTCCTCACGGACGTCCGGGAGGGCACCGTGCCTGTGCTCTGGGCGGGCCAGAACATCGATGACCTCGTCGGATACGAGCCGGACTCGATCACGGAGTTTGTGACCCGGTACGGCTGGAATCCCACCGCTCCTCTGGAGGTGGGCAACGCCCAGGTGAAAGCCGTGTCATACAAGGATCGTTCCGTACGCCGCTACGCGCCTCACTCCCACACCGTCTACAGTCCGCGCATTTTGGAGGGTGGAAAGGCCAGGACCCTTGCGGCCATTGTGTGCGGTGACCCGGAGCGCCCCAAGGCTTGTGACGTTGTCGGTGAATCACCGACGACGGGACCGGCCTGGGCCGTAAGCTCAGGCCACCTCACCTATCTGGCAGAGGTGCCTCTCAATGACATAGACCAGAACGACATCTACCTGATCTTCTCGGATCTGTTCTACGACCTGCTCGCGCCGGGAACGGAACCGGTGCGGCAAGCTGCTGTGCGCTTGGAGGATGTAGGCCCTGAAGCGGATCCCGACGATCTGCGGAAGGTCGCCGACTATTTGCACGGTGCAGGGGTGCCGTTCCAGGTTGCAGTCGTGCCAGTGCACGTGGCCCGCACCCCGGACAAAGGGGGATGGTACGGGCGCAGCCTGCTCGATACACCGCAGGTGGTCGAGGCACTGAAGTACATGCAGGCCCGGGGCGGAACCCTCATCCAGCACGGCACCAGCCACCAGTTCGGTGCCCTCGACAATCCGTACAGCGGCCGATCGGGCGAGGACTACGAGTTTTACCAGCACGGCTGCACGGACACCGCCCTGCCGCCCCACGAGTTCACGGAGTGCAAGATCGATTCCTACATCCGCAAGATCGGCCCGGTCGCGGAGGACAGTGTTGAGCAGCACGTCGCCCGGATCCAGCACGGCCGGCAGGTGATGATCGACGCCGGCCTGGGCGCACCGACGATCTTCGAGACTCCCCACTACTCGGCGTCCGTCAACGCTTATGCCGCGATGGCCGAAGTGTACGACGCACGATACGAAGGCTCCGACTACTACGCCGGCATGATCTCGGGTAAGGAGATCACCCCGGCGTCCTCCTACGGCCAGCACTTCCCGTACACCGTCCACGACATCTACGGCACCACGGTGTACCCCGAGACCCTCCAAAATATCACCGAGACGGAGCAGAACCACCACCCCATCCGGGGTCCGGAGTTCGTCATTGAACGGGCCGAGGCGCACCTGGTGGTCAGAGAGTCAACGGCCAGCTTCTTCTTTCATCCCTACCTGGACCTGGACGCGCTCAAGCAGACAGTCACCGGCATCAAGAACCTCGGCTACACGTTCGTCCCGGTCTACGACCTGAAATGAGGACCGGGCGGCCGGGTGACTCGTTGAGCTGTTTCCGATGAAGACTCCTCGCCCCCAACACGCCCGGCTGGAGCACGCAGGCCCGAGGTTGTGTGGCTGGCACGCTGGCTCCGTTGGCCCGTCCGGGGGATGGGTCAGCTGGTCCGTCGAGGGGACGAACCGCCGCCTGGGGGAACGAGCATGCTGTGGCCGACGCCTTTTCCGAACGACGGCCTCCGCGACGCCGCGGGCCGGAGTGGACTGGCAGCACCATGGCGCCGCCGGTGTTCTTCGGCCCTACGGGCAAGCGCTGATACCGCATCCTGGCCACGGTCGTCGTCCTCGTGGTCCCAGCAGCGGGGTTGATCGCCTGGCTCGTGCCGCAGGCCCTCGCCCAGACCTGGGAGCAGCCGCTCCACCCGGAGACGAGCTATCCCCGGGAGCTCCTCGCGACCGGCGATCCGCAGAACATTCCGCTGCTGGGCGACTCGTCGCACCCGTTGAGCCGGATCGCCCTGGTGGGCGAGCGGAACGGCGAGCCGGTGCTCACGGACCCGTTCCCCTACGACGCGCTTCCGACTTACTGGTCAGAAAAGCGGGATGCGGTCGAGGAATATGGCGGGCTGCAGAATACCGCAGGTGCCCGGACCAACTACGGCCGCCGCCGGGCCACCGACGCTTTGCGGGCAGTCCGCAGCATATCCACCGTGAGGACCAGCAACGCCACCCAGACCACGCCAAACCCGATCCAGCGATCCAGAGTCATCGCTTCGCGGAAAACCACGAGGGCGATGATGAACTGCAGCAGGGGTGCGAAATACTGGAGCAACCCGATGGTGGTCATGGGGAGCCGTCGGGCCGAAGCCCCGAAGAACAACAGGGGCACCGCGGTAATTACCCCGGAGGCCAGCAGCAGCCAGAAGTGGCCCGGGCCCTGCGTGGTCAGCGTAGCGGTTCCGGCTAGGGCCAGATAGATCATGGTGGCTGCCGCAAACGGGGCCAGCACCATGCTCTCCACGCTCAGGCTCGTGAGGGCGTCCACCCTGGGGCCTACGCGTTTCTTGACGAAGCCGTAGAGGCCGAAGCTGAAGGCCAGGGTCAGGGCGATCCACGGCAGCTTGCCATAGGAGTACGTGAGGACACCCACCGCAATGAACCCGATGCCCACAGCCGCCCACTGAAGCGGGCGGAGCTTCTCCTTCAGCACAAAGACGCCCAGCAAGACGGAGACCAGCGGGTTGATGAAATAGCCCAGGGACGCCTCCACGGCCTGGCCGGTGGTCACGCCGTACGTGTAGGTCAGCCAGTTGACGGCGATCAGGAAAGCGGCCAGGCCCAGGGAACCAAACACTGCGCGGTCCCGGAGGGCGCGGGCCAGGCTGGACCACGAACGGGTGACGGTGATGAGCAGAGCGCAGAACAGCAGCGACCACACCACACGGTTTGCCACAATTTCGACGGCGCCCGCCGGCATCAGGACGAAGAAGTACAGGGGGAGAAGCCCCCACAGCCCGTAGGCGCCGATGCCAAAGAGGACACCCGCCGTCGTCTCCTTGTCCACGGACTTGGGAGGTGCACCCTTGGCGCCTGCTGCGGACTGCGCCGCTGAAGGAGCGGCCGGAGCAGGAACACGGGCAGTGGAAGGGGATCCATCGGGAGAAGGCACGACATCCATAACATCAGTCCCAGGGCAGGTATTCCGGCAAATAGTCAGTAGGCTTGCTTTTATGATATTTGCCGATTGGCCGGAGGCCACCTGATGAGGCTCCGACGCAGCAACGCCTCGGGCCGCGGGTACCGCAGGGTCGCCGCGGGCAAGGGCTTCAGCTACCGGGACCTCGATGGTTCAACGCTGCCGCCCGGCCCAGTTCGGGACCGGCTGGACAGCATTGGCATCCCGCCGGCCTGGACTGACGTATGGATCGCACCGTTTGAAAACGGCCACATCCAGGCAACCGGAATGGACGCTGTAGGCCGGCGGCAGTATATTTACCACCCCGAATGGCGGGAACGAAAGGACAGGGTGAAGTTCGACCGTGCCCTGCAACTGGCAGAGTCGCTGCCGGCGGCCCGGCGGCGGGTCACCATGGACCTTCGCAGCGAGGGCTTCTCCCGCGACCGCGTCCTCGCCGGAGCGTTCAGAATGCTGGACAGCGGCTCGCTGCGCGTGGGGTCCGAGCGGTACACAAACGAAAACGGCAGCCACGGGCTCGCCACCCTGCTCTGCGCCCACGTCCAGGTGCGCAAGGACCGGATCCACCTGAGGTTCCCCGCCAAGAGCGGCAAGGACTGGGAATCGGAAATCCGCGACGCCGACCTCGCCGCCCTGCTGCGCCTGCTTAAGCGCCGTGGTGCCAATGCCAGGCTCATGGCCTACAAGGAGGGGCGGCACTGGCGCCCCGTCACGAGCGCCGACATTAATGCCTACGTCAAGGAGCGGACCGGATCGGACTTCACCGCCAAGGACTTCCGCACACTGCGGGGCACTGTGGCTGCTGCCGCCAGCCTGGCCCGGACCGGCGCCCAGCGGACGGCCGCCAAACGCAAGCGGGCCATCAGCCGGGCCATGATGGAAGCGTCCGAGGTGCTGGGCAACACGCCGTCGATCGCCCGCAAGAGCTACGTGGACCCGCGCGTCCTGGACCACTACCACGAGGGCGAAACCATCGACCCCAAGCGGCCCGACTCCGCCGAAGCGGAGCTGCGGGCGCTGCTCTACCGCGAAGGCAACGTGGTTCCGCTGGCGAAAAGCGGTTAGGGCCCTGCGTTACAGGGAGCGATGCGCCGCGGAAGCGGCCAATTAGAATAATTGATTGTGCGCTGCTCCTGCGCGCAAGCTCATCGGTCAGAAGGGTCCCAGGTGTCCAACCACGGCGAAACCACCTCCGCACGTTCCCTCCGCGTAGCAATTGTGGGCGCCGGGCCGGCAGGCGTCTACGCCGCGGATATCCTCACCAAGTCCAGGGGCGTAGCGGACGGCGACTTCGAGGTCAGCATCGACCTCTTCGAGGCCTACCCTGCGCCCTACGGACTGATCCGCTACGGCGTGGCACCGGACCACCCCCGGATCAAGGGGATCGTTAATGCCCTTCACAAGGTTCTGGACCGCGGTGACATCCGGTTCCTGGGCAACGTGACCTATGGCCGGGACCTCACCCTGCACGATTTCCGCGCCTTCTACGACGCCGTCATCTTCTCCACCGGCGCCATCAAGGACGCGGACCTGAACATCCCGGGCATCGACCTGCCGGGCTCGTTCGGCGGCGCGGACTTTGTGTCCTGGTACGACGGGCACCCCGATGTGCCCCGGGAGTGGCCCCTGGAAGCCAAGGAGATTGCCGTCATCGGCAACGGCAACGTGGCCCTGGACGTTGCCCGGATGCTGGTGAAGCACCCCGAGGAACTGCTGACCACCGAGATTCCGGACAACGTCTACCAGGGCCTGAAGGCTTCGCCGGTGACGGACGTGCACGTCTTTGGGCGCCGCGGCCCGGCCCAGGTGAAGTTCACGCCCCTGGAACTCCGGGAGCTCAGCCACATGAACGACGTGGACATTGTGCTCTACCCGGAGGACTTCGAGTTCGATGAAGCCTCCGATGAAGCGATCCGCAGCAACAACCAGATCAAGACCATGGTGAACACGCTGACCAACTGGCTGGTGGAGGAGCACACCGAGTCCGAAAATCCCTCCTCCCGCCGCCTGCACCTGCATTTCCTGCACAGCCCCGTAGAGATTTACGACGACGGCGGCACGGGCAAGGTGGGCGGGATCAAGTTTGAGCGCATGCAGCTTGACGGCACGGGCAACGCCAAGGGCACTGGCGAGTTCATCGAATACCCCGTGCAGGCGGTCTACCGTGCCATCGGCTACCACGGTTCGGCCCTGGACGAGCTGGAGTACGACGCCAAGCGCGGCGTCATCCCCAACGAAGGCGGGCGCGTGCTGGACGCCGGAGGTGAGCCCGTGCCGGGGATCTACGCCACGGGCTGGATTAAGCGTGGACCGGTGGGCCTGATCGGCCACACCAAGGGCGACGCCCTGGAAACCATCGGTTTCCTGCTCGAGGACCGGCTCACCCTGCCGCCAGCCCAGAACCCGGATCCGCAGGCCATCATCGACCTGCTGGAAGAGCGCGGCATCGAATACACCACGTGGGAAGGCTGGAACAAGCTCGATGCCCATGAAGCCGGCCTGGGTGCAGCGTGGAGCGGGCCCGAAGGCACGGACCACGTGGTGCGCGAACGCATCAAGGTGGTGCCGCGCGAGGAGATGATCCGCATCTCCCGCGCCTGACCCCCTTGGACTGCCCCAAAACTCCCTGGCTAGGTGGGTGAGGAGGGTCACGTTAGAATGGCCACCACCCTTGGCCGGCATTGTGGCGCCGTGCCTGCAGGCAGCACAGGAGTTCGATGAGGAACCTGATTCAGGCGGAGCCGTTGCAGCGCGGCGCCCTCGCGGCGCATGAACAGCTCGACGGCAGTCACCTTTCCGAGGCTCCCAGCGGGCTGCGCCCCCTGATCAGGGAGTCCTGGCAGCGGTCCGCCAGCTTCAAGGCGAACCCGGACAACCCTGCCGCCCCGCTGGCCATTGACCGGTCCGAGCTGGATGACTATCGGCGCCGGCACCCGCTCGCCGCCATCATGCCGGTCATCAACAAGCTCCTGGTCCAGCCCAGCCACGACAGCGGACTGCTGGTGGCAGTAGCGGACGAGGTGGGCCGGCTGCTTTGGGTTGAAGGCGACCCCGCCCTGCAGCGAAGGGCGGAAGGCATGATGTTCGTTCCCGGCGCCGACTGGTCCGAGGCCACCGTCGGCACCAGTGCGCCCGGTACTGCCCTCGCACTTGGCCGCGGCATCCAAATCGCCGGTGCGGAGCACTACCAGCGTGCCGTCCACGCCTGGAGCTGCACCGCCGTCCCGTTTCACGACCCTGACTCCGGAGCACTCCTTGGGGTTGTGGACATCACCGGCACTGACACCGCGGTGGCTCCGCACACCCTGTCCCTGGTCGAAGCGACCGTCGCCGCCGCTCAGGCGCAGCTGCGGATCGAACGCCTGCAGTCGGCGGCGCTGGCGGACAAGCCGGCACGACGACGGCAGGGCAGTACCGCTTCCCGCGCGGAGGGGCCAGCGGCCAGGGAAGGCAGCCTCTACCGCAACAGCCTGCAGTTGCTGGGCCGCGACCAGGCCCTGCTCAGCCTCGAGGGCAGGACCGTTGTCCTGTCCGCACGCCACAGCGAAATCCTTGCCTTGCTCAGCACCCACCCAGGCGGTCTCAGCGCGGAAGAACTCAGCGTCCTGCTGTACCCCCGGGACGGTTCCACGATTACCCTCAGAGCCGAAATGGTGCGCCTGCGGAAAGTGCTCCAGCAGCTCAACCCGGGGGCTGTTCCCGGCTCCCGGCCCTACCGGCTGCCGCTGGACCTTGCCCCGGACAGTGCCCAGGTGCTGAGCTGCCTGCAGCGAGGTGCCCACCGGATCGCCCTGGAAATATACCGGGGTGCCGTGCTTCCCCGCTCCGAGGCGCCGGGCATCATCGAGCTGCGGAACAAGGTTTCCTCGCTGCTGCGCGAAGCAGTCTTGACGGATGGCAGTGCCGAGGCCCTGCTCAGGTATGCGGGCCTCCCGGAGGCAAGGAACGACGTCGGCGTCCGCCGTGCCGCGCTCCGCCTCCTGCCTGCCCGCTCGCCCAAGCGGGCCGCCGTCGTCGCGGACCTGGAACGGCTGGAAGCAGAACTGCGAGCCTAAATGCCGTGACCTGGGTCACGGCGGTGCAACCTTGCTGCAACCCTCATGCCCCTACGCTGGGCTCCAACGGCGAAAGCCTGATCTGCACAGCAAAGGAGCTAGCAATGACTGTTTACGCACAGCCCGGAACCGAGGGTTCGAAGGTCACTTTCAAGGACCGCTACGAGAACTGGATCGGCGGCGAGTGGGTTGCCCCCGTCAAGGGCCAGTACTTCGAAAACATCACACCGGTGACGGGCAAGGCCTTCTGCGAGGTGGCCCGCGGTACGGCCGAGGACATCGAGCTGGCGCTGGACGCAGCGCACAAGGTTGCACCGTCGTGGGGCAAAACGTCCGTGGCCGAGCGCGCCGCGGTCCTGAACAAGATCGCCGACCGGATCGACGAGAACCTGGAAATGCTCGCGGTGGCCGAGTCCTGGGACAACGGCAAGCCCATCCGGGAGACCCTCAACGCCGACCTTCCGCTCGCGGCCGACCACTTCCGCTACTTCGCCTCTGCCGTCCGCGCCCAGGAGGGCCGGCTGTCCCAGCTCGACGACGACACCACCGCCTACCACTTCCACGAACCGCTCGGCGTCGTGGGCCAGATCATCCCGTGGAACTTCCCGATCCTGATGGCAGTGTGGAAGCTGGCCCCGGCGCTCGCCGCCGGCAACGCCGTGGTGCTGAAGCCGGCGGAGCAGACACCGGCCTCCATTTTGGTCCTGATCGAACTCATCGGCGACCTCCTCCCGGCCGGTGTGCTCAACATCGTCAACGGCTTCGGCGTGGAAGCCGGCAAGCCGCTGGCCTCCAGCCCCCGGATCCGCAAGATCGCGTTCACCGGCGAGACCACCACGGGCCGCCTCATCAGCCAGTACGCCAGCCAGAACCTCATTCCGGTCACCCTGGAACTGGGCGGGAAGAGCCCAAACATCTTCTTCAACGACGTCGCCCAGGACAATGACGCGTTCTATGACAAGGCGCAGGAGGGCTTCGCCCTGTTCGCCTTCAACCAGGGCGAAGTCTGCACCTGCCCGTCCCGTGCGCTGGTGCAGGAAGACATCTACGAGTCCTTTATGGCTGATGCCATCGCCCGGGTGGAGAAGATGGTCCAGGGCAACCCGCTGGACACCGAGACGCAGGTGGGTGCCCAGGCCTCGAACGACCAGCTGGAAAAGATCCTGTCCTACATCGACATCGGAAAGCAGGAGGGAGCCAAGGTCCTGACCGGTGGCGGCCGCGCCGAGCTGCCGGGCGACCTGGCGGGCGGCTACTACGTCCAGCCCACCGTCTTCGAAGGCCACAACAAGATGCGGATCTTCCAGGAGGAGATCTTCGGTCCGGTGGTGGCCGTTACGAAGTTCAGCGATTACAGCGACGCCATGGGCCTGGCCAACGACACCCTGTACGGACTGGGCGCCGGAGTGTGGTCCCGCAACGGCAACGTTGCATACCGGGCAGGCCGCGAAATCCAGGCAGGCCGCGTTTGGGTCAACAACTACCACGCCTACCCGGCAGGGGCTGCGTTCGGGGGCTACAAGTCCTCCGGCATCGGGCGGGAGAACCACGCGATGATGCTGGACCACTACCAGCAGACCAAAAACCTGCTGGTCAGCTACAACGAAAACAAGCTGGGCTTCTTCTAGGCCATGGTTGCGGGAAGCGCGATTGATGCCGCAGTAACGCTGCCCGGGGAGGACTTCTCCCGTGTGGCGCTCACCCCGGCGGCCGCGGAGCTCTTGCGGAAGCTCTGGCTCCAGCACGGGCCGCTGATGTTCCACCAGTCCGGCGGGTGCTGCGACGGGTCCTCGCCCATGTGTTACCCGAAGGGCGACTTCCTCACCGGCGACTCCGATGTCCTGCTGGGCCTGTTCGATGTTTCAGATGGCTTGGAACCCCGGCCCCTGGAGTTCTGGATGTCGCGGGAACAGTTCAACTACTGGAGCCACACGCACCTGACCGTTGATGTGGTGCCGGGGCGGGGCAGCGGCTTTTCGGTGGAAGCACCGGAAGGCAAGCGGTTCCTGATCCGGTCCACCCTGATGGACTGGCCTGCGTAAGAGTTCGGTCTAGAGCCCTTGAGGCCCTCCTGTGGGAGGGCCTCAAGCGTTTTTGCAGAACAGGGTTCGGCAGGAAGGCCGTCTCACCATTCGGAACAATTGGGACCGTCCAGTGGATGGACACTATCGTTGATAGGTCTGTTTCCATCAGAAATCAGGATTGTGATCCCCCTATGAACCTTCTCCGGACCAAATCTATCGAGCAGTCGATGGCCGACGCCGATGAACCCGGACGCAAGCTCAAACGCTCCCTCAGTACCTGGGACCTCATGATCATGGGCGTCGCAGTGGCCGTGGGCGCCGGCATCTTCTCGGTCGGAGCGAAGGCGGCAGCCAACTTCTCCGGCCCCGCCGTCACGCTGTCCTTCGCGATCGCCGCCATCACCTGCGCCCTTGCCATCATGTGCTACGCCGAGTTTGCCACTGCCATCCCCGTGGCAGGCTCCGCCTACGTGTTCACCTACGCCACCATGGGCGAACTCCTTGCCTGGATCATTGGCTGGAACCTGATCCTTGAGCTCTTCACCGCCGCCGCGGTCATTGCCAAGTACTGGGGCATCTACCTCAGCAAGGTCTTCGCCCTGATGGGCGCCGACATTCCCGCGGCAATTTCCCTCGGCGGCGTGGACCTCTACTGGGGAGCATTCCTCATCGTTGCCGTGTTCACGGTGCTGCTGGTGCTGGGCACCAAGCTGTCCGCCCGTGTGGGCAACATCTTCACCCTGATCAAGATCGGCGTGGTCCTCTTTGTGATCGTTGTGGGCTTCACCTATGTGAAGTTCGAGAACTACACGCCGTTCATCCCGGCCGCCGAGCCCACGGGCGGGGCAGGCGCAGCCGACGTCCTGAAGCAGTCGTTCTTCGGTTTCCTCACTGGAGCCGCCCCGGCACAGTACGGCACCCTCGGCATTTTCGCCGGCGCCGCACTGGTCTTCTTCGCCTTCATCGGCTTCGACGTGGTGGCCACCTCCGCTGAGGAAGTGAAAAACCCGCAGAAGACCCTGCCGCGCGGTATCTTCGGCGGCCTTGCCCTGGTGACGCTGCTCTACATCCTGGTTTCCCTGGCCCTGACGGGCATGGTGTCCTACACCCAGTTGGCCGAGGCTGAGAGCCCCACCCTTACCACCGCCTTTGAAGCAGTGGGCGACACGTCAGCAGCCAAGATCATTGCATTCGGTTCCCTGGTGGGCCTGACCACCGTGATCATGGTGCTCCTGATGGGGCTGTCCCGCGTGGTCCTTGCCATGAGCCGCGACGGCCTCCTGCCGCGGGCGCTGTCCAAGACCAGCGAGAAGCGGTCCACCCCGGTGCGTCTCCAGATCATTTGCGGCGCCGCAGTGGCGCTGGTGGCCGGCCTGACGAACGTGGACCTGCTTGAGGAAATGATCAACATCGGCACGCTGTCCGCGTTTGTGGTGGTGAGCCTTGGCATCCTGGTGCTGCGCAAGAAGCGCCCGGACCTGAAACCGGCCTTCCGTGTCCCCTTCGGCAAGGTCCTGCCGGTTGTTTCTGCAGTGCTTTGCCTCTACCTCATGACCAACCTCGCCGTGGAGACCTGGATCTTCTTCGCCATCTGGCTGGCGATTGGACTCGCCATCTACTTCGCCTACGGCCAACGCCACTCCCGGCTGAACGAGCGGTTCAGCGAGGCCAACACGGCCGTCAACGGCACGCCCGTTGCAGCCCGCAAGGACGACGAAGACGAGCTGACCCGCGCCTGACATCGCTCGAGCTGCTTACCAGCAACAGAAACCGCCCGCTGATCCTGAATCAGCGGGCGGTTTCCTTTCCCCGGCCGTGCAGGAATTCAGGTGCAGCCGGCCGCACTTTGGAGTTCAATAAGTGGATTGAAGGTGGCCGGAACGGTGCGGAGGAGCGGACGTTATGCAGATGACCATGGAGGCGGTGGCCACGGCTTTCTCCAGCCACCGCTTTGAGGACGCCATACCCCAACTGGACGACGACATTGTCTGGGAGCTGGTGGGCGGCGAAGCCCTCACCGGCAAGCTGGGCGTGGTGGATGTATGCACGTCCCTGGCGCGGGACCTGAAAGACGTGCAGACCACTTTCGATCGGTTCCGGGTGGTGGTGGCTTCGTCAAGCGTGGTGGTCGACAGCGTTGCCAGCTACGTCTCTGCTGATGCCAGCATCAGCCGGGTTGCGTCGTGCGACATCTACGACTTCGAGGACGCGCGGGTGGTCAGGATCCGTTCCTACAACGTGGAGCTGGGAGCCCGCAGCTGATATTCAGGGTGCGGCGTGCCGGCCCACCCAGTCCACCAACGGCCGCAACTCATCCCACAACGCCCCGATCTCCCGCACAGCTGTGGGCGTCTCCAGCCAGGCCGGCTGCCCAAGGTCGGTGCTGGCCGCCAGGGACTTGTGCTTCAGCAGCTCACCCCGGGGATGGTCCCGGGGGTACCCGCGCGGGACGGTTTTGAGCTGTTCCCCTTCCACCACAAAACCGGCAGCACTGACGGCGTCGACAATGTGCCAAGTGACTCTCCTGTTCCGGAGGCATCCACCGAGTTGCGGTACCTCGCCAGTTGGGCCGGCGTATGGGAGTGGTAGCCACCGCCCACCAGCAGCCCGTCCGCGCTGACCTGCAGGTAATAGCCCATGCCTTCCTGGACGGACGCAAAAGCACCCTGCGCCGTTTTGTAGGGTGACTTGTCCTGGGAGAACCGGATGTCCCGGTTGGGCCGGAAAATCCGGCCGGGGCCAAACCGGGGCTCAAGTTCCGCCAGCAGGAGGGTGATGGGTTCCCGGACCAGCTCCTGGTACCGGTCCTTATGCTCCAGCCACCACTCACGGTTGTTGTTGTCCTGCAGCTCTTTGTAGAACTCGAAGGCGCCGGCGGGTATGCCGTGGAAAGTTGTCATGCGTTGATCCTAGGGACGGCTGCCGGTGGTGGCCATGGGCCTGGTGCCTATGTGGAAAGCGCCACTATTTGGAAAAAAACCACCCCGCCACGGGAAACCGTAGCGGGGTGGTTTTTCAACTGCTTAGGAAAGAAGCTGGATCAGCCGATCTTGTTGGCAGCCTCTGCATCGGAGGTCGGTGCTGACGGGGCAGCCACGGTCCCGAGGTTGGCGCGCAGCTTGGCGCCGAGTTCGGCGTCAACGTTGGTCCAGTACTGGATGGCACGTTCCTTGATGCCGGGGCTCTTGACGCCGCCCACGGCGCCCGTGATGGTCTCCAGGAAGCGGCCCTTGGCGGCTTCGTCGTAGACCTCGCGGTACAGCGTGCCGGCTTGGACGAAGTCGCTGTCCTCGGCGTGGAGGGAGTGCGCGGCAAGGGTCAGCTCGCCGTCGTTCTCCCAGCCGCCCGCCGGGTTCTGCGGCTCAACTGCAGCCGGTCCGCCCACGGAGTTGGGGGCGTAGACCGGCACGGACGGGGCGTTGAAGTGGTAACGCCCGGCGCCGTCCTGGCTGTAGTTGTTGACCTGGTTCTTCGGCTGGTTCACCGGGATCTGGGCGTGGTTGGTGCCCACACGGTAGCGGTGTGCGTCGGCGTAGGAGAAGATGCGGGCCTGCAGCATCTTGTCCGGCGAAGCGGCGATGCCCGGTACGAAGTTCGACGGCGCGAAGGTGGCCTGCTCGATCTGCGCGAAGTAGTTCTCCGGGTTGCGGTTCAGCTCCATGGTGCCCACCTTGATCAGCGGGTAGTCAGCGTGCGGCCACACCTTGGTGAGGTCGAACGGGTTGAAGCGGTAGGTCTTGGCGTCCTCGTACGGCATGACCTGGACGTGCAGGTCCCAGGACGGCAGGTTGCCGGCGGCGATGTTTTCGGACAGGTCGCGGATGTAGAAGTCAGCGTCCGAGCCGGCCAGCTGCTCGGCCTGCTCGCTGCTCATGGAGTTCACGCCCTGGTTGGACTTGAAGTGGTACTTGACCCAGAAGCGCTCGCCCTCGGCGTTGATCCACTGGTAGGTGTGTGAGCCGTAGCCCTGCATTTCACGCCAGGAGGCGGGCAGGCCGCGGTCGCCCATGAGCCAGGTGACCTGGTGTGCGGACTCGGGGGAGAGAGTCCAGAAATCCCACTGCATGTCGGCGTCGCGCAGGTGGGTGCCCGGCAGGCGCTTCTGCGAGTGGATGAAGTCCGGGAACTTGATGCCGTCGCGGATGAAGAACACCGGGGTGTTGTTGCCCACGAGGTCGTAGTTGCCCTCGGAGGTGTAGAACTTGACGGCGAATCCGCGGGGATCGCGCCAGGTGTCCGGGGAGCCGTTTTCGCCGGCCACGGAGGAGAAGCGGATCAGCATCTCGGTTTCGACGCCGGGCTGGAGGAAGGCTGCCTTCGTGTACTTGGACACGTCCTCGGTGGCCTTGAACGTACCGAATGCACCGCCGCCCTTGGCGTGCACTACGCGCTCCGGCACCCGCTCGCGGTTGAACTGGGCGAGCTTTTCCACCAGGTAGTGGTCAGTCAGAATGATGGCACCGTCGGCACCGGTTGACTTCGAGTGCGCGTCGGACGTAACGGGGGCACCTGACTGGGTTGTTGAAATGGCAGTCATTGTTCTCCTATTTCTCTTTTTCTTGTGACTGACGATTGGAAGGAAGTTGTTGGGACTGCTGGCAGTCCTGGCAGATGCCCTGGTACATCACATCGGCGATCTGGATGGTCATCGGCTTAGCGTTCTCGTCCCAGTGCGGTGTGAGGCAGGGAGCGTGGCCCACCGCGCAGTCCACGTCCTCCACCCGGCCGCAGCTGATGCAGATGGCGTGGTGGTGGTTGTCGCCCACCCGGGTTTCGTACAGCGCAGGGGAATGCGGAGGTTCAAACCTGCGCAGCATATGCAGGTCCGTCAAGTCCCCCAGCACCACGTAGACAGACTGGGCCGTAAGTTCAGGAAGCTCGGCGCGGGCCGCAGAAAGGATGCTTTCGGCAGGGGAATGCGGGTGGCGCTCGACGGCGGCGAGGACCGCCAGCCGCTGCTTTGTCACCCTGCGGCCATGGGCGCGCAGGGCGGCAGCCCATGCCTCGTGGCCGTCAAAGTGCTCTGTCATGTCACCATTGAAACACTTATTATGAACATCTCACAATAAGGTGTGGCTAACCTCGCCGGAACCCTGGTCCCCGATAACCGTTCCATAGAAAAGGGAGGAGGAAAAGGTGCACAAACACTGCAACGGACTCAAGACGGCGACGCTGTTCGGTGCCCTCTGGGCGGTACTGCTGGGCCTCGGGGCGCTGATCGGCGCCAGCACACGAAGCTCGGCGCCGATCTGGATCATGGCGCTGGTAGGGGTGGCTACCACGGCGTACGGCTACTGGAACAGCGACAAAATAGCCATCCGCTCCATGGCGGCTTACCCCGTCACCGAAGCGCAGGCTCCACAGCTGCACCAGATAGTCCGGGAGCTGTCCGTCCGGGCCAACCAACCCATGCCGCGTATCTATCTTTCGCCCACCATGAATCCGAACGCCTTCGTCACGGGCCGGAATCCCCGGAACGCTGCCGTCTGCTGCACCGAGGGCATCCTTGGGCTCCTGGACGCCCGCGAACTCCGCGGAGTCCTGGGACACGAACTGATGCATGTCTACAACCGGGACATCCTCACCTCATCGGTGGCTGCCGCCGTCGCCGGGGTGATCACCTCGGTGGGGCAGATGCTGCTGTTCTTTGGCGGCGACCGGCGCAATTCCAACCCGCTGGCGATGCTGGCGATGGCACTGCTCGCCCCCTTCGCGGCGTCTCTCATCCAGTTGGCGATCTCCCGCACCCGGGAGTACGACGCCGACGAGGACGGTTCGCAGCTGACCGGCGATCCGCTGGCGCTTGCCTCAGCCCTGCGCAAGATTGAGCAGGGCGTCACCCGTGTGCCGCTTCCGCAGGACCAGGGGCTGGTGAACGCCTCGCACCTGATGATCGCCAACCCGTTCCGCGGCGGTGCCATGAACAAGCTGTTCGCCACGCATCCGCCCATGCGGGACCGCATATCGCGGCTGGAACGGATGGCCGGCAGGCAGTTCGGCTGATCGTGACCCGCAAACCGAAGTGCCGCCGTCGCACTTTCCCTGAGGTGACCTCCTCATGTGGCGACAACGGAAACCATCCTGGACACGCGAAATCGCTGGCGCTACCCGAGTAAAGGTAGCGCCGGCGATTGTGTGTGGCGGCAAAACTTTTGTGCGTCGAAACCCGACGGCGGGCGCTGCTAGCTGCGGAAGTTCACGAACTGCAGGTCCGCCTCGTCGAAGTCCTTCAGCAGTGCCATGGTGGCCTGCAGGTCGTCGCGGGACTTGGACGTTACCCGCAGTTCGTCGCCCTGGATCTGGGACTTCACGGACTTGGGGGCTTCGTCGCGGATCAGCTTGTTGATTTTTTTCGCGAGGTCCTGGGCGATGCCCTCCTTGATGGAAGCTTCGAGGCGGAACTCCTTGCCGGAGGCGTAGGGTTCGCCGGTGTCCAAAGACTTCAGCGAGATGCCGCGGCGGATCAGTTTTGACTGCAGGACATCCAGTACCGCCAGGACGCGTTCCTCGGAGTTGGCCTTCATCAGGATCTTCTCACCGCTGAAATCCACCTCGGCGCCTACGCCCTTGAAGTCGTAGCGCTGGGCAAGTTCCTTCTGTGCCTGGTTGAGGGCGTTTGCCACTTCCTGTTTGTCCACTTTGCTTACGACGTCGAACGTTGACTCGCCTGCCATGACTCTCCTTGTGCTGGTGGGAGCCCCGTCCGCGGACAGGGCCTGGGTGGCTGGATTCAAGCCTAATACGGATGCTCCTGATGAGGGGGGAGCGGTATTCACAGTTCCCTCTCAGCGGACGTTCCGGGGGAACGAAGGAGGCCCGGGCAGAGTTGTAGGAGTTGGAAAGCCGCACGAAGGGAACACCATGCACCGCAAGGCCGTCCGATATGTCACTCAAACCACCTCGGCGGCCGCCGGCGCGGTGGCAACAGCAGCAACCTCAGTGGCGGCAGCGGCGGTGGCTGCATCAATCATCTTCAGTCCGGTGGCTGATGCCGCCTCCCGGATGGAGGGTGTCAGCGAGGACCTGCTGCGCGCCGTGCAGCTGAACCAGATCACCGAGGAGCAGGCCTTGAAGTTCGAGGCCCGGCTGGCCGGGCGGATCCTGGGCGAAGCCTGACGCGTCCCACGCCTGTGCTGAAGAGTGTGAAAGTCCGGAAATGCGTGCCATTCCGGGCTTTCGTGCCCCGATTCGATTCTTCGGCGGAAGTTCTGTATTGTTGTGTTGCCCGCGGTTACTGGAAGCGGAACGGTCCGGAAACGGACGTTTCACCAACTGCAGCCGAGGGTGATCTTCTTTTGAAGTTCGGCAGATTACCCGAGCGGCCAAAGGGGGCTGACTGTAAATCAGCTGGCAACGCCTACGGGGGTTCGAATCCCTCATCTGCCACCCACGCGGTGAATCGAGACATTCTTTATGGATGATTCGGATCATCAAAAACACCCCGGTCCGAGGACCGGGGTGTTTTTCTTTGCCTGGTTTTCTGGCGTGGTACTACCGGGCCTGGCTCCATGGTGGGCCAGTATCGGCAGTCTTCGCCCTACGGTGCGGTCTGCCCGGCCGATTCCGGATCCGAGGAAACCTCCGGCTCCGGAGTCTTTTTGGTCCCGGGGGCGGGCTCCATGCTCTGTTCTGCCTCGGGGGCAAGGTCTGCCGGCACGGTGGCGCCCAGTTCGTTCGCTCCTGGCTCTTCGGTTCCGGCAGAGCCGGTGTCCCCGCCGCTGGGGCTGCCGTTGGTCGTCAGGCCACCTTCCTGGGTGGAGCCTTCCTCAGCTTGCCCGGGCGCCTGCCCCACGTCTCCAGTCGATTTTTCCGGATCACCGGGAACGGCCGTATTGCCGCTCAATGCCTTGCCGAGCGTGGTCGTGTGCTCCGCGGCATCGTCGTCCATGCTCGACGTGGACGAGACAAGGCTGGAGATGGGCTGATTGGTTCCGAACTCGACCGCCGTGAGACCCACCATTGCGAGAACGAAAGCGGCAGCACTGACTGCTCCGACCTTGATCCACGTCCTGGGGGTAAGCCGCCTGCTCGCAGCCTTGGGTTGAAGTTCATCGCTCCCGGCCGGGGCGCTGTCGGCTGGAACGTCGTGCTCAGTCCGCAGGCCCTGCTTGCCTCGCTGAGGGATTTTCGTGAGTGCCATGGTGGCGGCCGAACTGAGCGTCCGGGCATAAAGAGCGGCGCCTACCGTGGCAACGATGGAGCCGAGGGCGGCACCGATAAGTGTTCCGGCAACTCCTAGAAAGGACCCCACCAAGGCGGAGGTCACCGCGGCCAAAGCCGAGCCAATTGTCTGGGTGCCACTTAGTCCGAGGAACTGTTTTGGCTTGTCGTCGGTAGCAGAGTCCGCAGGCATATCTTTACACGCAATCAGTCAGGGTATGTTACGAACAGATAACGATACCAGCCCTGCGGTTGGTGCAGTGCTTACTGTGAGCACTGCCACCCCAAGGAGAAGCCTTTTGAACCATACGTTTCAGGAGGCCTGGAGGAGTCCTTCGAGCTCCCCGAATTCCCCGGCGAAGGGGGGGGCATCCGCCGTCGACAGTGCAACCGGCCCGGCGTAGTCTTGCACCATCGGCGCACGTGCCCCGATGCCTGCGTCGATCAAAGAATCGATAAAGGAGGACCAATGAGTGCCGTACGTGAATTCATGACGACGGACGCACAGTGTATTAAGGAAAACCAGTCCCTCGCCGATGCTGCCCGGATGATGTTGGATCTGGACTGCGGATCGTTGCCGATCTGCGGAGACGACGGCAAGCTGAGGGGCATGATCACCGACCGCGACATCGTGCTCAAGTGCGTTGCCGCAGGACGCGATCCCCGCGAAATGATGGCGCATGACCTCGCCTCGGGCCGGCCCTACTGGATCGATGCCGACGCGAATGTTGATGCGGCCATCGAAATGATGGAAAGGTACCAGGTCCGGCGGCTCCCGGTCATCGCCGACCACAAGTTGGTAGGCATCATCAGCCAGGGAGACATCGCCCGCAACTACTCTGAACAGCGTGTTGGTGAGCTCGTGGAGCACATCTCGGAACGCAAACGGATGAACGCATAGCTGGAAGTCCCTGCCCGGAATTTTCCCGCGACCAACGCCACGGAGTCCCCTCCGTGGCGTTACTTCGTGTCCCGCCCTGGCCTTGTCCGCAACTCCCTGCCTGAGAGGTTAGGAGCCGCGGACAAGCTGGGGGAAAGCGCCTCCGGCATCCTCAGTTCAGGGCGATCAGGAGCATCTGGCTGGTCCCCGGGACGCAGGTCTGCAGGATGGCCCGCGGGAAGCCACCGAAAACTGCGATGACGTCGTTGGTGGTTCCAGGGTTGGGTACCTGGCCCCTGGCAGTCGCCGTATAGGTTCCGTAGCCGGGGATGCTGACCGTCTCACCCACCCCTATTCCGGAGAAGCGCGCCCAGCCGCCGCAGAAATCATGCTCTGTGATGAAGAGCGAGTAGCCGTCGTTCGGGGTGTAGTGGATCGGTCCGATGCAGGCGTCCACCATCGACTGCCCGCCTGCGCCGGCCACGTAGATGGTACGGATTGCGGGAGCGGCCGGAACTGCGGCGGGAGCAGCAGCGGGCGCCTGGGCCTGAGCAGGAGCCGCTGCCGGGGCCGGAGCGCTGGCAGGTGCGGCTTCCGCTGCGGGGACTGGAATGGCCGGACCGGTCAGGACCAGTGTCTGTCCTGGAACGATGATGCTGTAGGCGCTGAGCCCGTTGGCAGCAAGCATCGCGTTCATGTCCACCCCGAACCTGCCCGCGATGGCACCCACGGTATCGCCGGGCGCCACCGTGTACAGGTTGGCGTCCGGGGCGGGAGCCGCAGGAGCCGCAGGCGGCTCTGGAGCGGGTGCCTGCTCGACGGCGGGTGGTGCCGGAGGTACGTCCGCGGGCGTCTCGGCAGGAGGAGGCGCCGCGGCAGGCGCAGCCGCCGGAGCGTCTGCGGACGCAGCACCCTGGTCCTGGCCAGCACCGGACGAGGTGCCGGAGGAATCGACGCCGGCGGCAGCCCGGCCCTCGGCTTCGGCCCCTACGTCTGCTTCGAGGGCAGCCTCGGCAACGGGGGCGGCCGCCGTCGTATCCTGCAGCAGGGAGGTGGCCGGTGCAGCGAGCGCCCCGACACCAACGGCCGCCGCAACGGCAACGGTGGCCATCCCGGCCCACAACTTGTTGCTGATGGCCGGCCGGCCGAGTGCCAGGTCAGGCCCGGGGACATCGGGGGCGAAACTGCGGCTTGGTGGCTCTGTGCCTTGAAAGTACAGCTCGTTCATGGGTTGCCCATCGAGGGTCGGTCCCACCAGGCTGCTGCAGGCGCACGAAGCGAAGGCGGGGTGGATCGAGGTGTGATGCGCCCGACGGCCCTACTCCAGATTGGCCGCCATTGGCACATGATGGAGGCGTCCGCATACCCAGAAGATACGGAAGCTCCGCGAGGAGGCGCTGCCATCCGGAAGCCGTCCGGTGAACAGGCCAGCACGTGTTCGTTCCTAGGAATCCCGAGTCTAGGAAGTGCGGAGGCCGGGGGCACCAGTAGGGATTACCCGAATATTTTGGCCCGGTACTTGGGCGTTCCGGCCCGGATACTCATTCCGGGCCGGCCTGGTACTTGCTGCAGGAACAGTGTGGGTTAACGGCTGTGCTGGTCCTTCAGCTGGGCAAGTTCGCGGCGAAGCAAGGCCATTTCCGCCACCAGTTCTGCCAGCTCGGCACGGACTGGTTCCTCAGCATCAGCCACTGCTTCGGCCGTATCCTCCACCCGCTGGACCAGCCAGGACGCGATGGACGCCGTGACGACGCCCAGGACGGCTATCCCGCTCATCATCAGGGCGGCCGCCACCATGCGGCCGATGGGCGTCACCGGGTACATGTCCCCGTACCCAACGGTGGTGATGGTGGTCATGGCCCACCACAGTGCATCACCGAAGGTGACGATCTTGGCGTCCGGGGCTGACTGCTCAACGTCAAGGACGGCGAGGGCGCCCACAAAGACCAGCATGGCGGCCGATCCCGCCACGTACGTGACGACGCGCCCCCGGAGGGTGTCGCCCAGCGTCCGGTGCAGTACGGACAACAGCGTCACCAGCCGGAGCAGCCGCAACGGCCGAAAGAACGGCAGGGCAACAATAAGCAGTTCATGAAGGTTCCGGAAGAACCAGCTGCTCCGGTCTTCCGCCAGCCACAGGTTGGCGATGTAATCCACGGCAAAGATGCCCCAGGTTGCCCACATCACGGCCTCCAGCCAGAAGGCGCCGCCGCCTTCAATGCGTCCGACCACCTGCAACGCGTACGCTGCCAGGAAGATGAGCGCCGTCATCGTCAGCGGCCAGTCCGCCAGGTCCCGGTACCGTTGTTGGGTCATGCAGGAAATCCTACGCGGACGCGTGCCGGCGGTTTCGCGCCTGCCAAGCCGGGACGGCTCACCCAGCAGCGACACCAGGACATTACGCGGAAGCGGCGCACGGCACCTTCGCGGAGCCCGCTGACCGACTCCACGACCCAACGCTGATGCCCCTCAGAATAAGCGTCCCTCATCCCGCTGAATACGAGGGCAGGCAGGTTATTCCCGATGACGCGGGGAGCGAACAAGCGGTTCCCGCCGCGACATCGCGCGCCGCCGCGCGTACCGTTGACACATGGCTACCGTTGACATCACAGGTGAACAGTTCGCATCGACCATCGAGGGCAACGACATTGTCCTGGTGGATTTCTGGGCAGAGTGGTGCGGCCCCTGCAAGCAGTTCGGGCCCACGTACGCCACCGTCTCCGAGAAGCACCCGGATGTCCTCTTCACCAAGGTGGACACGGAGGCTGAGCAGCAGCTCGCCGCCGAGGCGGGCATCTCCTCCATTCCTACCCTGATGGCTTTCCGCGAAAAGGTGCTGGTGTTCTCGCAGCCCGGCGCGCTGAACTCCCAGCAGCTCGAACAGGTTGTTGACGCCGTCAAGGCCCTGGACATGGACGAGGTCCACGCGCATGTGGCGCGCCAGCGGGAGGAAGCCGCTGCCGCAACCGGCAAGCCCACAGCCGGTCCCCAGGACGGCACACAGATTCCCGAGGCCTGATTCCCGGCGTCTGAGCCTTCCTTAACTTCGAAGCGGTGCCCTCCCCACGGAGGGCACCGCTTCGCTTTAACCGGTTGCGGCTAGAGGCGTTCCAGCTTGACCGGCTCGGCCAGCAGCGCACTCAGGGATTCGTTCAGGTCCTGGACAGCGATGCCCTTGGAGTGTTTGTCCAGGTCCTCCTCGGACGCCCACTGTTCAGTCAGGACGAGCTTCTCCTCGGTGGCTTCGGTCAGCTCGTAACGGATGCAGCCCGGCTCGTTCACCACCTCGTCAATGGCGATTTCCAGGGCCAGCTTTACTCGGTAGAACTCGCCGTTGTTGGGGATGAAGGTTGCCTGCAGGTCAATGGGTGAACTCATGGATTTCACAATACCGGCCACCGCCCGCGGCTTTGTTCCTGTTTACGCCCGCCGCCGGACTGTTGCGCTTCTCTTGCCGGGGGGCGCTTGGTAGCGTGCCCTCATGCGTGCTTACATAGCCGGGGACACTGACGTTCCGCTTCTTGAGGAAACCATCGGCGGGAACTTTGAGCGGGTGGTGGCCAGGTTTCCTTTCCACGATGCGCTGATCGAGGCCGCCCCGGTACTGGGTGCGGACGCGAGGCGCTGGAGTTACACCAAGATGAACGACGACGTCGACCGGCTCGCCCGCGCACTGCTTGCCCTGGGCGTCGCCAAGGGCGACCGGGTGGGGATCTGGAGCCCCAACTGCGCCGAGTGGACGCTCCTCCAGTACGCCACCGCCAAGGCCGGTGCCATCCTGGTCAACGTCAATCCCTCCTACCGCAGCCACGAACTGGATTTCGTGGTGAAGCAGAGCGGCATGCGGATGCTGGTCACGGCCCCCTCGGACCGGAACAGCGATTACGTGGGCATGGCACGCCGGGCGCTCGCAGAGTGCCCGGCCCTGCGTGAACTTGTGTTCCTGCCGGCACCGGGCGGGGAAGGGCCCGGAGGGAAAGAGTACGACGGCGCCATCCCCCTGAGTGACTCCGAGCTGACGTACGCTGAGCTGCTGAAGCGCGCGGACGACGTCGGGCATTCCGGCCTGAAGGCCCGCATGGCTGAGCTCAGCCCGCGCGAACCCATCAACCTGCAGTACACCTCCGGGACCACGGGTTTCCCGAAGGGCGCAACGCTGACCCACCACAACATCCTGAACAACGGCTACTCCATCGGGGAGCTGCTGGGCTACACCGAGCATGACCGGGTGGTGATCCCGGTGCCGTTCTACCACTGCTTCGGGATGGTGATCGGCAACCTGAACGCGCTCAGCCACGGCGCTGCCACCATCATCCCAAGCCGGGGCTTCAACCCCGCCGCAGCCCTGGAAGCGGTCCAGGACTTCGGCGGCACCTCCCTGTACGGCGTGCCCACCATGTTCATCGCCGAGCTCGCCCTGCCCGACTTTGCCTCCTACGACCTGTCCACCCTCCGCACCGGCGTGATGGCCGGATCCTTGTGTCCCATCGAGGTGATGAACCGGGTCATTTCGGAGATGAACATGAGGGATGTGGCCATTTGCTACGGGATGACCGAGACATCGCCGGTGTCCACCATGACCAGGGACGGTGACACCCTGCAGCACCGCACGGAAACCGTGGGCCGGACCATGCCGCATTTGGAGAGCAAAATCGTGGACCCGGGTACGGGGGACAACCTCGAGCGCGGGCAGATCGGGGAGTTGTGCACCCGGGGCTACGCGGTGATGGACGGGTACTGGAACCAGCCGGATAAAACCGCAGAGACCATCGACCCTGAAGGCTGGATGCACACCGGTGACCTCGCCCGGATGGATGAAGACGGCTACGTGGTGGTGGAGGGCCGCATCAAGGACATGGTGATCCGGGGCGGCGAGAACATCTACCCCCGCGAGATCGAGGAGTTCCTTTATACGCATCCGTCCATCGAGGACGTGCAGGTGATCGGCGTGCCCGACACCAAGTACGGGGAGGAACTGATGGCGTGCATCATCCTGAAGCCCGGCGCCGACCCGCTGGATACCGCTGCTGTTGCGGATTTCTGCCGGGGCAAGCTCGCCCACTACAAAATTCCCCGCTACGTGGACGTCCGGGCGAGCTTCCCCATGACCGTGTCCGGGAAGGTCCGGAAGGTGGAGATGCGGGAGGAAGCCGTGGCCAGGCTCGGGCTCTGACTCCAATGCGGGGTCACATCCGGCCCAATAATTGCGCTTTATGGGGCCAAAAGTGACCCCGAATTCCGGGCCTGATCCGGGCCTGTGGATAACCCGCGATGGCCGCCCCGCCGGAGTGCAGACTTGGTGGCATGGTTAATGCCAAGCCGCTGCCCGCCCAGCTCGCCAAGCTGCCTTTCACGATCTACCAAGCTCGGGACCTTGAAGTGGCATCCAAGCGTCTGCGGGCCAAGGATCTACGATCGGGCGGACGGCTGATCCGGCAACACGCTGGGATGGAGCCTGCCCTGGCTGAGCGTGCCCGGATCCTGGCCACTGCGACACCGAATGCCTGGGTTTCCCACCGGACAGCCGCGCACCTGAACGGGCTGGACGTACCGTCCTGGATGGACAAGGAGCCATTGATTCATTTGAGCAAGCCACATGGGCTGCCCCGTGTCAGGCGGACGGGAGTCATCGGCCACCGGGTTCACGTGATCCCTGGGGAAGTGACAGAAATTGACGGCATTCCAGTCACCACCCCCGCGCGGACGTGGCTCGACCTGGCACATGAACTGCCGCTCCGGTTCGTGATTGCCCAAGGGGACCAGCTGATTCGGGTACCGCGACCGGGACTGGAGTTCCGCACCATCCCGTACGCCAGCAAGGAAGAACTTCGCCTCATGATCCGGCAGCACCCCAATATGAAGGGCGTGGAAAAGGCGCGTCTGGCACTCGACGAGATGCGGGTGGGATCCGACTCCTTCCCTGAGACATTCCTTCGCATGGCGCTGCTGGATGCACACCTGCCGGAACCGGAGTTGCAGCTTCAGCTGGATCCGCACAATCCCTTTTCGCCCGCTGCCGACCTTGGCTACCGGAAGCACCGGATCGCTGTGCAGTATGACGGCGCCCATCACCGGTCAAGGGAACAGCAGACACGCGATAACCGGCGCGACGAGGCCTTCATCAACGCAGGATGGTTTTACTTCAAGCCGAACGCTGACGATCTTGCCGATGGCTTTCTGCAGCTTGTTGCCAGAATCAAACACGCGCGGCGTTCGCGTTGATGCGGACGCGGGGTCACTTTTCGCCCAAAAATGGTTCGTTATTGGGCCAGAAGTGACCCCGCGTTGGCCGTGCCGACGTGCAACAGCGCGCTATTTGATGTTCCGGTTGATGGCCTTCACACCAATAACAAGTCCGACGGCGGCGGTCGCCGAGGCGGCGAGCAGGCCCAGGAGGGTGTCGGCTCCGACGCTGCCCGCAAACAGCTCGCGCTCTGCGTTTACCAGGTAGGTCAGCGGGTTGAACAGGCTGGCAGTCTTCATCCACGCCGGTCCGGCCTCGATGGGAAGCATGATCCCGGAAAGGATCATCAGCGGGAAAAGCAGCGTCTGCTGCACGCCCCAGAAGATCCACTCCTTGTTTTGCGAAACGAGCGCCAGCGCATAGGACAGCGCGCCCAGTCCGATCCCGAAGATCCCCAGGATCACCAGCCCAAACAGCACGTGCAGCGGGTAGAAGACGAAACCGAACGGGATGCAGACCACGGCGATCAAGAGACCCTGGACCACCAGCGGCGCCCACTCCTTCAGGGCACGGCCTATCATCAGCGAGGACCGGGACAACGGCGTGGCGAGGATCCGCTCGTACGAGCCCGTCATCAGCTCGTACTGCAGGTTCGAGCCGGTCATGGAGGTGCCGAACAGCGCAATCATCACCACCACACCCGGCAGGAACCACTGCAGCGTTGACTGGCCCCCGAAGGCAGGGGCGCCCACGGCAGCGCCCAGCAACGGGCCGAACAGCCCCAGGAACACCAGCGGCTGGATCAGCGAAAAGATCAACGAAAACGGGTCGCGGAGCGGCAGCAGCATCTCGCGCCAAAACACAAATCGGGTGTCGTGCAGCACCTGGCCCAGGCCGGGCTTTTCCCGGACCTCGGTGCTGGAGGTTTGGATGGCCATCAGCGGTTTGCCCCTTCCCTCAGGTTGCGTCCGGTGAGTTCGAGGAATACGTCGTCCAGCGTTGGCGGCTTCAGTTCCAGGGACTGGGCGGGAGCGCCGGCGTCGTGCATTTCCTTCAGGAGCGCGGGAGCCAGCCGGGCGCCCTCGGGGAGCCGGAGGCGGAAGCGGACCACGCCGTCGTACGCATTTTCGTTGACCTCACCGTCGGCCGCGGCGCGCCCCAGCAGCCCGCGCACCCCGGAGGCGCTGCCCGCTGCGACCTCGACGGCGAGCAGGTCGCCTGCGAGATTTGCCTTGAGCCGGGCGGCAGTGTCGTCGGCGATGATGCTGCCGTGGTCGATGATGATGACCCGCTCGGACATGGAGTCCGCCTCGTCCATGTAGTGCGTGGTCAGGACGATCGTGGTGCCGTGTTCCTCGCGCATCCGCATGATGTGCTCCCACAGATTGGCGCGGTTCTGTGGATCCATCCCCGTAGAGGGTTCGTCGAGGAAGAGCAGCCGCGGGGAATGCATCAGGCCCAGCGCCACGTCCATCCTGCGCCGCTGCCCGCCGGACAGTTTGATGACGGTGCGCTTTGCGAGGTCCGCCAGGTCCAGGGATTTCAGGAGCTCCTGGGCCCGGGCCATGGCGTCCGCGGAGTTCATGCCGTAAAAGCGTCCCTGCATCACCAGTTCGTCAATGACCCGGAAGCTGTGGCCGCCGCCGTTGCCCTGGCCGATGTAGCCGATTCTCGCCCGGACCCCGGCGGGGTCGGCCGTGACGTCCACGCCGGCCACGGAGGCGGTCCCCGACGTGGGCCGCAGCAAGGTGGTGAGCATGCGCAGCGTGGTTGACTTGCCGGCGCCGTTCGGCCCAAGGAATGCCACCAGCTCGCCGGGGGCAACGTCGATGTTGACGCCCTTGACGGCTTCCACTGTTTCCTTCTTGACGGTGAAGGTCTTAGTCAGTTTGTCCGTGTGGATCATGGTGACTCCAGGGGATTCGGCTTTACCGAGGGCTCTGGAACGGGCTCCCAGCGCCACGCTATACCCATCGCCAGTGCGAGTCCACGGGAAAACCGCGGTGGATCATCCGGTCCGCGGTGTCAGTGCCGGCGGTGGTCCTGGATGGTCATGCGGGGGCCGAACGTGGGTTTGCGGAAGCCGCTGCTTTGGATCATCCGCACCACGCGCTGGCGGTGCCCCTGCCATGGAGCGAGCAGGCGGAGCATGCCGGCGTCGTCCGTCCGCTGCCCCGTCAGCGCAGCCCCGACGTAGGCGGCCAGGTGATAATCGCCCACCGAGATGGAGTCCGGGCAGCCATGCGTGCGCTGCACTACCTCCGCCGCGGTCCAGATGCCGATGCCCGGAATGGCCTGCATCTTCGTTGCAGCTTCCAGGGCCGGCAGCCCTGCCAGCCGTTCAAGCGCGACGGCGGACCGCAGCGCCCGCATGACCGTGGCCGAGCGCTGCGGCCCCACTCCGGCCCTGTGCCACTCCCAGCTGGGGACCTGCAGCCATTGGGCTGCGGTGGGTGCCAGTACCAGCCCGGCAGGAGCCAGGGAACCGGCCTGCGGTGCGGGGGAGCCGTAGCGGTGCAGGAGGTAACGGTAGGCCCGGCGTGCCTCAATCACTGTCACTTTTTGCTCCAGGATGATGGGCAAGAGTTGGTCCACCACCCGCCCGCTGGACGGAAGCCGCAGGGCCAGGCTCCGGCGTCGTGCCTCCCGGACCATACGGGGGAGTGTGGCGTGGAATGCGGGCTCGTCAAAGCCGTGCCAGTCATCCTGCGCCCCGAGGAGCCGCGGAACTGACTCGATGGCAGCGCCGGCGCCGGGACCCCACGCCTGGACGTCCACCCAGGGCTCCAACCCGGCGCCGCCGGCCGGATTGAACCTGACCGTGGCCGGGCCCTCCGCGGTGGTGAAGGCATTCCAGATAACACCGCCCTGGACACTGAAGGACGGATCGCTGTTGCCGCGCAGGAGCGGGCCGAGGGTCCGGGCCAGGTCATAGGGGCCGCCCGGATACCACCGGAGCGAGGCATCCGCGGCCGCCGCCAGCCGCGGGGGTGCCTCTGCGATCGTCATACAGCAATCGTCCCACGGGGCGCCGACAAAGGAGGTTCCGGAGCCCCCTTACGGGCCACGGGTGCCGGGACTAGACTCCAACGTGTGGCGCGGGGCGTCCGCGCCTTCCCCTCGCATCCAAAGGAGCATGCAGTGGCTGGAGTTGTTCATTTCGAGATCCCCACCGACGACAAAGAACGCGCCAACACCTTTTACGAAAGCGCGTTTGGCTGGAACCTGAGCCCCATGCAGGAGATGGATTACACCGTGGCCGTCACCACGCCATCGGACGAACAAACAGGGATGCCCAGCGCGCCAGGTGCCATTAACGGTGCCCTGTTTCCGCGCACGGACAACCTCAGGACACCCATCATCACCATCGATGTGGAGGACCTGGACGCCGCCCTGGCGCAGGTCGAATCCGCTGGCGGGTCGGTGGCCCAGGCGAAGGATGCCGTTCCCGGCATGGGGTATTACGCCTATTTCAAGGACACCGAAGGCAACATCATGGGCCTCTGGCAGACAGATTCCTCGGCCGGGAGCTGAACGGCGGGGGCCGGCGCCTGCGAAAGCGGTAGCTTTGTACTCATGAAGTACGCCCAGTCCGTCCTGGACCTCATCGGCAATACCCCGCTCATCAAGCTCAACCACGTGACGGAGGGCATCAAAGCCACAGTCCTGGTCAAACTGGAGTACGTGAACCCGGGCGGCTCCATCAAGGACCGCATCGCGGTCAAGATGATTGAAGATGCCGAGCGGGACGGCAGGCTGAAGCCCGGCGGCACCATCATTGAACCCACCTCCGGCAATACGGGCGTGGGCCTGGCGCTGGTGGCCCAGCAAAAGGGCTATAAGTGCATCTTTGTGGTGCCGGACAAGGTGGGCGAGGACAAACGCGCCGTCCTTGAAGCCTACGGAGCCGAAGTGGTGGTGACGCCTACCGCCGTGCCGCCGGACAGCCCGCAAAGCTACTACGGCGTCTCGGACCGGCTGGTCCGGGAGACGCCGGGTGCGTACAAGCCGGACCAGTTCTCCAACCCCGCAGCGCCCGGCAGCCACTACCTGACCACCGGCCCGGAGATCTGGCGTGATACCGACGGCAGGATCACCCACTGCATCATCGGCGCCGGCACCGGCGGCACCATCACCGGCACAGGCCGGTACCTCAAGGAAGTCTCGGCTGACCGGCCGGCGTCCGACGGCGGGGTGGTCCGGATCATCGGTGCAGACCCGGAAGGCTCGGTCTACTCGGGCGGCACCGGGCGCCCCTACTTCGTCGAAGGCGTGGGGGAGGACATGTGGCCGGCGAACTACGACAAGTCCGTCCCGGACCAGGTCATCGCCGTTACCGACGCCGACTCGTTCGCCATGACGCGCCGCCTCGCCCGCGAGGAGGGCCTGCTGGTGGGTGGATCCTCGGGCATGGCCGTGGTGGCCGCGCTGCAGGCGGCGCGGGGCCTGCCCGAGTCAGCCGTCGTCGTCGTGATCCTTCCCGACTCAGGCCGCGGTTACCTGGCCAAAATCTTCAATGACCAGTGGATGCGGTCCTACGGTTTCCTGTCGGGCGGCGAGGAGACCTCGGTGGGCGAGGTCATCAGTTCCAAGAACGGCGAGCTGCCGGACCTGGTGCACATCCACCCGAACGAGTCCGTCCGCGACGTCATCAACATCATGAATGAGTTCGGCGTCAGCCACATCCCGGTCCTGTCCCAGGAGCCTCCGGTGGTGATGGGCGAGGTGCTCGGCGCAGTGGATGAGCGCACCCTCACGGCCAAGCTGTTCCGCGGCGAGGCCAAGCTCACGGACAAGATTTCCGAGCACATGGGCCCGAAGCTGCCGGTCATCGGCTCGCTCGAAACCATCTCGGCCGCCCGGGAGCTGCTCTCGGATGTGGACACCGTGATGGTCACGTTCGTGGGCGCACCCGTAGGCATCCTCACCCGCCACGACCTCCTGGCCTACCTCAGCAACTGACCTGCTTCCCCCGACACAAGGAGCATTATGTCCGCCTCGCAGAACCAAGGTTTCAACACCCGCGCCGTCCACGCCGGCCAGGCCTTCGAGCCCCGCACCGGTGCGGTGGTGCCGCCGCTGCACTTCAGCTCCACCTACGCGCAGGACGGCATCGGCGGACTCCGCGACGGCTATGAATACGGCCGCGGCGGCAATCCCACGAGGGACGCACTGCAGGAACAGCTCGCCGCGCTGGAAGGCGGAACCTCCGCCTACAGCTTCAGTTCCGGGCTGGCGGCTGAGGACTCGCTCATCCGGGCGCTGACCCGGCCCGGCGACCATATTGTGCTGGGCAACGACGCCTACGGCGGAACCTACCGGCTGATCAGCCGGGTACTGGGCGGCTGGGGGATCGGCAACACCCCGGTGGACATGGCCGACCTCGACGCCGTCACCAAGGCAGTTGCCGCCAACAAGACCCGCTTCGTCTGGGTGGAAACACCGTCCAACCCGCTGATGAAGATCACCGACATCGAGGCGCTCGCCGCGGTGGCCCACGACGCCGGTGCCCTCCTGGTGGTGGACAACACCTTCGCGTCGCCCTACCTGCAGACGCCGCTGGCGCTGGGCGCGGACATCGTGGTGCACTCCACCACCAAGTACATCGGCGGGCATTCGGACGTGGTGGGCGGGGCCGTGGTGGTCAAGGACGCTGAGCTGGCCGAAAAAATCGGTTTTGTGCAGTTTGCCGTGGGCGCTGTTTCGGGGCCGATGGATGCCTTCCTCACCACGCGCGGCCTGAAGACACTTGGCGTGCGGATGGACCGGCACAGCCTCAATGGCCAGGCCGTGGCGGAATGGCTGTTGGAACGCCCCGAGGTGGAAGCCGTCCTGTACCCGGGGCTGCCGTCCCATCCCGGGCACGAGCTTGCCAGGAAGCAGATGCGAAGCTTCGGTGGCATGGTGTCAGTGCAGTTCAAGGGCGGTGAAGCCGCTGCCCGGAAGGTTGCTGAATCCACGTCGGTGTTCACCCTGGCCGAGTCCCTGGGCGGCATTGAATCGTTGATGAACTACCCGTCCGAGATGACCCACGCGTCGGTCAAAGGCACCGAACTGGCGGTTCCGGTGAACCTGCTCCGCCTCTCCTGTGGCATCGAGGACGTGGAGGACCTGGTGGCGGACCTGGAGCAGGCGTTCACCTCCATCCCCTGACTTCAGGAAGCTGGCTTTCTTGAAGAAAGTCAGGTACGGTGCCGGTATGGCACTTCGATCTGACTGGTCCCGGCGCAACTGCAGCATGGCCCGCGGCCTGGACATCCTTGGCGATCCCTGGACCATCCTGGTGCTCCGGGAGGTGTTCTTCGGCAACGGCCGCTTTGACGCCATGAAGGCCCGGCTCGAAGTGGCCGATTCCGTGCTCACCAGGCGCCTGGCGGGCCTGGTGGACTCAGGGCTGCTCATCAAAAAGGCGTACGACGACGGCGGCCGCACCAGGAGCGAGTACGTCCTCACGGAGAAGGGCGAGGACGCCCTTCCGGTGCTGAATGCGGTCACCCTCTGGTCCGAGAAGCACCTCCCGGCGCCCACGGAGCAGGCGCACATGTTCGTCATTCACCGCGGCTGCGGGCAGCGCACCAGCTCCGCGGATACCTGCACCGCGTGCGGACAACGGCTGACTGCGGCCACTACAAGCTGGCACAGCCAGACCAGGACAACGTCCCCGGTGGAACTTGCCACCGCCGCGGCCGGGACGGGAGCAGCAGCGTGAGCGCCGACAGGATCGATAACCGAACTGCCACAGGTGCGGAAGCCAGCCCCGGCCTTGGCGACAGACCTGGCAGCGACGCGTCCGCCGGCGTCCCTGCGCCTGACCCGCGGCCCAGGCGCTTCCACCCCGCCTGGATCGTCGCCGCCGTAGCCTTCCTCGCCTTGGTGGGTGCCGCCGGTTTCCGCGCAGCCCCCGGGGTCCTGATGGTGCCGCTGCAGCAGGAGTTCGGCTGGTCCACCACTGTATTGTCGGCAGCGGTCAGCATCAACCTGGTCCTCTTTGGGCTGACGGCGCCGTTCGCAGCTGCTTTGATGGAGCGGTTTGGCATCCGGGCAGTAACCGCAACCGCGCTGGTGCTCATTGGTGCTGGCAGTGCCCTCACCGTGCTGGTGAACCAGGCATGGCAGATCCTGCTGACCTGGGGCCTGCTGATCGGGCTCGGCACCGGTTCCATGGCGCTGGTCTTCGCCGCCACCATTGCCAACACGTGGTTCGTCAAGAGCCGCGGGCTGGTGATCGGCATCCTGACGGCGGGCAGTGCAGCCGGCCAACTGGTTTTCCTGCCGTTTATCGCCATGCTGGCCCAGGATCCGGGATGGCGGCAGGCGTCACTGCTGATCGCCGCCGGCGCCCTGGCCGTGGTCCCGCTGGTGTTGAAGTTCCTCAAGAACTCCCCGGCCGACGTCGGCGTGCTGCCTTACGGGGAGGGCGCACCTGCCGGCGGAACCCTGCCCGCGCCCCCGGCCCCGGACGCCGGTCCCCGCAGTAACGCCGCGGTGCGTGCGCTGCAGGTCCTCAAGAGGGCCAGCCGCGTGCGGACGTTCTGGGCTTTGGTGGCCGGGTTCGCCATCTGCGGCGCCACCACCAACGGCCTGATCGGCACCCACTTCATTCCCTCCGCGCACGACCACGGCATGGCTGAGACTACAGCAGCGGGACTGCTCGCCGTCGTCGGTATTTTCGACATCGTGGGCACCATCGCCTCCGGCTGGCTGACCGACCGGTTCAACCCCCGGATCCTGCTGGCCGTCTACTACCAGTTCCGCGGGATCGGCCTGCTGGTGCTCCCCCTGCTGCTGAGCGCCGAAGTCCAGCCCAGCATGATCGTCTTTGTGGTGATTTACGGCCTCGACTGGGTGGCCACGGTGCCCCCAACGGCGGCCATATGCCGGGAAACCTTCGGCGCGGACGGCAGCGTGGTGTTCGGCTGGGTATTTGCGGCCCACCAGCTCGGAGCGGCCGCGGCAGCACTGGGCGCCGGCGCCATCAGGGATGCCACCGGCCAGTACACCTATGCCTGGTTCGGCGCGGCAGCCATGTGTACCATCGCGGCGGTCATCAGCGCCACCATCCGAAAGCACCGCAGCACCGCAGCACCGGGGAGCCCGCCCCCGCGGGGGTTTCCGCCTGACCTGGGCGCAGCGGACGGGCCAGTACGCTGGTCGGATGGAAACCCCTTCCGAAGGCCCCGTCCGGAACGCCGCACTGATCACGGGTGCAGGCCGGCTCGCGTCGATCGGCGCCGGCATCGCCCGCCAGCTTGCTGCAGAAGGCTGGGACCTGGTCCTGGCTTACTGGCATGACTACGACGCCCGCATGCCGTGGGGAAGCGAGCCGGACGACGTCGTGCGCCTGACTGCGGAGCTGGAAGCCATCGGCGCGCGCGTCCACACCCTGCCCGCCGACCTCGAAGACCCTGGCACCGCCGAGCAGTTGCTGGCCGAAGCGGTGAGGCTGGCCGGGCCGCTAAAGGGCCTGGTGCTCAGCCATGCCGAGTCCGTGGATTCCGGAATCCTGGACACCGGCCTGGAGTCCTTTGAGCGTCACTTTGCCGTCAACACGCGGGCAAGCTGGCAGCTGATTGCCGCCTTCGCCCGGCAGGTGACGGACGACGGCGGCGCGATCGTTGCGCTGACCAGTGACCACACAGCGTTCAACCTTCCCTACGGCGCGTCGAAGGGGGCGCTGGACAGGATCGTGATTGCCGCCGCCCGCGAGCTGGGCCCGCTGGGCATCTCGGCGAACGTCCTGAACCCCGGCCCGGTGGACACAGGATGGATGGATGACGGGGTCCGCTCAGCAGTCCTGTCCCGCCAGCCGACGGGTCGGCTGGGCACCCCTGCCGACGTCGCCGGTACAGTCGCGTTCCTGCTCTCACCCGCCGGCCGCTGGGTCTCCGGCCAGCTCATCAAGTCCGACGGCGGTTTTTCGGCCTGACGTCCCACCGCGGTTGTCCTAGAATCGCGGATATGGACGCCGTTGAGGTCGCCGGAATCAGGATTGCCTTCCAGCGGACGGGCAGCGGTCCGCCCCTGGTCCTCTTCCACGGCGTCGGTGAGGACAGCAGAATCTGGCGGCACCAATTGGAAGGCCTCGCCGGCGACTTCACCGTGATTGCCTGGGACGCCCCCGGTTGCGGCCGGTCCGATGATCCTGCCCCTGACCTGTCGGCCCGGGACCTGGGGCTTCTGGCCGCCGGGTTTGTCGAGCAAGTTACAGGCGGGGCCGTAAAGCCGCACGTGTTGGGAGTGTCCTGGGGTTCCATGGTGGCGCTGGAGTTGTACAGGGGTTACCGGACGTGCCGGCATCGTTGGTGCTGGTGTCGGCGTATGCCGGCTGGGCCGGGTCGCTGCCGCCCGAAGAAGTAGACCGCCGGATTGCCATGGTGGAGGCGGAAATCGGGGAGCCGCCGGAAAGGTTCGTTGCCGAGTGGCTGCCCACCCTGTTCACGGCGGGAAGTGATCCTGCGGTGGTCGCCGAAGTTGCCGGCATCATGCGTGATGTCCACCCGGCGGGCTTGCGGGCATTACTCAGCGCAAGCGGGCGCGCCGACTACCGTGACCTCCTGCCCACAGTTGCCGTTCCCACCCTCCTGCTCCATGGCGAAGACGACCAGCGCTCGCCGCTGCCTGTGGCACGCGGGCTCCACCGGCAGATTCCGGGAGCAGCGCTTACGGTGATTCCCGGCGCCGGGCACCTGGTTTTTGCTGAGGCGCCGGAAGCGTTCAACGCAGAGGTCCGGCGCTTCCTGCAGGTCCTAAGCTAAAGCGTCGGCTGGATTGCGAGTGGTTCAGCGGAAGGCGCCTAGGCCGGTGATGTGCTGGCCGAGGATCAGGGTGTGGACTTCGTCGGTGCCCTCATAGGTGCGCACCGACTCCAGGTTGGCTGCGTGCCGCAGCGGCGGGTAGTCCAGCGTTATCCCGTTACCGCCCAGGACGGACCGGGCCTCACGGGCAATCGTGAGGGCTTCACGCACATTGTTCAGCTTGCCCAGCGAGATCTGCTCCGGCCGCAGGACACCGGCATCCTTGAGCCGGCCCAAATGCAGCGCCAGCAGTGTGCCCTTCTGGATCTCCACCACCATGTTGACCAGCTTTTCCTGGGTCAGCTGGTAACCGGCTAGCGGCTTGCCGAACTGGAGCCGCTCCTGCGAGTACGCCAGTGCTGCCTGGTAGGAATCCCGGGCAGCACCCATGGCACCCCAGGCGATGCCGTACCGTGCTTCGTTCAGGCAGGTGAACGGGCCGCGCAGGCCGCGCGCCGCAGGGAGCAGGGCCTCCGGACCCAGCCGGACGTCGTCGAACACCACGTCACACTGGATGGAGGCACGCATCGACAGCTTCTGCCGGATGGGCGTGGCGGTCATGCCGGGTGTTCCCGAAGGCACCAGGAATCCGTGCACGCCGTCGTCGGTCATGGCCCACACCACCATGACCCCCGCCACCGAGGCCAGCCCGATCCAGCGCTTGGCGCCGTTCAGCACCCAGCCGGCACCCGGGCCGCTCCCGTCCCTTCGCGCAAAGGTGGTCATGGACGAAGGATCCGAACCTGCCGCGGGCTCGGTCAGTGCGAAGCATCCGATGATCTCACCGGCGGCCATGCGGGGGAGCCACTCCTGCTTCTGCTCCTCTGTTCCCCAAGTGTGGATGGCGGTCATGGCCAGCGAACCCTGCACCGAAACGAATGTGCGGATTCCGGAATCACCCGCCTCCAGTTCCATCGCGGCCAGGCCGTATTCGACGGCGGACCGGCCCGGGCAGCCGTAGCCCTTCAGGTGCATCCCCAGGACCCCGAGCTCACCCAGTTCCGGGGCCAGATCCAGGGGAAAGACCGCCTCCTCATACCAGGCGGCGACGTCCGGCCTGATGCGCTGGTCGGTGAAGTCACGGACCTTCTGCCGCAGGGCCAGTTCATCCGGGGTTAGCAAGGAATTAAGGGCCAGGACATCTGAGGGATCCGGCATAGCGGGTTCTTCCGGGACATCCGGAAGGTCAGCGGCGAAGGGATCAGCAGGATCGGTCATGTGGGCATCCTAGGGCTTGCCGGTGCCCGAAACCGTGCCCTGAACAGTACCGGAGGCGGGCTGTCCGCCCGTGAAGTAGCCGCGGGTGGCGGGCAGGAACCGGCAGACCACCGCCAGCACCACACCGAGGGAAAGCAACACCACGCCGCTGATGAATGCACCGCCGACGCCGAAGATCTGCGTGTCTCCGTACGCCGGATCCCACATCTGTACAGCCGAGATAAAGAAGGCGGCGGTCAGCAGCAGCGCTCCCAGCAGCGGCAGGATTCCCCGGAACCACAGGTTCCGGGTGGACTGGCGCAGTGTGTTCCGGAAGTACCAGAAGCAGGCGTAACCCGTGAGGGCGTAGTAGAAGGCGATGAAGAGGCTGATGGCGCTGATGGAGTCGGAGAGCAGATTTTCGCTCAGGAAGCTCATGGCGACGTAGTAGGCAATGGCTGCCGCCCCCATGACCTTAGTGGAAAAGCCGGGTGTCTGGTTCTTCTGGTGCACCTCGCCGAACTTGGCTGGCAGGGCGCCGTGTACTCCCATGGACAGGGTGCCGCGGGCAGTCGGCAGGATGGTGGTCTGGGTGGAGGACAGCACCGACGCCAGGACCGCGACGACGATCAGCCAGCCCCAGGGTCCCAGCACCACGTCCTTCATGGCAAGGAAGACGTCGTCCTGGTTGGCCTCGTTGCCCAGGCCGATCCCTTCAGAGCCGACGGTGGCGTACATCATCACCAGGAGTGCGACTGATACGTAGATGGCCACCAGGACGGACGCGGAGATCACTGCGCCCCGGCCTGGAGTGCTGGAGGGGTTTTCGGTTTCCTCATTAACTGCCAGGCAGGTGTCCCAGCCCCAGTAAATAAACAGCGCCAGCAGCGCTCCGTGGACCACGGCACCGGGATCGGCGAAAGCGCCGGCCGGGTTGAACCACTCAAAATCGAAGGGCTGGCCCTCCGGCGCACCGCCAACGATTCGCACCACAATGGCCAGCGCAAAGATGCCCAGCGCGACGTACTGCACGTACGTCAGAACCCGCTGGACGTGCTCACCCAGCCGGATGCCCCGGTAATTCACCAGCGTCATCACGGCGATGAACAGCACGCCGGTTGCGGTGACCACCACCTTGTTTTCAGCCAGCGACCCGTCACCCACCAGGAGCCACAGATACTGTCCGGCCACTTGTGCGAGGTTGGCCAGGACCACGATGCCGGCGAGCGCCACACCCCAGCCGCCCAGCCATCCTGCCCAGGGCCCGAAAGCCCGCCGTGACCAGGTGAAAGTGGTGCCGCAGTCAGGGATGGCGCTGTTGAGTTCCCGGAAGGCAAACGCAATGAACAGGACGGGAATGAAGCCCAGCAGCAGGATCAGGGGAGTGTAGTTGCCGTTCACGGCGACTATGAGGCCCAGGGTGGCGGCCAGCGAATACACCGGGGCCGTTGATGCCAGCCCCAGCATGACGGAGTCGCCAAGGTCCAGGATTCCGGCGCGGAGCCCCTTGGGCGGAACCGAGGAGCCTGGCCCGCCGCCTGGCCCTCCCGCCGTCGTGGTTTCTGTGCTCATGGTGTCACCGGGCTCATAGTGCGATACCTGCTTTGCTTGAATGGGCCGCGGCCGTGAGCGGGGCCGCAGCGTCTATGGTGTTGGGCACGAACCTGCAGAAATAGTCTGTGATGGGGCCGTCGGATTCCCGGATCCCGCAGCCCACGGACTCGCCGTCCACCACCCACAGGCCAAGGACAGGGTGGTTGCCATCGAAATCGGGCAGCGGATGGTACTGCTGGTAGCACCAGCCTTCACGGCCGTACCCTCCGGGCTGTTCAAGGCTGATGCCCTGGGCGTGGATCTTGATGTTGTCCCCTTCTCGGCCGTGCAGGGGTTTAGCCACCCACTCCTTCAGGGGCCCCGGCTCGTTGAGGTACGCCGGAAGCAGGTTGGGATGCTGTGGGAACAGGTGCCACAGAGCCGCGAGGAGTGCCTTGTTGGATAGCAGCATCTTCCAGGCCGGCTCCACCCACCGGGGGTTATGGGCGCGTTCCAGCAGGCGGGGGCCGAACGGTTCCTTCATCATCAGCTCCCACGGATACAGCTTGAACATGGTGCTGATCATGAAGTTGTCCAGGTCCACAAAACGGTTCAGGTTGGGGTCCCAGCCGATGTCGGACATGTTGATGCCGATGGTGGTCCATCCTGCCTGGCTGGCCACGTCGCGCATGTAGGCGGCGGTCATCCAGTCCTCGCCGGACTCCTCAAGTTCTGAATGCGCCACGTGCAGGGTGCTCATGCCGGTGCGGAACTGCATCTTTTTCCACTGCCGGATCAGCGCTTCATGGATGCCGTTCCATTGGTCCTTCCCCGGGAAGACGTCCTGCAGCCAGAACCACTGGGCCACGGCGGCCTCGATCAAACCGGTGGGAGTATCCGCGTTGTATTCAAGCATCTTGGCGGGGCCGCCCTGGCCGTCGTAGATGAAGTCGAACCGGCCGTAGACGTCCACGTCCCCGGCCTGAAGCGACTCGGCCGCAAGCTCCAGGGCCTGCGGCCCGATGCCGAGGTGTCCCATGGCGCCGGTGGCCAGGAACCGGGCGGCCTCCAGGCACATCTTGTGCATGCCCTCGGCCGTTTCTTCGAGGGTCTCCACCTCGTCCATGGTGAATTCGTAGTAGGCGGCTTCGTTCCAGTATTCGATTTTTCGGCCGTCAGGCATGGTGGTGGTGGAGAACACCAGGCCCTGTTCTTCAATTTTCTGCTTCCACCCGGGCCTGGCCTTGCTCAACAACCGCTTCACGCCTAACCCCCCGTGCTTCCGCCCTTGGAGCTGCTGCCGAAGCCGCCCCTGCTGACTGTTCCGCCCTTGTTGCTGTACCCGGTGGACGCCTTTGCCCCGCTGGGTACCGTCCTGGTGAAGTTGGGCGCCGTGGAACGGTTCTGCCCGACGGCGGGAACGCTCGCCCCGCGCGAGTAGAAGTACCAGGCGTAGATGCCGCCGGCGCGCCCGGCTGAGCTGTTGCAGTTGGTGTCTTCCACGCGCTCGCCGGTGTCGTCGTTGAAGCACACCTGCGCGTATTCCGGCTCGTCCTGGTTGCTGGCCACCACTGCTGTGATGGTCCCCGCGAGCAGCGCCGTCACGCCAAGGCCCACCACCACGGTCCGCCGTTGTGAGCGCTTTTTCCGTGCCGCCAGTTCCGTCTGCTGCTTCTCCCGGTCCCGGGCGAAGGGGTCAACCGGCGTGACTGGTTCGTTGAGGAGCTCCGGGCGCAGTTCCGGTTTGGGGACCTGCCACGGGGGAGGCTTGGGGGCGTCCTGGGCCGGGCCGCCGTCCGGAGCAGCACCGGACCCGCGGGCTTGGCCGGCCTGCTGGCCATCGCCCTTGGCTGGATCGTGCTCCGGATCCTTATTCGGGTCCATGGCGTCCCCCTCAGTTGATAACGTGAATTGGGCACAGCGCTGCACCCCCAATTGCAATCCTCGAATCAGCGTAGTCCCTGCGGCCCGGTGCTGCGAGGAGGCAGCCCGGCAGAACTCCCCATGGCGTGAATCGCGGGCTGGAGCGGCGCCGGATACTTACACTGGTGCCATGGAAACCGCCGCTGTGCTCGCCGTCTGCCGTGTCCACCAGCTCCTGCCGGATGCCTCCAGCGTGGGGGTGACCGCCATTGACAAGCGTGCGGTGGACGGCCCGGTGAAGGTCCACAAGCTGGGCCTGCAGGGTGACATCCAGGCGAACCGGGTCCATCATGGCGGGCCGGACCAGGCCATCTACGCCTATTCCCAGGCGGATGCGGATTTCTGGGCAGAGGAACTGGGCCGGGACCTGCCGCCGGGGATTTTCGGCGAAAACCTGCGCGTCGGCGGGATCGACGCCACCGGGGCGGTGATCGGCGAACGCTGGAAGATCGGCCTGGACCTGGAAGTGGAGGTCACCTCTCCACGCACACCCTGCGCCACGTTCCAGCGCCGGATGGGGGAGCCGCAGTTCGTCAAACGTTTCACCGGCGAAGGCCGTGTGGGCGCCTACCTTCGGGTGATCCGGGTTGGCACCATCCGGGCTGGGGACCATATCCACCGGCTGTACGTCCCCAAGCACGGGGTCACGGTGGGCAAGTGGTTCAGCGAACCGGACCTGGAGTCCATGGAGGCGCTCCGTGACGCCGAGGCCGACGGCGAGATCCGCCTGCAGCAGCCTGAGTTCGGGCAGAAGTTTGAGGTGCTGGAGCGGCGGCTGGCGCGTTAGCCGCCCGCTTGGGGCAGCGGCGAGGGGAGTCATGTGCGCAAGCTCACCGCCGTCGTCGGGCCCTCAATTACCCCCGGGACAGGTGCGTGCCCTACACTTGAAATATCCCCCACTCCGGAAATCCCTTTTTCCTGCCCAATTCTTGAGGCAGGACTGGTAAGTGTTGGGGCCCGCAACTGTGATGCGGGCATTTTCATAGGGAGAGCCGGCTAAAGAAAACGCTGTACAGACTGCTGGGATAGCAGCCAAGAGATGCAGCGGGAAGTCCTGCCACGGGATTGCGAAAGCGCCGGACTTCTGTGACCGGCCGGTCAATGTATGCCCGGCAACCACGGCACACGTACTGCGGCTCCGCTCACCTCGGGTAGTGCCGCCTGGCCCCCTATGGATGAGGAATATTCTCCTATGCCCGAAAATCAAAACGACGCCACCTTCGAAGCTGCAACTGCCGCTGTTGAATTTACCGAGGCCGCTGTTCCCGCAGCAGAGCCCGCCGCTCCGGCAGCCGAAGCTCCCGTGGAAGCCCCCACCGAAGCCGAAGCTCCCACCGAAGCCGAAGCTGCTGGTGAGGCTCCCGCCGCCCCTGCCGCCAAGGTCGAGGACGACGAAGAAGAGGGCATCAAGTTCGCCGACCTCGGCATTGACGGCCGTGTCCTCGCTGCCCTGCAGGACGTCGGCTACGAAAAGCCGTCCCCCATCCAGGCTGCAACCATCCCGCTGCTGCTTGAAGGCCGGGACGTTGTGGGCCTCGCCCAGACCGGCACCGGTAAGACTGCAGCATTCGCAGTACCGGCACTGTCCCGCCTGGCCGAGCTCCACGACCTCAACGGCCCGTCCCGCAAGACCCAGGCCCTGGTGCTGGCTCCCACCCGCGAGCTCGCGCTCCAGGTAGCCGAGGCCTTCACCTCCTACGCCAAGCACATTGACGACTTCACCGTCCTGCCCGTGTACGGCGGTTCCGCCTACGGCCCGCAGCTCGCGGGACTTCGCCGCGGCGCGCAGGTTGTTGTTGGTACTCCGGGCCGTGTCATCGACCACATCTCGAAGGGTTCCCTGGACCTGTCCGAGCTTCAGTACCTGGTGCTGGACGAGGCCGACGAGATGCTGCGCATGGGCTTCGCCGAGGACGTGGAGCAGATTTTCCAGCAGACGCCCTCGGACCGCCAGGTGGCACTGTTCTCGGCCACCATGCCGAGCCAGATCCGCCGCATGTCCAAGCAGTACCTGAACAACCCGGCCGAGATCTCCGTCAAGTCCAAGACCACCACCGGCGCCAACACCCGCCAGCGGTACCTGCAGGTCATGGGCCCGCACAAGCTTGACGCCATGACCCGCATCCTCGAGGTTGAAGAGTTCGACGGCGTTATCGCCTTCGTGCGCACCAAGATGGCTACGGAGGACCTGGCTGACAAGCTGAAGTCCCGCGGTTTCCAGGCAGCAGCGATCAATGGTGACATCCCGCAGCAGCAGCGCGAGCGCACCGTCGATGCGCTGAAGGAAGGCCGCATCGACATCCTCGTTGCTACCGACGTCGCGGCCCGAGGCCTTGACGTCGAGCGGATCAGCCACGTGATCAACTACGACATCCCGCATGACACCGAGTCCTACGTGCACCGCATCGGCCGCACCGGCCGTGCAGGCCGTTCCGGCGACGCCATCCTCTTCATGACGCCGCGGGAGAAGTACCTGCTGCGTTCCATCGAGAAGGCGACCCGCCAGCCGGTGGAGCAGATGCACCTGCCCACCGCGGAGACAGTGAACACGCTGCGCCTGGGCAAGTTCGCCGAGAAGATCACAGAGACCCTCGCTTCCGAGGACGTGTCAGCTTTCCGCGACCTCATTGCCTCCTACGAGGAAGAGCACAATGTCCCGGCCGCGGAGATCGCAGCTGCCCTTGCCGTGATGGCCCAGGGCGGCCAGCCGCTGCTGGTCAAGGAGCTGCCCGCAGCTCCCGAGTTCCAGAAGCGCGAGCGCTCCAAGGACGGCTTCGGCTCCCGTGGGCCCACCCGCACGCTGACCGAAGGCAATGCCACCTACCGGATCGCCGTGGGACGACGCCAGCGCGTTATGCCCGGCTCCATCGTGGGCGCCATCGCCAACGAGGGCGGCATCTCCTCGGCCCAGATCGGCGGCATCGACATCCGCTCGGACCACTCCCTCGTGGAGCTTCCGGCGGACCTAAGCCCCGAGCAGCTGCGTGCCCTGTCCCGCACCCGGATCGGCGGCGAGCTGATCCACCTGGAGTTGGACAACGGTCGGAAGCCCTCCGGCGACCGTGGCTCTTACCAGGGCAACCGTGGCGGCGACCGTGGGGGCAACTTCAAGGGCGCAGGCGGGTTCAAGAAGGACTTCCGCAAAAACGACGGCGAGCGCTCCTCTGCTGACCGCGGCGGCCGCTCGTACAGCGAGCGTTCCTTCAGTGCCGACAGCGGTTCCAGCCGCGGCCAGGCCAGTGACTCCCGCTTCGGCGGCCACGGCGACGGCTCCCGCAAGCCCCGCCACGGCAACGAGGGCGGACAGCGCGACTTCAACCGCAAGGGCAAGTGGTAACCGCCAGCTAGTCTGACGCGTTCCCCGGTGGGCCGGCTTTCGAGCCGGCCCACCGGCGTTTAACCACCGGAGTTCCTTGAAAGCTACCGGGACTTCCGCGCCCCGGAAGTCCCGGTAGCTGCCGCAACACTTCAACCGGGTGTGGGACTCGACACATCGCGCCCGGGATTGGCCGCGAAGACTATCCGCAGACCTGTTCCCGGCGGCGGCCCTCACCCCCGCGCACCCCAGCAATGACGCGGAAATTAGGGGTCACCGGGAGGCCATATGCAAGTGTTGCGTGGCCTCCCGGCTGGCCTTCGGGCCGATTTGTTGGTGGTGAAATCTTCCGGTAGAGTATTTACTCGTTGCCCCCCTAGCTCAGTGGTAGAGCGCGTTCTTGGTAAGAACGAGGTCACCGGATCGATTCCGGTGGGGGGCTCTGAATGAGGGCCTGTGTCAAGGCGGTTTTGACCGGCTTGACACAGGTTTTCCTCATTCGTGGCGGTGTAGCTCAGTTGGTTAGAGCGCACGACTCATAATCGTGAGGTCGGGAGATCGAGCCTCCCCACCGCTACAGGAAAAGCCCCTTGGATCAACAGATCCGGGGGCTTTTTTAGTCCTGCGTAACGGACAGGTCGGGTTATCGGTCCGGCCAGAGCCGTGGCGCCCGTTTCGCCGCCACGTCCTCGACCCAGCCCACGGTCACGAACACGAGGGCAAGGAGCAGCCAGGCGCCGGCGAATATTAGCCATTCACTGTCCAGCAGCCACGGGATGGTTTCGCCCATCAGGTCGATTTCCCAGAGCTTGTTGACGAGGGTGTAGCATTGCGACAGCAGCAGGGTGTGCCACAGGTAGATGGTGACTGCCCTGTTGTTTATGAGTGTCAGTGGCCTGTCGAGGAAACTGACTGGCCGAGGCAGTGACGTCCAGGATGGCGAGATCCACAGGAGCATCGCGCAGAACCCAAAGGCGTACAGCCCATTCCCTCCAAAAACGTGGTTCATGTCCCACCCCACGTCCGCAAGCTGGGGTGCTGCCCACAGCAGGCCCAGCACCATGATCACCGGACCTGCCGAAAACACGGTCCAGGCCGGGATCCTGCGCAGCATCCCCGAGTAGTGGGCGAACCCGAGGATCCAGCAGGAGCCGTAGGTTGCGAAGTCGCTGACGCCGTTTTCAGCCCACGTGGGCAGTGTGATCCAGCCGGCGACGATGGGCACGAAGAGTGCGAGCGGCGCCATCAGCGTAATCCAGGGCACCCGGCGGAAAGCCGCCAGCAGAAGGGGTGACAGCAGCACGAACCAGAAGTAGGCGCGGATGTACCAGAGGATCACCCCGGCTTCGTGCGCCCAGATGTTGCCAAACACGTCGTCCTCGGATCCGATGGTATCCGGGTAGGGCGCGTCTCCCAGGGGGATGAACCAGAACACGATGTCCGCCCAGGAACGTCCCTCCTGCTGCTCCGGGCTCCAGCCCTGCAGGAGCATGAGGGGCACAACAGTGGCGCTGTAAACCCACAGCGGGAGCAGGAGACGCCGGGCTCGGCTTTTCAGGACGCCCAGGGCTGGCCGTTCGAGGGAACGAGCCATGAGGGAACCCGCGAGGGCGAACATCACGCCCATGGACGGGAAGACCAGGGTCAGCCAGGCTGCACCGGAAAAAGTGTGATACGCGACGATGCGCGTGAGGGCGACCGCCCGGAGCAGGTCCAGGTACCGGTCCCGCCCCGTGCGGTCGCGGACAAGACGGTCGGCGGTGGTATCCGGCTCGGTAAGGCGTCCAAGCGCGACGGCCGGAAGCGGGGGATTGGTGCTCGCCGTCCGCTTTTCCATGTCCCGGTCCCCTCGCTGGTCCCTCTCAGACCTCAACGGCAGGCGCAGGTGGCGCTACCATCGAGCTGTAACTGACGCTATCAGCCCATACTTCCAAGGGCACCCGTCTCCTGTACTCGAATTTTGGCCAAGGGCTACGTGGCCATTTCCCAGCCGGGTCACGTGGAAGAAAGGCCGGCTCCATGACAGGGACGGTGCAGGCATAGTAGCTTTTGCAGCAACAGCGGAGTGGGGGACTGAATGGACTTCTTGAATGAGGTGATGGAGCCGTTCAGGTGGCTGGTGTCCGTCATCATGGTGGCCTTTCACGATGGACTGGCGGCCCTCGGTATGCCGGCTGCGGAAGGCTGGACCTGGACGCTGGCCATCATCGGGCTGGTGCTCGTCATACGGGCAGCTCTGATCCCGGTGTTCCTCGCCCAGGTTCGTGCACAACGCCGGATGCGTCTCCTGCAGCCGGACCTGAAAACGCTGCAGGAAAAGTACCAGGGCAAAACGGACCAGCTTTCCCGCCAGTCCATGGCGCAGGAGCAGATGGCGTTGTATAAAAAGCACGGGACTAATCCCTTCTCGGCCTGCCTGCCGATGCTGATCCAGGTGCCATTCTTCTTCGCCCTTTTCCAGGTCCTGTCCGGCATCAGCACCCGGGCAGCGCAGGGAGAGGGAATTGGCGCAATGAGCCATGACCAGGTGGTGCAGTTCGACCAATCCAGCATCTTCGGCGCCTCGTTGACCGCATCCGTGCTGCACGGAGGCGTGGGTGACCATGCGGCCGTGACAGTGCTGACCATCCTGATGATCCTTGCCATGACGGCGGCGCAGTTCCTCACCCAAAAACTGGTGATGGCGCGGACTGTGCCGTCAGGGTCCGACGACAGCCCCTTCATGCGGCAGCAAAAGATGCTGTTGTACATCCTTCCGGTGGTGTTCGCGCTGGGCGGGGTCCTCTTTCCCATCGGTGTGCTGATCTACTGGACCGTTACGAACGCCTGGACCCTGGGCCAGCAATTCCTTGTCCGGGACAGGCCGGCCCCGGCCGGCACCAGCCCCGGCACGTAGCGGCAACAAAGCCCGGAGAGCCGCACCCACTACCGAAAGACCTGCCGCACGGGCAAAATGGGCCAATGGCGCAGCTCATCTATACCGGAATCGCCTCCTTGGACGGTTACGTCGCGGACAGCACCGGCAACTTCGACTGGAGCGCACCCGACGAGGAAGTCCACGCCTTCGTCAACGATCTTGAGCGCGACGCCGGAACCTACCTTTTCGGGCGGCGCATGTACCAGGTCATGTCGGTCTGGGAAACGATGGGCGGCCCGGAGGATCCGCCTGTGATTCAGGACTACGCACGGATCTGGCAGGGTGCAGACAAAGTTGTCTACTCCGGTTCCCTCGCCGATGCCCCCACAGCCCGTACCCGCATTGAACGCACCTTCAACCCGGAAGCAGTCCGGGTGATGAAGGCCGGCACAGAGGGCAGCATCGGCATCGGCGGCGCCACCCTTGCTGCCACCGCGCTCCGGGCAGGGCTCGTGGACGAATGCCGGCTTTTCCTCAACCCGGTGGCCGTGGGAGGCGGCCTGAGGTTCCTGCCGGACGGACTGAACCTCCGCCTGGACCTCCAGGAAGAGCGGCGGTTTCGCAACGGCGTGGTGTACCTCCGGTACCGCACCGTCTCCTGATCCAAGCCCGGGAACGAAGCGCCGGGATGTGGCATCCGCGGGGCGGGGGAGCAGAATGGGGCCATGACCCGAATCGCAATCATCGGCGGCCACGGCAAAGTGGCCCTGCACCTGTCCAGACTGCTCGCCGAAGAAGGCCACAGCGTCACCTCGTTCATCCGCAACCCGGACCATGTCCCCGACGTCGCGCAAACGGGCGCAACGCCGTCGGTCCTGGACGTTGAAAACTCGACGACGGCGGAACTCGCCGCGGCGCTGCAGGGTCACAACGCCGTGGTCTGGTCAGCCGGCGCGGGCGGCGGAAACCCGGCCCGCACGTACGCTGTGGACAGGGACGCCGCGATCCGTTCCATGGACGCCGCAGCGCAGGCAGGCGTGAACCGCTACGTGATGGTGTCCTACCTGGGGGCCCGCAAGGACCACGGCGTGCCGGAAAGCAACGGCTTCTTCGCGTACGCCGAGGCCAAGGCCGCCGCTGATGGTTACCTTCGCGGTACCGGCCTCGCGTGGACCGTCCTGGGGCCGGGAACCCTGACGGACAAGCCCGGTAACGGCTTGGTTCGGGTGGACCCCGAACCGGGGGAGGGGGACCGGGGAACGTCGCGCAGCAACACTGCCATCGTGGCAGCTGCAGTGCTGGACCTGCCCGGGACGGCCGGCCATACCATCGAATTCTGCGACGGTTCGCTGCCGGTTGCCGCAGCGCTGGAGTCGTTCAGCTGACAGCCGGGGCAAGTTCCAGGTCCAGGGAGTTCTTCTCCACGTAGTCCAGGGCGGCGCGCACGGCGCCGACCGTGACGATCGAGTCGCCGAGTGGCGATACCGCCACGCGCGGCGGCGTGGCGGTGAAGTCCGTCAGCTTCCGGGCGATCGGTTCCAACAGTACGCCGGCGGAGTTGGCTACGGCACCGCCAATGACCACAAGTTCCGGGTTGAGCATCGTTGCCACCGCACCAATGACCCTGGCCATCCTGTCGGCCAGACGGTCCAGGATCTTCAGGGCAACGGCATCCCCGCCCGCCGCGGCGGCGAAGACGTGCTGGGCTTCCACGCCGCCATCCTGCAGGTGGGTGCGAAGGGATGTCCTGGCTTTGCCGGCGAGGGCCTCGGCGGCCCAGGTCCTGGCCAGGCTTGCGATGCCGAAGGTGTCACCCACGCCTTGGACTTGTTCGAGGAACGCCAGCTCGCCGGCGCCGCCCCGGCTGCCGTGCAGCAGCCGCCCGCCGTCGAGCATCCCCGCACCCAGGCGTTCGCTGGCAAGGATCACGACGACGTCCTCGACTCCCGCGGCGGCGCCCCTCCAGCGGTCCCCAAGGGCAGCAAGGTTGGCGTCGTTTTCCAGCAGCACTGTCCAGCCGCGCCGGTCGCGCAGCGCCGACTTCAGTCCGACGTCGAACAGGCCCCAGAAGTGCTGGGCCGCCAGCACGTCGCCGTATCGGTCAACGGGAGCCGCGATTCCGGCGGACACCGCAAGGACGGACTGGGGGGAGGCGCCTGCACTGTTCAGGGCCGTCACGGCCGCGCGGTCAATGACGGCGACGCGCTCCTCGGCGGAAATCTCCACCTCCGCGAACGGCAGGCTGGACCGGCCAAGGGCATTCCCGCGGAGGTCCGCCACCACCACCGTCGCCTTGGAGATGCCCACATCCATCCCCAGCACCACCCCGGCCCGTTCGTTCAGCTCGAAGCGCCTGGCAGGGCGGCCCTTCTGGTACCCGCCAAAAGCCCGCTGGTTTTCCAGCTCCCGGATCCAGCCCCGTCCCTTGAGGTCTTCACACACGGAGATGGCCGTGGCACGCGTCAGTCCCGTCGCCTCCATGACCTCGGTGACCGTCACGTCGCCGGAGGAGCGCATGAACTCCAGGACTGAACCCGCGCTGACCCTGCGCAGCAGCTGGGGAGTTGCGGGGGCAGTCTCAGACATGCTGTTGACCTTTCCATGGATCGCGCCAGATAATGATCGGGCAACTAAATTTAGAAACAATATAAATGTTAGTCGACAAGAAGCAAAGGATCACCCCTTGTCCACCACCGCCACACTGGCCACCCTTTCCGTTTCCGACCGCCTGGCCGATCCAAACTGGTGGCGCCAGGCCTCTGTGTACCAGATCTACCCGCGGAGCTTTGCGGACTCCAACGGCGATGGCATCGGTGACCTGAAGGGCATCACCTCCAAAGTCCCGTACCTGAAGTCGCTGGGAATCGACGCCGTATGGCTGAGCCCGTTCTACCCGTCGGCGCTGGCAGACGGCGGCTACGACGTGGATGACTACCGTGACGTCGACCCCAAACTGGGAACGCTGGCCGACTTCGACGAGATGGCCCACGCCCTGCACGGGGCCGGTATCAAGCTGATCGCGGACATCGTCCCGAACCACTCATCGGACCGGCACGAATGGTTCAAGGAAGCGCTCGCCTCGCCCAAGGGATCACCTGCCCGTGACCGCTACATTTTCCGTGACGGCAAGGGCCCCAACGGCGAGTTCCCGCCGTCGGACTGGGATTCCGTTTTCGGCGGTCCGGCCTGGGAGCGCATCACCGAGCCGGACGGCACCCCCGGCCAGTGGTACATGCACATCTTCGCCAAGGAACAGCCGGACCTGAACTGGTCCAACCGGGAAATCCGCGAGGACTTCCTCAAAACCCTGCGCTTCTGGTCCGACCGGGGCGTGGACGGCTTCCGCGTGGACGTGGCGCATGCGCTCACCAAGGACCTCACCGAGCCACTGCTGTCCAAGCTGGAACTGAGCGCGGCCAACACCGGCGTTGACGGATTCGACGACGGTACCCACCCCTTCTGGGACCGCGACGAAGTCCACGAGATCTACGCCGAATGGCGCGAGGTGTTCAACGAGTACAACCCGCCCCGCACCGCCGTCGCCGAAGCGTGGGTCCACGCGACGCGACGCGCCCGCTACGCCAGCCCGGAGGGGCTCGGCCAGGCCTTCAACTTCGACCTGCTGCAGGCTGATTTCGACGGCGCCGAGTACCGCGAAATCATCACCCGGAACCTCGGCGAAGCCGCCGCTACCGGCGCCTCCTCCACGTGGGTCTTTTCCAACCACGACGTGGTCCGCCACGCCACCCGCTACGGCCTACCCCAGGTATCCAAGGGCAAGGAGCACACCAAGGGCCAGGACGGCAAGGACTGGCTGCTCGCCGGTGCCCCTGCGGAGGAGCTGGACGTGGAGCTTGGTGAACGCCGTGCCCGTGCCGCAACGCTGCTGATGCTCGCCGTTCCCGGCTCCGCGTACCTGTACCAGGGCGAGGAACTTGGACTGCAGGAAGTTGGCGACATTCCCGAGTCCGAGCGGCAGGACCCGTCCTTCTTCCGCAACAAGGGCGTGGAAATCGGCCGCGACGGCTGCCGCGTTCCCTTGCCTTGGAAGGTGGAGGGAACCTCCTTCGGCTTCGGCGACGGCGGCGCACACCTGCCCCAGCCGGACTGGTTCAGCAAGTACGCCGTGCAGGCGCAGGACGGCACCCAGGGCTCCACGTTGGAGCTTTACCGCGCCGCCCTGAAGCTCCGCCGCGAACTGCAGACCGATGAGGAGCTGGAGTGGGTGGAAACCGGTACGGCTGACATCCTGCACTTCCGCCGTCCCAACGGCTGGCAGTCCGTGACCAACTTCGGGGACACCGCCGTGGACCTTCCGGCAGGCACGGTCCTGGTGAGCAGCGCCCCCCTCGAGGACGGAAAGCTGCCCGCCAACACCACCGCGTGGCTTCGGTGATCCCCGCGCGCCGGTCCCCGAGCCCGGGGGCGGCCGGCCTGATGCAGGAGCTGGGCTGATGCAGGAACTGATATATGGCTGTATGGGGCTGGGCGGCAGCTGGTCAGACGAGCCGCACGCCGGCGAGCACGTGGACGAGGCCGCTGCGGCCGTCGAGGCCGCGCTGGACGCAGGGATCACGCTTTTTGACCACGCGGACATCTACCGCAGCGGCAAATCCGAGGCGGTCTTCGGCGAGGTGCTGGCTGCCACGCCAGGGCTCCGGGACCGCATCCGGCTGCAGACCAAGTGCGGCATCAGGCTGAACGAGCGCGGGCTGCAGACGCACTACGACCTCAGCGGCGAGGCCATCCTCGGGCGGGTCAACGAAAGCCTGAAGCGGTTGCGGACGGACTACGTGGACATCCTCCTGCTGCACCGCCCGGACCCTCTGGCGGATCCTGCGGAGGTGGCCGCCGCCGTCGGCCAGCTGATGGCGGAAGGCAAGGTCCGGCAACTGGGTGTGTCCAACATGTCCGGGGCGCAGATCGAGGCGCTGCAGGACCGGCTGGAGACTCCGGTGGTGGCGAACCAGCTGGAGATGAGCCTGCTGAAGCGGGCGTGGCTGGAAAGCCAGGTGCTGGTGAACCATGCCGAGCACCTGGACTACAGCTTCCCGCACGGCACCCTGGAGTACTGCACGCGCCACAACATCACCCTGCAGGCCTACGGCTCCCTGGCCCGCGGCCTCTACACGGGCGCGGAACAGGACAGCCCCACGTCTGCCGAAGCCGCCACCGCGGACCTGGTCGCGGAACTGGCAGCAAGGTATGGAAGCGCGGGGGAGGCCGTCCTGCTGGGGTGGCTCATGAAGCACCCTGCAGGCATCGCGCCGGTGATCGGAACGGTCAACCCCGGCCGGATCCGCGCGTGCGCTGACGCTGCCCGCGTGGCCCGGGCGATGGACCGCGCCGAGTGGTACCGGCTTTGGGTGGCGGCGCGGGGCAGCAATATCCCCTGACCAACCCAAACCAGGTAGCGGCAAGTGTCCTTGTGGGGCCGCCCAACGGCACTTGCCGCTACCTGCATCCGCGCGGGCTCCCGTCATAACCCGTTTAGTTCGTATTGAACCTCACACGGGGACCCTTTTCAGAGGCATCGCGGTGGCCGGGCGGATACGGTAGATACATGACGTCTACCATCGCCACCGAGACCGTAAGGCCGGAACGCAATATCCCAGCAGAAATCGCGCGCTCATGGCTCCTTGTGAATGCCATGAAGACTGAGCTTTTTGACCAGTCGGCCGTGTCCCGCGCGGATTCGATCATCCTGGACATTGAAGATGCGGTGGACCCCTCGCAGAAGGACCAGGCCCGGAGCAACGTGGTGGACTGGCTGACCGGCGGCGGCAAGGCCTGGGTCCGCATTAATGACGCCACCAGTCGCTTCTGGGCGGACGACCTCGCCGGCCTCCGCGGCACCCCCGGCCTGCTCGGCGTGATGCTCGCCAAGACCGAATCCGCGGACCAGGTCACCGAGAGCTTCCACCGCATGGACGGCAAGACCCCCGTCATCCCGCTGGTGGAATCCGCCGTCGGCATCGAGGAAGCCAACCAGATCGCCAAGGCGCAGGGCGCGTTCCGGCTGGCCTTCGGCTCCGGTGATTTCCGCCGCGACACCGGTATGGCCGCCACCGCCGAGGCCATGGCCTACCCGCGCGCCAAACTGGTCGTGGCCAGCCGCGTCGGCAACCTGCCGGGCCCCATCGACGGCCCAACCGTCGGCACCAGCCACCCCATCCTGCGCGAGCAGACCGGGATTACCGTGATGATGGGCATGACCGGCAAACTGTGCCTCGCCATCGACCAGACCCCCGTCATCAACGAGGTCATCAGCCCCACGCCGTCCGACGTCGCCTGGGCCACCGACTTCATGAATGACTTCGAAGCCAACGGCCGCGTCATCCGTGACGGTTCCGACCTGCCCCGCCTGGGCCGCGCCGAGAAGATCATGAAGCTCGCGGTAGCCTTTGGGGTGCAGCCCGCGCTGTAGCACCCGCACGTTTCACTTCAGGAGACCCCGTGACCGATACCCGATATCTGGTCCACGGGGTCTTTTGGCCTGCGACGCCGGCGGCCCGCCCCGTGCTGCGGCTGCAGGCGTCGGATGGCACCTTCCGGGAGGCAGCGCTCGACGGCGGCATCCGGCTGGGTTTTCGGCTCGCCGCCGAGGGGAAGTCATGCCTTGGCCACCACCTCGTGCACGGCCCCGCCCGCCGCGACCACGTCCTGTGCGCCGGGCGGTCACCGGCGGACCGCGGGAACCAGTGCGGACGGTGCTTTGTGGCGGACGACTTCCGGCTGATGCACGACTTCCACCGGGGCGGCCGTGTGCCGCCCGGGCTGCGCAGCTACCTGATGCAGCCGCACTGGCTTTACGTGGCCACCTTCGCCAACGGGGTGAGCAAGGTAGGCACGGCGGCGGATCTTCGAAAGTGGCAGCGGCTCGCCGAACAGGGCGCCGTGGCGGCAAGCTACGTTGCCCGCGCGGCGGACGGTCGGGTAGTGCGCGTCCTCGAGGATCTGGTAACGCGCGACGGCGGGCTTCCGCAGCAGGTGCGGTCTGCCGCAAAGGCCGCCGCCCTGGCCGCCCCGGCTTCCGCAGGCCGGCTCACCGCCCATAACGCGGCCCTCGCAGCCACCGCGCGCCGGGTCATTTCAGCGTCAGGCGAAGACGGTTTCGAGGTGGTGGACGAAGGCTGGAACAGGCCTGCACTGGCGGAACGGCTGTGCTCCGCCACCGCCCGGCACTCCTACCCGCACGCGCTGGATTCGGGTCAGCACGGGTTCACCATCCGGTCCGTCTGCGGCAGCTTTGTGCTCGCGGCCCTCGATGACGCCGGCCTGGAGTTCGTCGTGGACCTTGGCCGGCTCAAGGGCCGCACCATCGAACTTGGCACCTACAGCTCAGAGGTTCCCGCCGTCCAGGAAGCGCTGTTCTGAGTCGGCGTGCACACGGGGCGGCCCTTACGCGGAGGCACCCCGGTAGACTGGCAGGGTGCTGAACGAATTCTGGGCCACCGCGCCCACCCGCTACAAGGTCCTGGTCTTCAGCGCGATGGGACTGATCGCCGTCGGCATCATCCTGAACCTGGTGGGGAACACCAGCGGCAACTCCGCCCTCGCGACCGCGTCCCTGCCGCTCATCGGGCTGGGCCTCGTCCTGCATATCGCCGGGATCGTGGTCCGCGGCCAAAGCATCCGCAAGAATCTCCGCCGGTAACCTTTCGGGCCGCTCCGGAGCCGGACGATAGGCTTGAGCCCATGACTATCAATCCGGACCTGCAGGGCCGAAGCTACCCTGCCGCAGAGGTGTACGACGTCGGCCGCGAGAAAATCCGCGAGTTCGCCCGCGCCGTCAAAGCAACCCACCCTGCGCACTTCGACGTCGAGGCTGCCAAGGCCCTTGGGCACACGGACCTCGTTGCACCTCCGACGTTCGCCATCATCATCGCCCAGCGCGCCGACGCCCAGCTAATCGAGGATCCGGACGCCGGTATCGACTTCTCGCGCGTGGTCCACGCCGACCAGCGCTTCATCCACCACCGGGCCATCCTCGCCGGCGACCGCCTGGTGGCGGAACTCCACGTGGACGGCGTCAGGGCCATGGGCGGCGGAGCCATGATCACCACACGTTCGGAAATTTTCGCTCTCGGTTCTGACGATTCCAGGGAACCGGTCACCACCACCACGTCATCCATCCTGGTCCGCGGAGAGGGACAGTAACCATGAGCCCCACCTTCAACGAACTCACCGCCGGCCAGGAAATCGGCTCCCGCACCATCGAGGTCACCCGCACGGACCTGGTCAAGTACGCCGGCGCCTCCGGCGACTTCAACCCCATCCACTGGAACGAAGCCTTCGCCACCGGCGTGGAACTGCCCGGCGTCATCGCGCACGGCATGTTCACCATGGGCTCTGCCGTGCAGCTGGTCACCGACTGGGCAGGCGACCCGGCCGCCGTTGTGGACTTCCAGACCCGCTTCACCAAGCCAGTCCTGGTCACCGACACCACCGGCACCGCTGAGCCCGGCGCCACCATCGAGGTCAGCGGCACCATTGGAAAGCTCGACGCCGATGCCGGCACCGCCCGTGTTGACCTCACCGTAGTTTTCGCCGGGCAAAAAGTCCTGATGAAAGCCCAGGCAGTCGTCCGGCTCAGCTGAGCACGGAAGCGGACCCACTTTCTTCGATAGTGTTGTCTGGTGACTTCCACCCTGCTTTCCCAGCTGACCACGGCCGCCGTCGGAGGCCCAGCGGGCTCCTTCATCGAGGCCCGCACCGAGGCTGAAATCATTGACGCCGTCCGCGCCGCGGACGCAGCCGGTGAGCCGCTGCTGATCATCAGCGGCGGCTCCAACCTGCTGATTTCCGACGACGGGTTCCCCGGCACAGTGGTTAAGATCGCCTCAGAGGGCTTCACCGTCAACGCAGAGGACTCCTGCGGCGGCGTGGCCCTGGTGGTGCAGGCCGGCCACAACTGGGACAAGCTGGTGGATCACGCGGTCCTGCACGCCTGGTCCGGGGTCGAGGCCCTTGCAGGCATCCCGGGCTCCACCGGGGCAACTCCGGTGCAGAACGTCGGCGCCTACGGTTCGGACGTTTCGCAGACCATCGCCGCGGTTCGGACCTGGGACCGCCAGCAGAACGCCGTAAAAACGTTCACCAACTCGGAGCTGAACTTCGGTTACCGGGACTCCATCCTTAAACAGACCACCGTCAACGGCTCGCCCCGCTATGTGGTGCTGACGGTTGAATTCCAGCTGCCGATCGGGCGGATGAGTGCTCCCATCCGGTACGCAGAGCTTGCCCGCACATTGGGAGTGGAGCAGGGGAAGCGCGCCTACTCCACGGACGTCCGCCGGGAAGTACTGCGCTTGCGGGCGTCCAAGGGCATGGTGCTGGACCCTACGGACCGCGACACCTACTCCACCGGTTCATTCTTCACCAACCCCATTGTCCCGGCCGACGTCGCTGCGGCGCTTCCCGAGGGGGCGCCCCGCTACCCTGCCGGCCAGGACGGCCTGGTGAAGCTCTCGGCCGCATGGCTGATCGACCAGGCGGGCTTTGCCAAAGGCTTCGGCCTGGAGCCGGGCAGTGTCAGCGGCGGCCGGGCGTCCCTGTCCACCAAGCACACCCTGGCCATCACTAACCGCGGCTCAGCCAAGGCGGCAGACGTGGTGGCGGTGGCCCGAGAGGTGAGTGCCGGCGTCGAACGCCGCTTTGGCATCCAACTGCACCCGGAGCCGCTGCTTATCGGCCTCGAACTGTAGCCAGCGCCTCAGCAGGATCTCTGTTCAGGGCCTCACCCGCTGCGGCGTTGCCCAGGCCCATCATGGCCGAAGCCCAGCCCGCGCTGGCCAGGTAGAGCCCCATAAACAGCCAGACGAGCAGGCCCGGTGCCAGCGGGTTGGCGATGCCAGCCACCACGCAGGTCACAAGGCCCCCGGCGGCGATGCCGAGGGACAGGACCCAGAGCACCTTCCCTGCCCGCGCGTGCCGGTGCCAGTTCCGGAAGAGATGCATGCCGTTCCGGTTCACGCTGATGCCGGGAAAGAGCACCGCGTAGCCGCCGCCCAGACTTAAAGCGAGGGACGGAAGGAGCAGCAGGGGATCCGACCGTCCGTTCTCCAGGAATGCGGACCAGGAGACCAGCCCCTGGCCTGTTCCCGCAAGGACTGACACTGTCCCCGCAGCCATCCACCGCTTCGTTTTTGCATCAAGCAACTGCCACAAACTCCCCAAAGTCATGCTTCTACCCTAACCGGCCATGTTGACGGGCCGGGCCCGACCATAGGATGGGGCCATGGCTGCAAAGATGCGGAACCGCCTTGACCGCCGGACCCTTGGCAGGCTGCGGCTGGCGTCGCAACGGCTGGTGCCGTATCCGGCCGCGCCGCGGGGGTTGGGTCCGGATGTCGACGGCTCCGTGGCCGGGACGGTCCGATGGATGACGGCGATGCAGGCCCAGGACCTGCAGGCCGCCCTGTGGGCCGTGGGCTCGAGGGCGCCGGGTTCGGGCCTGGCGGACGTCCGGTCCGCCCTGGATTCGGGTGCTGTAGTGCGGTCGTGGCCGATGCGGGGTACCTTGCATCTTGTCGCGCCGGAGGACCTGCACTGGATGCTGGACCTCACCGCGGAGCGGCTCACGAAGAGCATCGCGTCCCGGCACCGCGAACTGGGCATCACATGGCCGGACATAGAGAAGTCCCGCGACCTCGCCCTGGAACGGGTTGCCGGCGGTGGGGCGGTCAGCCGCGCGGAGCTTTTCCAGGTTTTCGACGCCGCCGGTCAGGCGACCCAGGGCCAGCGGGGCATCCACATCCTGGGGACGTTGTGCAGGCACGGGTGGCTCGTGCAGGGGCCGCTGGCCGGGAACCAGCAGCTGCTTGTGGACTTTCAGAGCTGGATCCCGGTGTCGCGGCGGCCCGCCCGGGAGGAAGCGGTTGCGGAGTTCCTGTTGCGCTACTTCCGGAGCCACGGCCCGGCGACCATCCGGGACTTCGCCTGGTGGACGCAGCTTCCGCTGACGGATGTCCGTGCGGCTTTCGAGGACGTCAAAGACCAGTTGGTGGAACTGGAATTCGGCGGGACCAGCTATTGGATGTCCGCGGAGACGGCGTCACTGCTCGACGACCGTGTCCCCGGCCAGCGGTCCGTCCTCCTGCTGCCCGGCTTCGACGAATTTGTGCTTGGCTACACGGACCGGAGCCTGGTCCTGAAACCGGAGTACTTCAACAGGATCGTTCCCGGGGGCAACGGCGTCTTCAAGAAGACCGTGGTGGCCGGGGGAGAGGTGATCGGCACGTGGGCGCGGGAAGGCTCAGGGGCGCGTGCCGCCGTCGTACCCGACCTCTTTGACGGGACCAAGCCCCTCGGGGCCACGGCCCGGGCCGCCTTCGCCCGTGCCGCCCGGCGGTACCAGGCGTTCCTAGGCGCCTGACCTCTGACGCTCTCTCATTTACCGCGGCCTTTCGACTGACGCTCTCTCATTTACCGCGGCCTTTCGACTAACGCTCACTTATGGCGGGCGCAGATGCCTAAAAGCAAAAGCGGCCCTGCCCCGCATGACCGGTGCTGGGCAGCAGCGGTCATGCGCGGCAGGGCCGCTCTTGAGCAGCGGGTGGCTACAGGTTCCCGGTGGCGATGTTGAGCATGCGGCGCAGCGGCTCGGCGGCGCCCCAGAGGAGCTGGTCGCCCACGGTGAAGGCGCTGATGTACTGCGGGCCCATCTCGAGCTTGCGGATGCGGCCCACCGGGATGTCCAGGGTGCCCGACGCCGCCACGGGGGTCAGCTCGGCCATGGACGCTTCCTTGGTGTTGGGAACCACCTTGGCCCACTCGTTGTCCCCGTCCAGCAGCTTCTCGATCTCGGCCACGGACAGGTCCTCGCGAAGCTTGAGGGTGAGCGCCTGCGAGTGGGAGCGCATCGCACCGATCCGGATACAGAGGCCGTCCATGATCACGTGGTCCTGCTCGGAGGTGCCGAGGATTTTGTTGGTTTCAACCCCGGCCTTCCACTCTTCCTTGGACTGCCCGTTGCCCAGGTCCGCGTCGATCCAGGGAATCAGGGAGCCGGCCAGCGGGACGCCGAACTGGGTGGCGTCGATGTCCGTGCGCTGGTGCGCCAGGACCTTGCGGTCGATGTCCAGGATGGCCGACGCCGGGTCGTTCAGTTCCGTGCCAACCTCTGCGTTGAGCGTGCCGAACTGGCTGAGGAGCTCGCGCATGTGCCGGGCGCCGCCGCCGGAGGCCGCCTGGTAAGTCATGGAGGTGCCCCACTCGACCAGGTTGTTTTTGAACAACCCGCCGAGGCCCATGAGCATGCAGGACACGGTGCAATTGCCGCCGATGAAGTCCTTGGTCCCGTTGACCAGGCCCTTGTCGATGACGTCGCGGTTGATGGGATCCAGAACGATGATGGAATCGTCATTCATGCGCAAGGTGGAGGCGGCGTCGATCCAGAGGCCGTCCCAGCCGCGGCTGCGCAGCTCGCCGTGGACCTGCTTGGTGTAGTCGCCGCCCTGGGCGGTGACGATAATGGGCAGCTTGGCCAGCGTGTCGACGTCGAACGCGTTTTCAAGCTTGCCGGCGCCCGCAGCGAAGGAAGGCGAGGCACCTCCCGCGTTGGAGGTAGAGAAGAACACCGGGTTGATGTTGGCGAAGTCGCCCTCGTCCTGCATGCGCTGCATCAGGACGGAACCGACCATGCCGCGCCATCCGACCAGGCCGACGGAAGGGGTAGCTGCTGTAGTCATTCGTACAGTTTAGACTTCGGAACCGGCACAGCGCAGTCGGTTACGTCACTGCGGGCAGTCAGCTTCCTGCCTACCGCAGGAGGGCGGGTGGCTGCAGGGCGGTGGGAAGCTACCAGTCAGTCCTGCTTGAACGGCGTGTTGGGGGCTGAAGAGTTTTTCCGGCCGCTTTGCGGAGGCGTGCCGCCTTGCGTTCCTTCAGGTAGTAGGCCCAGGAGGTGGGCACCACAAAAAGTACGATCGCACAGCTGATGGTAAATTCCACCCAGTTGGTGACTCCTTCGCCGCTCAGGAGCACGATCATGCCACCCACAACTCCGGCGGAGAACAGTGAAATCAGGATGGCAAGGAAGAGCAGGCCGCCTGCCGAAGTAATCGGCTTAATGGCACTGCCGGTGGAGCCCTTATAGACGCCGTATTCCTCAACCGTGAGTCCCTGCTTCGCGGCTTCCAGTTCTATCTGGCGCTTGTAATAGCCTTTGCGCCGGGACGGCCGGCCCGGTTCCGGTGTCTCGTTGCTCATCGGGTTCCCCCTCTGGTCATCCGGATGCGAGCCAGCAGTCCGGCGGTGTCCAGGCCGGTTGTTTCCTCGACGTCCGTTGTGGGATCGAGCACTTTTGCAACCGCCCAGCCGGCACCGTCAGGACGTATCAGGAGGTGGTCTTCGCTGTCCATTGTCTTGGAACGGATGAACGCAGAGCCCTCGGGGTGGTTTCGGATGTGTTCCTCGATGATGAAGAGTTCGGCGTCCGCTCCTTCAACGTTGGGGTCCTGGGCGAACATGAACCACGTGCTGAGGGTTCTCGGCTGCAGCAGCAGGGAGACCTGGTCGGACTCCACGTGCACCACAGTGTCCGTTTTTTCACCATCAACCAGACTGATTTCAGTCCACAGACTGGCTTTGGACAAGGCGTACGCGGCGGGCACTGCCGGCCCTTCGAGTTCAAGGTCGTCGTCAACGCGGGCAAAGCCCCTCCCCAGGAGCGAGGATCCTCCGGCGATGCAGATCGGATCGGACGAGGCTTCCTCTTCCAAGCGCAGTACCTGAGCGGATTTCCTTGCCGCGTCGGTGTCGAACCTTCTGATCAGGTAGGCGATTTCGGCGAAGCCGAAGCCCACCGCCGTGTCGCGCGATTCGGTGGACTCGATGCTGGTTGTCAAGAGGTTACCCTTCAATTGTTCTAGCCGAAGCCGAGGAAGTTGGCGGCGCCTTTGCCGAGGTCGGCCAGATTCTTGCCAGTGTCTTCAACGAATTTCCCAGGATCCTTCACGGCTCTGGTCACAGAATCCGCGACGTTGCTGGCTGCCCCGTTCACGAATTCCTTGACCGCAGGGATCTCATAGATCGTGATCGCCGCGCTGGCTGCGGTACAGACTATTCCGACCGGCGGCGGAAGGAAACACGCGACGCCGAGGGCGGCCTTGGCGCTTGACCAGGCAAAATCACCGGTTTTGCCCTCCGCCAGATACCTGGCAGCGTCAAATGCGTTCAATCCGACGCCCGCCCAACCAAGGCCACGGCCAAGACCGCCCTTCCCGAGGCCTTCCAGGACCGGGCCCTGGCCTTTGAACAGCCACTCGCTTTCCTTGAAAACTCCGCCGAACTGGTTGAGGGCCGGGACGTATTTGTGGAGATTCTTGAGCCCGAGAAGATCTGTGCCTGAATCCAACAAGTTATAGGTGACGCTATTGGCCGGGAGCTTGGCCCAACGGGCAGCATCAGTGAAGTTGTCCATGCCCTTGGAAGCCATCGTGGACAGACCAAAGACATTCTTGGGCAGATCCAGGGCTGCTTTCCCTACTCCCCGGAAGCCCCAGACGTCCCTGAACGGCGAGCCCTTTGCCAGCCAGTCGGGGCCCCATGGATTCTCCTTCGAACCGGGTCCGGACCCGCCAGGAAAGGGACCGATGCCGGATCCAGGGGCTCCGTTGCTAGCCTTCTCCTGCTCATCGGCGTTCGCCAGCAGCCTTGTGGACTCCTGCTTGAGCGCGGAAGCCGTCTGCTGAATGAATGCCCGGTGGGTGCCGTTCCAGTCGGCGCGGAACGAGGCGGCGTCCTGGCCTTTCCACGAAGGGTTGTTGTTGATTTGGTTGCTCAGCAGTGCTGACTGCTGGATCAAGGTGTCGGAAGCTTTGCCGAACTGCTTCGCCAGCGTCCGGAGCCCAGCGACGTCGGCGCCCCACAAATTTCCTGCCACAACGCACCTTCCCCCAAATGTCTCTGCAGCACATGTTCGCCTGCCCGCCCAACTCTAATAGCGGAACCGCGGGCGCCGCGATGGGGTGGCCTCCCCATGCCCCCGTCGTCAGTTGAACAGGCTAGCCCCGGTCGGTTTCCTCCAGCACGGCGGCCTTCCGGGCACGCAGGGCAAAGAACGCGCCAAAGGCAAACGCCTGCGTCACCACCACCAGCACGATGGCCCCGGCGATCTTGTTGCCGCCCAGGATCATGGTGAACCCCACAATGGCGGACAGGAGCGCCAGCAGCGGGAGCAGCATGTAGCCCAGCACAAAGAGGGTTTCCGGTTTCTTCAACATTTCTAGCCCTCAGTCCTTGACCACTTGGTGAATCTATAACGTGTGCCGTTGGCAGCCGTCATCCAGCCGTCCGGCGGGACGGAGGCGGCAGCTTCCCAACTGGTGCCAAGCTCGGGGGCGAAAGTGTCGCCGTCGGCATCAACGTCGATGGTGGTGACCACCGCGACGTTGGCGAGCTCGGTGGACTGGCGGAAAATCTCGCCGCCGCCCAGGATCCAGACGGTTTCCCCGCCGTCGACGAACTGGGACTCAAGCAACGCGTCATCAAGGGAAGGAACCACGACGGCGCCCTCCGCCTCGTGTGTCCCGGCCCAGCTTTTCTGCCGGGTGATCACAATGTTGGTGCGGCCCGGCAGGGGGCGGTACTTCTCGGGAAAGGACAACCAGGTTTTGCGTCCCATCACCACGGGGTGGCCCATGGTCAGCCGGGTGAAGTGCTTCAGGTCCTCGGGCAGGTTCCAGGGCATATCGCCGTCCTTGCCAATGACGCCGTCCGGGGTCTGCGCCCACACCAGGCCCACACCGGTGACCGACGCCGCCAGCTCTTCCGTGAAGGACTGCGGATCTGTGAAATTCTCCGTGCTCATACGGCGATCGGAGCCTTGATCGTGGGGTGGTGCTGGTAGCCCACCACTTCAAAATCCTCCAGCGTGTAGTCGAAGATCGAGGATGGCTTCCGGATGATCTTCAGCTGCGGGTACTCGTACGGTTCCCGGTCCAGCTGCTTGAGGACCTGGTCCATGTGGTTCTCGTAAATGTGCACGTCGCCGCCGGTCCAGACGAACTCGCCCGGCTCCAGTCCCACCTGCTGGGCCACCATGCAGGTGAGCAGGGCGTACGAGGCGATGTTGAAGGGGACACCCAGGAACATGTCCGCGGAGCGCTGGTACAGCTGGCAGGAGAGTTTGCCGTCCGCCACGTAGAACTGGAAAAAAGCGTGACACGGCGGTAGGGCCATGTCGTGCAGTTCGGAGACATTCCACGCCGAGACGATGTGCCGGCGGGAGTCCGGGTTGGACTTGAGGTTCTCGATGAGTTCGGCGACCTGGTCGATGTGGCCGCCGTCGGGGGTGGGCCAGCTGCGCCACTGGACGCCATAGACGGGTCCCAGGTCACCGTCCGCGTCGGCCCACTCGTTCCAGATGGTGACGCCCTGGTCCTGCATCCACTTCACATTGGTTTCGCCGCGCAGGAACCACAGGAGCTCAACTGCCACGGACTTGAAATGGACGCGCTTGGTGGTGATCAGCGGGAAGCTTTTCGTCAGGTCAAAGCGCATTTGGCGGCCGAAAACGCTGGTGGTTCCGGTCCCGGTACGGTCGGATTTGTGCGTGCCGGACGCCAGGACATCACGAAGGAGGTCTTCATAAGGAGTTGGAATGCTCACGCCTAGAGTCTATCCGCCGGGGGCATCTTAGGCGGAGTTGGTGACGGCGGCGCGAGGGCGACCGAAAGGACGCGGATCACCAGCAGCACGGTGAACAGCACCACCAACGCGAACGGCAGCCAAAGTGTCCACGGTCCGGCCAGGCCCAGCCATCCCCGCAGGCTGAGCCAGGAGAAGAGGACGGCAACCGCGGGAGCGAAGTCCGCCAGGACCTTCTTCCCGGCTGCAGCCTCACGGCAGGCCTGTGCGTGGTCGGTTTCCCCGTGTCGCAGCATCCGGACCGGGACGAACTTGTGCAGCAGCCAAAGGAAGACGACAATTCCCAGGGCAACCATCAGCTGGGCGAATACAGCACCCACCGTCTTGGCGGCGTACCGGTCGGCGGAGCCGCTGCCGTCCCAATGGACCGGGATTGGATCAGCCATTGCCGGGTAGAGAATGGCACCATAAACAGCCGTGGCCAGCACCAGCAGGACTGACGGGAGGAACCAAGTCCGTACTGGGCCGGCCTCCGGATTGTCCATCAAGTCCAGTCCTGTCCCAGCCGGCTGCGGAGCAGGTCCAGCAGCAGTTCGTCGCTCAGCTGCGCCTCCCGGCCCACCTCAATGAAATGCCCGACGGCGGCTGTCACCGCCTCGGGAACCAACCCTTGCGTGCCGGGGCTGCCCGCGTGCGGGCCGCTGACAATGGTGCCTCCCCGCCGTCGGGCTTCAACAAGTCCCGCGGCCTCCAGTTCCTTGTAGGCCCGGGCTACAGTGCCGGCTGCGATCCCGAGATCCGCTGCGAGACTCCGGACCGTGGGCAGGCGGCTGCCGGGTGCGAGGGCACCCACAGCCACCAGGGAGTTGATCTGCGAACGGATCTGCTCGTAGGGCGGGACAGCCGAGCGGAGGTCTACAAAAATCCCGGCGCTCATCGGGCCGGTTGCCCCACGGGACGGCTGACAGGGGGAGCGGTACGGGCAAAACCGCGCACGGGGATGGCCGCGATCACCACTCCTGCCGCAGCAAGCAGGGCGCCGACGGCGGACGCCATGTCCCAAAAGCCGGCCCATGCCGCGGGGTTCAGGTTCAGGGCCCTCCTGACAGCCGGGGCGGCGGACAGCAGCAGTACCCCGGCCTGCACAGTGAAACAGGCAGCGAGTCCTCGAACCACCCGATGCACGGTGATGGCGCGGAGCGCGGCATCCAGGCCTGGCACTGCGGCCGGGATACCGTGCCGGACGCGGGCTGCCGTCAAGGGCAGGGCGGAAAGGACCGCCACGGCTGCCCCTGCCCAGACGGTGCCGGGCCACGACGGCGGTACCCCCAAAGCTGCTTCGGCAACACCCGTGAGCACAATCACCACCACCAGCACGGCGAGTGCCGCGATTCCGGTGCTGAGCAGTAACGGGCTGACAGGCTGCCGCGGCCAGGTGCGGGGTGCCCCCCGCGCTCCATAGTTGCGGTGCATCAGCAGTTCTCCCGCTGCGGCGGCCACCAGGACCGACGCGGCAGACACTGCCACTACCAGGGCCGGCTGCCCCGTCACCACTCCCGGGATGATCAGCGCCACGACGGCGGGAACCAGGCCGGCAAGTCCCAGCGCCGCGCCCAGGGACACCGAAAGCCGGGTAGCTGGATGGGTTGCCGCGGCACGTTCCGGCCGCCCCCGGTTCCTGGCCACATCGCGCGCACCAGGAAGCTTGGGCGGGGCCCACCACCACATCACCAGCAGCACCGCCAGCCCCGCCGCACCAGCCGCGTTCGTCCACGCCCCCGAGCCCGCTGAAGGCTCCGGCCTGGCCGCGTGGTTGCCTGCGATGGCGGCCAGACCCGCGGCGATGGTGGCCACGGTTCGGAGCAGCCGGTTCATGGCAATGGTCCGCAGGAGGTCATTCTCCCGCGCGTTCAGCGGTTCGAGCTGCCGGCGCCGCGTGATGAGCTGCAGCACCAGCCACGTTCCTGCAACCAGGACCAGGAGGGCAGAGCCGAGGTAGGAGGCCAGTGCAATGCCGGGTACCCTGCCGTCACCGCCATGAGCGGTGTGGCCATGCACGGAGTCAGGACTGGAACCGTAAGGGACCGGAGCGAAGCCGGGAAGGGTTGACGTCCAGAAAATCTGCAGGGCAGCCCCGGCAATGACCGCCAGCACAGTCCAGGCCAGCGGACGCGGCAGGAAGTCCCGGACACGCCGTACCTCCAGCGTGGCCAACCGGCGCGGCAACCGCGGCCCTGGGTAGCTCAATTGGCCGATGGCATGAACGGCCAGGCAGCCCAGCACCGGCCACGCAAGGGCGGTAACAATACTGCCGGGAGTCATGGCCGGCGCCGCGGAACCGGCGGGGAGGATCCCGGCGTTTCCAGCAGGCTGGAGGGAACTGGCCAGCCAGCCCATGGTTCCCACCCAGAAGCTGTGTTGGGAGGCCGTGGCTGCCGAGGCTCCGCCCCGCGGTTCCCGGATCACCCACCGGAGCAGCACATAGACCCCGGCTGCGAGCAGGAACGGCCACAGTGCCATCATCGGCGGAACGTTGCTGAACTGGCTGACCAGATCGGAATCAGGCACTTTTCCCCCAAAAAGTCGCGCAACAATGTACTAAGTGTTTGATACAAAGTTGCCGGGGTCAAGAGCGGCCGTCACCGCGTGGGGTCAATCGTCAAACGGCTTGAACTGCTCCACGGCAACAATCCGGTTTTTCCCGCCGGGAGCCACATGGCACACCACCACCTCGCCCGGGGAGAGGTACGGTTCCTCTGCTGGCAGGAGGGCGGCCAGGTCCCTCGGCATGTGCCGGGCCAACTGCCCGAACACGGTGGGCAACGCCGGGCGGTGGGTGCACACCACTACCGATCGTTGCTTATCAAGCAATGATTCGATGACGGACGCCGTCTTTTTAGGGCTCCGGGCGTGCCGGTGCTCGGTAAGGGCCTCCGCCAGCTTGACCTTTGCGCCGGTTGCCTTGGCATAGGGCGCCACCGTGGCGACACACCGGAGCCACGGGCTGGTGAGAACCCGCGGCGGCTTCCACACCTGAAGCAGCCGGCTCACCGCCTGGGCCTGGCGCATTCCGGTGGCAGCCAGGGGCCGTTCACCTTCGGCCTTGGTCCAGGACGAGCGCGGCTTTGCTTTTGCATGGCGGACCACCAAGAGGGGCCAGGTGTCCAGTTCCCCGCGCTCATGGGCGTCCCGCAGGTATTCGAGGGGTTCGACGTCGGAGGGGTTGGACAGCAGCCGGGCCGCCTTTTCCGGGGCGCACCACATCACACTGTCCACCTCCTTGCCGTCCGGAACCAGCCTGTCGCCGTTGACCCTGACAGCCCAGTAATGCACCACCTTCAGGCCGTTGGCCACGTGATAATGGATGGGCGGCAGGGGTCTACCCAGCGAGGCGCTGAGTCCAATTTCCTCCCACACCTCGCGGATGGCGCATTCCGGGATGGTTTCGCCGTCGTCAATCTTGCCTTTTGGCCAGGACCAGTCGTCGTAACGGGGCCGATGGATCAGCAGTACTTCAAGGGCGTCCTTGTTGACGCGCCACGGCAACGCCCCGGCAGCCGTGACGGCTACCGGTTCGCCTGGGTGGTCTGTCTGGTCTTCTACGAGTGCGTCGCTCGGCAAAACCGCAGCCCCTACCGTCGGCTCAGGCTGCGTTGCCGCGGCCGTGACGCCAGCAGGAAGGACTGAACGTCCTCCAGCGGCCTGCCGTCGTCGGCCAGGTGGTGGCGCGACCAGTTCCCTTCGTTATCCAGGTGCCAGCTTGCAGTTTCCGGGGTCATGTAGCGGCGCAGAAGGTCCAGGACATAGTTGATGTCATCGGGGGCGGCCAGCTGGACCAGGGCCTCCACCCTGCGGTCCAGGTTGCGGTGCATCATGTCCGCAGACCCGATGTACACCACCGGCTCGCCGCCGTTCTCGAAAGCGAACACACGGGAGTGCTCCAGGAACCTGCCCAGGACGGAGCGGACGGTGATGTTGTCGCTGAGGCCCGGCACTCCGGGGCGCAGCGAGCAGATGCCGCGGACCACAACGTCCACCTTTACGCCGGCCTGGGATGCACGGTACAGCGAATCGATGATGGCCTCGTCCACCATGGAGTTGACCTTGATCTGGACGCGCGCCGGCCGTCCGGCGCGGGCGTTGCGGATCTCGGTTTCGATCCGGTCGATCAGCCCGGAACGCACCGAACGCGGGGCAACCAACAGCCGCTTGAAGGTTGACTTGGGCGCGTAGCCGGAGAGCTGGTTGAAGAGCTTGGAAAGGTCCTCGCCCACCTGGTCGTTCGCCGTGAGAAGGCCCAGGTCCTCGTAGTAGCGGGCTGTCCGGGGGTGGTAGTTGCCGGTGCCGATATGGCAGTACCGCCGAAGCCCGTCCACTTCCTGGCGCACCACCAGCGAGAGCTTGCAGTGTGTTTTCAGGCCAACGATGCCGTACACCACGTGCACGCCCGCCTGTTCAAGCTTGCGGGCCCAGGAGATATTCGCCTGCTCATCAAACCTTGCCTTGATCTCCACCAGGGCAAGGACCTGCTTGCCGGCCTCTGCCGCATCAATGAGCGCGTCCACAATGGGGGAGTCGCCCGAGGTGCGGTACAGGGTCTGCTTGATGGCCTGGACCTTCGGGTCCGCCGCCGCCTGTTCCAGGAAGGCCTGGACAGAGGTGGAGAACGAGTCGTACGGGTGGTGGAGCAGGATGTCCCGGCGGCGCATGGCCGCGAAAACGTTGGCGGCCTTCGAGGTCTCGGACTCGTTGAGGTACCTGGAGGTGTGCGGAACGTGCTTGGGGTAGTGCAGGTCGGCGCGGTCGATGCCCGCAATGACCGAAAGGCCCCGAAGGTCCAGCGGTGCCGGGACCGAGTAGACCTCGGATTCCTCAACGCCCAGCTCGCGGATCAGCAGCGCACGGATGTTGGGGTTGATGTCGTTGGTGACCTCAAGCCGGACGGGCGGGCCGAAGCGGCGGCGCAGCAGTTCCTTTTCGAGCGCCTGCAGCAGGTTCTCGGCGTCGTCCTCTTCAACCTCCACGTCCTCGTTCCTGGTGACCCGGAAGGTATGGTGCTCCAGAACCTCCATCCCGGCAAACAGCTTGTCCAGGTGGACGGCAATGACTTCCTCAAGTGCGATGAAGCGCGCCACCCGGCCCGCGACGGCACCGGCGCGCGGGCCATCAATGGAAATGAGCCGCGGCAACTGGTCCGGAACCTTTACACGGGCGAACAGTTCCTTATCGCTGACGGGGTTCCGCACCACTACGGCCAGGTTCAGGGACAGGCCCGAAATGTAGGGGAACGGGTGTGCCGGGTCCACCGCCAGGGGCGTCAGGATGGGGAACACCTTCTCGGCGAACATCTGGCTGAGCTGCTGCTTGGCGGCATCGTCCAGTTCGTCCCAGTGCATCAGGTGGATGTGCTCGTACGCCAGGGCCGGGCGGATCTGTTCCGCGAAGACCTGTGCGTGCCGCTGCTGGAGCCGGTGGGCTTCCTCGCCGATTTTTTCCAGCACTTCCACCGGGCTCAGTCCTGCGGGGGAGGGGACTGCCAGTCCGGTGGCGATGCGCCGCTTCAGGCCGGCGACGCGGACCATAAAGAACTCGTCCAGGTTCGACGCGAAAATGGAGAGGAAGCTGACCCGTTCCAGCAGGTGCAGGGAAGCGTCTTCGGCGAGTTCCAGGACCCTGGAGTTGAAGCTGAGCCAGCTCAGTTCCCGGTCAAGGAAGCGGTCCGGCCGGATGTCGCCCTCAGGTTCCAGGTTGGGCGCGAAATCCGGGATGTCGATCCGGTCCTGCGTGGCCCGCGACGCCGGAACCTCCGAGGAGCCGAATCGGGCGCGCACTGGGACTGGAGTCTCTTGGGACGTGGCTGCTCCGGAAGGTTCCGGGTTCATGGCATCTCCTTTACCTGGCGCTGTGATGCGGCCGAATCCGGCCTGCGCGGTTCTGTTTCCACCTTACAAGCATTCAGTAGCCGGAAGCCCTAGGTTTAGCGCCCATGGGCGCTTGGGTCAGGGGATTGGACTAACCCGCCGCGGGGCCGTACATCACGTCCATGTCCCAGCGCGTGAAGCCCAGCCGCCGGTACAGGGAGACCGCGGGCGCGTTATCGGCGTCGACGTACAGCATGACGGCGTGCAGGCCCAGGTCCTGCAGGTACTTAATGCCCGCCACAGTGAGGGCCTTGCCGAGGCCTGAACCCTGGGCTTCCGGGGTAATGCCCACTACGTAGATTTCACCGATGGCCGGGTGGGAGCCGTGGCTCGGATGCACTTTGGTCCAGTGGTATCCGAGCAGCCAGCCGTCCCCGTTGACGGCAAGGAGGAAACCTGCGGGGTCGAACCAGTCCTCAGCCATCCGGGCATCGAGGTCGGCGCGGGTAAGGCTGCCCTGCTCGGGATGGTGCGAAAACGCTGCACGGTTGGCAGCCAGCCAGCTGTCCTCATCCTGGCCCGGGACAAACGCCCGAATGGTCACGCCGTCCGGAAGGACGACGTCGGGAAGGTCCGCTGCCGCCGTCGTCATCCGCATCTTCCACAACTCGCGCACGGGCACGTAGCCGTAGCGGGCGGCAAGGTCCGCGGCTGCCTCGTGGTTCCCGTGCGACCAGGCCTTCAGTCCGTGGAACCCGCGCCGGTCCTGGAGGGCGCTCACCAGACGGTCGGCCACGCCCTGGTTGCGGTAACTGGGATGCACGGCAATTTCGAGCACTCCGCTGCCGTCAGGTTCCTCCACCACGGCGGCGAACCCTGCAAGGTCCTGGCCGGAGGAGGGATCAGAGTCCTCATCCGGGGCGTACAGGGCAAGAGTAAGCACCTGGTGTTCAGCCGAATCGCCGGCACGCATGCTGATAAGGGTCTGCTCCGAGATGGAGGGATTGCCGTCCGATTCCTCCGCAGCAGCCAGCAGATTGCTGCAGTCATTCAGGAGTTGCCGGTCAACACCGCCTTTGACAACATGGACGGGCCACTTCTCAGGGTGCGCTGAAGTCATGAGGCAAGGCTATACGGGATCAACGGATACCGGACCGGGGCCACCCGGCTCAGGCTTCAGTCAGCTCGTCTTCCTGCTGCCGCACCAAGGTGAGCCGGTAGCCAACATTGCGGACAGTGCTGATGAGGTTTTCATGGTCGGCGCCCAGCTTTGCCCGCAGCCGCCGGACGTGGACATCCACGGTACGGGTGCCGCCGTAGTAGTCGTAGCCCCACACTTCGGTGAGCAGCTGCTGGCGGGTGAACACACGGCCGGGGTGTTGCGCCAGGTACTTCAGGAGCTCGAATTCCTTGAACGTCAGGTTCAGTGGAGCGCCGTTTACGCGGGCGGTGTAGCTCGCCTCATCAATGACCACGCCGGCGGCACGGATCTCGGACGGCGTGTCGTCCTGCTCGGGGACAGCCCTGGCAACGGACAGCCGGATGCGGGCCTCCACCTCGGCGGGTCCGGCTGACTCCAGCACGATGTCATCCACAGCCCAGGCGGAGGAGACGGCAGCCATGCCGCCTTCAGTGAGGATCAGCACCAGCGGGGCGCTGAGGCCGGTGGCTTTGAGGAGCTGGGTGAGGGAACGGGCGCCCACAAGGTCCTTGCGGGCATCCAGCAGCACGATGTCGCAGGGGTCCGTCTCCAGCAGGGCGGTTGGCTCGGCAGGGAGGATGTGGACCCGGTGGTTCAGCAGTTCCAAGGCAGGCAGGATGTCCACCGAAGAACCGGTGCTGTTCGTCAATAACAGGATGTGCGACATTGTTCCTCCAAGGGCCGTCCGCGCATCGTTGGGCGACTGAACCGGATTCTCACCGGCCGGTACTGGTTCCCTGCCCCGGTTTGGGACTCTGCCAATGACAGCGGTCCGGCCACCTCAGCAGGGAACTTAGCTGAGCTCCGAGTATACCCGGCACCCCCGAAGCTGGCACTGGTTCGGCCCTGATCAGGGTTCGTTTTGCGACATAAGCCGTTCACATAGGGCAGGATTGTGGCAGGGCCCGATGCCCTGCCACTGAGGGCGGACCGCCTTCCAAGGTCGACGCAGGATGGGATGCAGCGCAGTGAGTGCACAGACTAACCCCGGGCCGGGCTCCATATGACGGCGGAACTGCAGGCGCCTGTACGCTCCCTGGGCTCGTGGACCATCGGTGTGGTGGGCATCGCCGGGCTGGCTGCGATCATCGCCGGGGTCTACACCTCCCGCGAGGCCCTGGTGGCAGTTGCCGTAGCCAGCGCCGCGGCGGTGGGTATCGGCTGGCCCCACTTCCTTCGAATCCCTGCCAAAAAGACGCTCGCGGCGGTGATCGCCCTGGCCGGGGCAGGCTCCGCGCTCGCTGCCGCCTACGCCCCCGCCCCGGGTTTCCTCGACTGGACCCCGCCCTTTGTTGCCTTGGGAATCATGGCTGTATTTGTTGTGCAGCTGATCCGCGGCACGGGGCAGGCCCAGCGGCTGGAGTCCACGCTTGGTTGCTCGGTGGGAGTGCTGCTGGCCTGCCTTGGTGCGGGCTGGATCGCCGGCGCGCGGTTTAACGGGGTGAGGGAGATGCTGCTGGTTGCGGCCATCAGCGCGGCCGTTGCCCTGTTGGCCTGCCTGATCCGGTGGCCGGACAGCATCATCGCACCCTTAGGTATCGTCCTGGCGGGACTTGCCGGTCCGCTCGCAGGGCTGGTGCTCTCCGACATCGCCGTCCTCCCGGCGGCGGTTTTTGGGGTGGTGGTGGGCGCGGTCCTGGTCAGCTTCCGCCGGCTCGTGACGCTCCGCGGCGCACCGCTCAATGTTCCTGCTGCCCTTAGCATTGGGCTGGCGCCCGTCTCGGCGGTGGGTTCCCTGGCTTACTTCATAGACAAACTACTCATCTACTAACGCGTTAGGATGGCATCATGTCCGTACTTGCTTTTGAAATCTTCTTCCTTGTCCTGCTCGGCATCGCGAGCCTGTCCATGGCGTGGTTCGCCGGATTTGTGGTCTACCGCCTGTTCAAAGGCCAGAAGTAGTCCCGTTCCGGAGCGAGCAGTTTCCCGAGGTATTTGCTGTGCCGATTGAAATTCCCACAGACCTGACCCCAGAACTTGTTCCGCTTTCCTGGCTCATTGGTGAGTGGGAAGGCCGCGGCCGGTTGGGCACCGGGGACGAGGACTCGGAACACTTCCTGCAGCACGTGTCGTTCACCCACAACGGGCTGGCTTATCTCCAGTACCGTGCGGAGAGCTGGCTGACGGACGACGACGGCACGCGGCTGAGGCCGCTGACCGTTGAGACCGGCTTCTGGGCACTTGAACGCAAACAGCTCGATGCCGACGGCGGCCCGGGCCTGATCCCGGCGGACATTGTGCCTGCGCTGAAGAGCGCCGATGAGGTGGAAGCCCTCCGCAACAGCGAGGGCGGCTTTGACATCTCCGTGTCCATCTCGCACCCCGGCGGAATTTCCGAGCTGTACTACGGGCAGATCAAGGGACCGCAGATCCAGCTCACCACGGACATGGTGATGCGGGGGAGCCACTCCAAGGACTACAGCGCCGCCACCCGGATCTTCGGCCTGGTGGACGGAAACCTGCTGTGGCGCTGGGACGTCGCCGTTGGCGGCAAAGAGGGCAAGGGGCTGGAAGCCCATGCCTCTGCCTTCCTCAAAAAAGTCTCCTGACCCCGCCGGTCCGGAGGAACGAAAGTGGGTGGTGGCACATGGAAGATCCCCAGGGCGTACCTGCCTCCGGGAACCGCCGGGACTACAGCGATCTGAAGGCTGTTTTCTTCAACGGAACCCTGAAAAAGTCACCCCAGACATCCAACACTGACGGGCTGATCAACATCAGCCGGCTCATTATGGAAAAGCAGGGTGTCAGCACCCGGGTGATCCGCACCGTGGATCACGATATTGCCAGCGGCGTCTACCCGGACATGACCGAGTACGGCTGGCCCACTGACGAATGGCCTGAGCTCTATCCGGCGGTGGAGGAGGCGGACATCCTGGTGGTGGCTGGGCCCATCTGGCTGGGAGACAATTCCTCGCAGACCAGGAAGCTGATAGAGCGGCTGTACGCCCACTCCGGCGAAGTCAACAGCAAGGGCCAGTGGGCCTTCTACCCTAAAGTGGGCGGCTGTCTGATCACCGGCAATGAGGACGGGATCAAACACTGCTCCATGAACGTCCTTTACAGCCTCCAGCACATCGGTTTCAGCATTCCGCCCCAGGCGGACGCGGGCTGGATCGGGGCGGTGGGACCCGGCCCGAGCTACCTGGACGAGGGCTCCGGCGGCCCGGAAACCGACTTCACCAACCGAAACACCACCTTCATGACCTGGAACCTCCTGCACCTTGCCCGGATCCTCAAGGACGCCGGCGGTTATCCTGCCCACGGCAACCTCCCCGAGGAATGGGCGGCAGGAACCCGGTTTGATTTCGAAAATCCCGAATACTCCCCACCCGCCCCCTGACCTCGCAAGGCCGCACCGGCTCCCTGACCTCGCAAGCTCGGGCCGGGGCTCTCGCCGGAGCGGTTCCACGGCCAGGGAACACTGCGGTCGTTGGCCTTGGGCCGCGAGCCCGCTGCACCGCCGGAATACACGCTGACCTAAGGACGTTGCCCCCAGTATGACTACTCCCAGCCCCCTGTTGTCGCGCCCTGGAGCCGTTGAGGCTGCCGGCGCGGACGCCGGCGTTGCGTCCCACTACGGTGAGCCGCTGCGCGAGCAGCGTGCACTCGCTGCCGGTACCGCCGTCGTCGACCTTTCCCAACGCGGCGTTGTTACCGTCACCGGGCCGGACAGGCTGAGCTGGCTCAACACGCTGTCCTCGCAGCAGGTCACAAACCTCCAGCCGGGGGAGGCCAGCGAGCTGCTCCTCCTGAGCGTCCAGGGCCGGATCGAGTTCGACGCCCGGGTGATTGACGACGGCGTGACCACCTGGCTGCTCGTCGAGGCGGCCGAGGCAGCACCCCTGGCAGAGTTCCTGAACCGGATGAAGTTCACGCTGCGTGTGGAAATTGCCGATGTCTCCGCTGACTGGGCGGTGGTGGGCAGCACCCGGGCACTTCCGGAATGGTCCGGACTGCTGGTGTGGCAGGACCCTTGGCCCGCGGTGGCCCCGGGCGGCTACTCGTACGCCACCGTCCCCACGGAAAACCATCCCGGGCTGGAGCGGCCATGGTTTGAGTACCTGGTTCCAGCCGCGGAACTGGAACAGACCGTTGAAGGACGGCCGCTTGCCGGGGTCCTTGCGGCGGAAGCGCTGCGGCTGGCAGCCTGGCGCCCGCGGATCGGTGCCGAGACGGATGACAAAACCATCCCGCATGAGCTGGACCTCCTCCGCACGGCCGTGCACCTGGCCAAGGGCTGCTACAAAGGGCAGGAAACCATTGCGCGCGTGCACAACCTCGGGCACCCGCCGCGCCGGCTGGTGTTCCTCCAGTTGGACGGATCACAGCACACCCTGCCGCAGGCCGGAAGCGCCGTGCTGGTGGGGGAGCGGAAAGTGGGGACGGTGACGTCCGTGGCCCAGCATTACGAGATGGGACCGGTGGCCCTGGCAGTCATAAAGCGTTCCGTGGCGGCGGATGAAATACTGACTGTCCTGGACGGGGACGAGCCTTATCCTGCCGTCCAGGAACTCATCGTTGCCCCCGACGCCGGCCAGGTGGTGGGGCGCCAGACCGGATTCCTCAAGGGGCCACGCTAATGACTGACAACGCCGGAACGAACTTAGGGCAGACCAACCCAGCTCCGTCCGACGCCCCTGCGGCCCAGGGCGGGCCCGACGACGACGCGCTGGCTTTGGCGCACACGCTCTTCCAGGCAGCCAGGGAAGGGGACACAGCGCTGCTGCGGGCCTATCTCGACGCCGGCGCTCCCGCCACCTTGACGAATTCCGCCGGCGACTCCCTCCTGATGCTGGCCGCCTACCACGGCCACGCGGAGACCGCCCAGCTCATCCTGCAGCATGGCGCGGAAGCCAATACCGCCAACGACCGCGGCCAGACGCCGCTCGCCGGAGCGGCGTTCAAGGGTTACCCCGATGTTGCCCGCGTTCTGCTGGATGCCGGCGCTGATCCGGACGCCGGTTCGCCGTCGGCCCGGGCAGCTGCCCAAATGTTTGCCCGCCAGGAGATCCTGGATCTCCTGGGCTGATACCACCGGGTCCCGCCCGGCAGATGACCACCTGACGAAGGATGACCCAGTGGAAAAAGTAGCAAGGCCGTGGCCGGCCCTTTGGTCGCTGGTGATCGGATTCTTTATGATCCTGATCGACAGCACCATCGTGTCCGTCGCCAATCCGCGCATCATGGAAAGCCTGGACGCCGACATCAACTCGGTCATTTGGGTCACCAGCGCCTACCTGCTGGCCTATGCCGTGCCGCTGCTGGTCACCGGCAGGCTCGGAGACCGGTTCGGGCCCAAGAAGCTCTACCTCCTGGGCCTGGTGGTGTTCACGCTGGCTTCGCTGTGGTGCGGGCTGTCCGGTGATGTCCAGACCCTGATCGCCGCCCGCGTGCTGCAGGGCCTGGGCGCGGCCATAATGACACCCCAGACCATGGCTGTCATCACCCGGATCTTCCCGCCCGACAGGCGCGGAGCCGCGATGTCCATCTGGGGAGCCACCGCCGGTATGGCGACGCTTGTGGGGCCCATCCTGGGCGGCCTCCTGGTGGACTCCCTCGGTTGGGAGTGGATCTTCTTCATCAACGTGCCCGTCGGCATCGCCGGCTTCATCCTGGCGCTGCGGAACGTCCCCACCCTCAGCACCCATCCGCACAGGTTCGACATCCCCGGCGTGGTGCTCAGCGCCGTCGGACTCTTCCTCCTGGTCTTCGGCATCCAGGAAGGTGAGACCTACAACTGGGGCACCATTATGGGCCCTGTCAGCGTGTGGGGCCTGATCATCGCGGGCCTGCTGGTGCTGGCCGGCTTTGTGGTGTGGCAGCGGTTCAACAAGGGGGAACCGCTGTTGCCGCTGGGGCTGTTCCGGGACCGGAACTTCTCCCTGGCCAATCTGGGCATCACCATGGTGGGCTTCACCGTGACCGCTTTCGGCCTGCCCCTCATTTTCTACTACCAGATGGTCCGGGGACTGACCCCTACGCAATCAGCCCTCCTGATGGTGCCCATGGCGCTGATTTCCGGGGGCCTGGCGCCCGTAGTGGGGAAGATCGTGGACCGGGTGAATCCAAAGTACCTTGCTGCCGCCGGCCTAACCCTGATGGCCGTGGCACTGGCCTGGAACGCCGTCCTCATGCAGCCGGACACGCCCATCCTGATGTTCCTGCTGCCAAGCGCCATCCTGGGCTTTGCCAACGCCGGCATCTGGGCCCCGCTCAGCACCACCGCAACCCGCAACCTGCCGGCCCGCCAGGCCGGTGCAGGCTCAGGTGTCTACAACACCACCCGTCAGTTCGGGGCCGTGCTGGGCAGCGCCGCCATCGCCGTGCTGATCCAGGCCCGGCTCGCGGCCGAGCTCCCCGCGGGCGCACCCGGCGGGGCAGCAGGCGAGGGTATGGCCCTTAGCGGCACCCTGCCGGACGCCCTGCACAGCGGATTCTCGACGGCGATGGGGCAGTCCATCCTGCTGCCCGCCGGTGTGATCCTGGTCGGCGCCGCCGTGGCCCTGTTCTTTGCGAAGCCCCAGCCGGTTCAGGGTTGGGGCGGCAGCAGGTCTGCTCCGTCAGCCAAGGTGGACGCTGGTCTGGATTCCGCCGGCTGACAGGCCGAGCTTCCGGGCCAGTGCCAGGGATCCGGTGTTGCTGACGTCGGTCCGCCACTGCAGTGTGAGCCCCGCCGAGAGGGCTTCGTGCGCCGCGATGGACGCGGCGAGCGAGCCCAGGCCCCGGCGCCGCCATTCCGGATCCACCAGGACACCCAGGTGGGCAAGCAGGCCCACCCACTCGGAGTAGGCCCCGCAGGCCAGGGGTACGCGCCGGCCGTCGATCTCGTGCACGATGGTGTAGCGGTTTTCGAGGTCTGAAAGGCCAACCTCGTTGACGTCATCCGGCGGGCAGCGGCCCTCGAGTTCGATGGCCTCCGGGTTGCTGTGGGAAACAGTCATCTCCTCCGAAGGTTGCTTCAGGGGCAGATCGTCCGCGAAGAACAACGCGGCAGCCCCTAGACCGTGCCCGCCATGGGACCGGGTCAGCGTCAGGAGCGTGACGTGCTGGGCCATCTCCTCATCGGGTATGGCTGCTGCGGCATCGATGACCCATTGCGGACCAACGAGCGCCGAACTGCCGAAGAGCCGCACGAACTCCACGGTCCGGGCCGTTTCATCGGCCCGGACAATCCGCTCGCCGGAGGCCAGGGCAGTTCCGAAAGCGTCGTCGTCCAGTCCCAGGCGCCGGGCCCACGCAAGCTGGATGATGGCGGCAGAACCGGGGTCAAGTGTCATACTCCCAGCCTAGGGCGGGCCGGAAGCGAAGCCGGACAGGACACCTCGGCGGGATGGATCGGCTCAGCCGAAGAGGACGGCGGCTTCGTCGTAGCGGTTCTGCGGGACGGTTTTGAGCTGGCCCAGGGCTTCCTGGAAGCCCACGTGCTCGATGTCCGTACCCTTCAAGGCGACCATGGTGCCCCAGTAGCCTTCCACCACCGAGTCGATGGCGGCCATGCCCAGCCGGGTGGCCAGGACCCGGTCAAAGGCCGATGGCACGCCGCCGCGCTGGATGTGGCCGAGGATGGTGGCGCGGGTTTCGATGCCGGTGCGGGCTTCGAGTTCCGGGGCGAGCTGGTCGGCGATGCCGCCGAGGCGTGGCCGGCCGAAGGTGTCCAGGCCGCGTTCGGAGTGCGGGGTTTCCATGTGCTCGGGGACGAATCCCTCAGCCACGACGACCAGTGGCGCGCGGCCTCGGGCGTGGGCTTCCTTCACCCATTCGGTGATCTGGTCGATGCTGACCTTCTGCTCCGGGATCAGGATGGCGTGCGCGCCGGCTGCCATGCCGGCGTGGAGCGCGATCCAGCCGACGTGCCGGCCCATCACTTCGGCGATCATGCAGCGGTGGTGGGATTCGCCGGTGGTCCGGAGCCGGTCGATGGCTTCGGTGGCGATCTGGACGGCGGTGTCAAAGCCGAAGGTGTAGTCGGTGGCGTCGAGGTCGTTGTCCACGGTCTTGGGAACGCCCACGATCTTCAGGCCGGCGTCGGTGAGGCGCTTGGCAGCAGCCAGGGTTCCCTCACCGCCGATCGCGATGATCGCGTCGATGCCCAGTCGGTCCATGTGGGCCTTGATGACCTCGGGGCCGCCGCCGTTCTCGAAGGGGTTGGTGCGGGACGTGCCCAGAATGGTGCCGCCCTGCTTGGCGATGCCGCGGACCATGGTGCGGGGGATGTCGATGATGTCGCCCTCGACCACGCCGCGCCAGCCGTCAAGGAAACCCACGAATTCATGGCCGTGGATGGCAATGCCTTTGAGGACGGCTCCGCGGATCACGGCGTTCAGTCCGGGGCAGTCGCCACCGCTGGTGAGAATTCCAATTTTCATGTCTCTGGCTCAAATCCTGGGAGAAGGTATACAGGCAGAGCGCCACGCTGAGCTCACATAGAGTCTAGTGGGGGGTGTGGGGTACGACACAAACCGGTTACAAAAGGCCCCGCTCCATCGCGATGACTACTGCCCGCGTGCGGTCGTCCACGTCAAGCTTGTTGAAGACCCGCAGGAGATGGGTTTTTACTGTCGCCTCGGCAATATGGAGCCTGGCCGCAGCTTCGCCGTTGCTCAATCCCTGTGACACACAGCGGAGAACCTCCACTTCGCGGGGCGTCAGCTGTGGCCGCTCGGGTTCACGAAGGCGCGATACCAGGCGCGCCGCCACCGGCGGCGCCAGCACCGTCTCACCGCGGGCAGCGGCAAAAACTGCGCCAATGATGACGTCGCCGGGGGAGTCCTTCAGGAGGTAGCCCACCGCTCCTGCACCCACGGCACGCACAATGTCGGCGTCGCCGTCGTACGTGGTGAGGATCAGGACCTTGGTGTCCGGAAACCGGGCAAGGATCTGTTCCGTTGCCCCGGCGCCATCCAGCACGGGCATCCGCAGGTCCATCAGTACAACGTGTGGCCGGTGTTCTCCCACGGCCGCTACTGCTTCCTCCCCATCGGACGCGTCCGCCACCACTTCAATTCCGGCAGCAGTGCCGAGCAGGGCGGCCAGGCCGCCGCGGACCACGGGATGGTCGTCGGCCAGGAGCACCCGGACAGGCTCCCGGCTCATGGGGCGCTCTCCTGCTGCAGGTCCTGCCCGCCGGGCTGCTGCCCTGGCAGGGCTTGCGCAGGCAATGCGACGGGAACGACAGCAGTGAGCAAGGTTCCGGTGCCTGAAGACTCCACGCGCAGTTGGCCGCCGATCTCGTCAAGCCGGGCAGCCATGGACTTCAGGCCGAAGCCGCCGCGGTCAGCGGCGGGGTCGAAGCCCTGCCCGTCGTCCCGGACCGTGAGCCGCAGCCGGGGAGGCGCAGCGGCTGCTTCCGTGCGGATCTCCAGCCACGCGTTGGCAGCACCCGAGTGCCTTCGCACATTGTTCAGCGCCTCCTGGGCAGTCCTGAGGAGGGCCACCTGTTCGGCTGAGGAGAGCGCGGGAAGGGTGTCCGGTACGTCGATGGACAGCCGTACGTCCTCGAGGTGCAGGTTTTGCGGCAGGCGCCTCAGCGCAGCTAACAGGTCGCCGCCCTGGACATCTGTGGCTATGCCGGAAGCCACCAGGGATCGGGCCTCGGCAAGGTTGTCACGGGCAGTCCGGGAGATGAACTCCAGGGTGCCTTTCAGCTCCGCCGGACCCTCCCTGCGGAGCTGTGCCTGAGCCGCCTCGGAGAGCATGGCGATGGATGTGAAGCCCTGGGCAAGGGTGTCGTGGATTTCCCGCGCCATGCGTTCGCGTTCCACCAGGGCACCGCGGGCCTGCTCGGCGGCATTGAGGTCGGCCCGGGTTGCGGCAAGTTCTGCCAACAGCTCGGCGCGCTGTTCGCTCTGCTCGATGACCTTCGAGATCCACAGTCCGATCATGCAGCTTGCCACGAAGGAGGTGACAAGCTGTGCGGTGATGCCGTAAACCTCCAGTCCCAGGCCCCAGCGGCTGATCTGTCCGGCAGCCACACCGAGGCAGAGGACTGCCGTGGCCACCACCCCCTGGCGCTGCGAGGCCGAAAACATCCAGACCTGCGGAAAGGCGACAAACAGCAGGGCCCCGGCACCGTCATGGACGAAGGCCAGGAACACCACCACGGTGACCAGCAGTGCGACATAGACCGCCGGCCGGCGGGTTCTGAGGTCCTTGGCCCGGGTCAGGAACGGATACACCGTGCAGAGCAGGACCATTGCCGCCAGCACCCACGGCGTGCCCGGCGTCTGGGGCTGGCCCAGCACCGCCAGGCACGCGATGCTTGCCAGGGCCGTGTAGAAGCCCACGTGCCACCAGACCATCGAGGTGGACCACACAGAACGTGCGGGAAGCAGCCGTTCCGTCCGGCCGCCGAGGTTGCTCATGTGTGCACCCTATCGGGGCCGCGGAACGCATCCAACCCGGTGCCGGGTCCTGTCCGCCCCACGGACAGGACCGGCATCTTCGGAGTCACTTCTGTGGCGGCCACTTGAAAGCAAACCGTGCCAGTACGGCGCCGGCCACTGCCCAGACCGCCAGCACCAAAAAGGTCGTGGGCACGGCATATTCGCCGCCCGGCTCCACTGCCTCAAATCCGGCGGGCAGGAACACGGACCTGAGGGCACTCGCTGTCCACCGCAGCGGGAAGAAATTCGTGACCGACTGCAGCCACTCCGGGAGCTGCGAGAAGGGGAAGTAAACGCCGGAGGTGAAGGACAGCAGCAGTACCGGAAGCACGGCAAGGGTGGACGCACTTTGCGCTGACTTGGGAATCGAAGTGAAGGCAATGGCCATCGTGGCCCACGCCGCCGTCGCCAGGACCATCAGCGCGCCCACCAAGAGCCACTGGCCGATATCCGCGGGAAGCGGGACGTCGAAGAGGAACCGCGCCGCCAGGAGGAGCAGTACCGTCTGGGCGCCGATCAGGTAAAGGGTCTGGCCCGTTTTGCCGAGGAAGTAGGAGGCTGCGGGCAGCGGGGTTCCGGCGAGGCGCTTGACCGTTCCATTAAAGCGCTCCGTGGCAACGTAGTTGCTGAGGTTCTGGAAGCCGCTGAGGATAGTGCTGAGCGCGAGCAGCCCGGGCAAGTAGTAATGGGCGGGTGTGATTCCGCCTTCGCCGTTGGGGCCGGCTCCGAAAGCGGGCTCGTCGCCGAAGACCGAGCCGAAGAGGGACAGCATCAGGATGGGGAAGAACAGTACCAGTACCAGAGAAAGTACATCCCGGTTAAATAGCTTTATCTCCAGGACGGTGCGCCGGAGGCCAAGCCCCAGGACTGACGGCTTCCAGGCTGGTGCAACGGCCGTTGCGGTTGCGGTAACGGTGCTCATGAGGGGACTCCTTGCACGGCAGGTGCCGGGGTGGGGGCGGTGCGCGGGTTGTCGCCCGGCGTGGCATCAGGCACGGGAGGGTCTATGGTGCCGATCAGCTCAAGGTAGATGTCCTCCAGGCTGGGCCGGACGACAGCCAGTTCCAGCAGTTCCCTGGTGCCGCCGTCGGATAGCTTGTTGACCAGGGCGGCGGGGGTGTCGGTGATCTCCTCGTGGAGGCCTGCGCCGTCCCGCCATCTCACGCGCGGCACGCGGAGGCCGGCGCCGCCGATCTGGTGGGGAGCCCCCTCGGCGATCAGGCGTCCATGGTTGATCACGCCGATCCGGTCGGCGAGTTGTTCTGCTTCGTCAAGGTAGTGGGTGGTCAGGACGATGGTGGTGCCGCCGCTGCCCAGGTCCCTGATCAGATCCCAGAACTGACGGCGGGCCGCAGGGTCGAAGCCTGTCGTTGGTTCGTCCAGGAACAGCACCTCGGGCCGCCCGATGATCCCGAGTGCCACGTCAAGGCGGCGGCGTTGTCCGCCGGAAAGGGTGGAGATCCGGACCGCTTCCTTCCCGCCGAGCCCAACGGCGTCGAGGACTTCAGCCACCGGCCGGGGCGCCGGGAAACAGGCAGCGAGGGAACTCAGCGCCTCCTGCACCCGGAGCTCACCGGCATCGGATGCTTCCTGGAGGACGATGCCGATCCTTGCCCGGAACGCCGGTGGCGCCTTCCACGGGTCAATCCCCAGAACGCGGACTTCACCGTTGTCTGCGCGCCGGTGTCCTTCCAGGATTTCTATGGCGGTGGATTTTCCGGCACCGTTTGGGCCGAGTAGGGCGTACGTTTCGCCGGAACGGACAGTGAGGTGGAGTTGGTCCACGGCGGCGAGCACTCTGCCCTTGGGTTGTGTGTAATTTTTGCCCAGGTTCCGGACCGTGATGGCGTCAGGGACAGGGCCGGAAAGCGGCACTGATGTGTTCATGGCTCCAGCGTGGCAGTGGAGCCGTCCTCACCGGCACGCCCAACCGGTTGAACCTGGCGTCCACCGGACGGTTGACCCCGTGAGGAAACACGAAGGCCCCCGCTCCTGGAAAGGAGCGCGGGCCTTCGGCTGGCGGTCTTAGGGGCGGTTGATGGACCGCCGGTCGAGGAAGGTCTGGAGCGGGATAACGTTTCGCTGGTCCGGCAGGACCACCCAGGCCAGGAGATAGAAGATGACGGCCGGGCCGGGCAGCAGGCAGAAGAGCAGGAAAGCGATGCGGACAAAGGCCACATCCACGTTGAGCTTCGCCGCGATGCCTCCCAGCACGCCGCCGAGCCAGCGCTCCGGTCCGCGTTTCAGGCCGAAGCCCCTGACGATGCTGAAAAACTTGTCCATGGCTTAAGACTTCCCTGTTGTAGGACTGTTGTCACGTTTCCGGGCGGAGAGGAGGCCGCCGACCACCAGGGCTGCGCCGGCGCCGATCATCAGACCGATCAGGACGTAGGTTCCGTTGAGGGTGACGATGCCCAGCTGCGCGATGATGATCAGCGCGGCGAGGGCCAGGACGATCAGTCCCCACACGATGGTCCCCACCCGCGCCCCCGAGGGAGGGGCAGAATCGGTGCGTGCCGCCGTCGTGCTTCCCGGAACGTACGGGTCCGGAGTGTGGCTGCTCATGTCAGTTACCTTCCTTGATGATGACGTTGCTGACGGTGCCGTCGATCTGGATCACCAGGTGGCTTCCGGGCTTGTCAGTGTTGTAGCTGCTTTCCCGCGTGGTGGTTCCGCCGCGCTGGCTTCCGCCTTCGGTCAGGTTTCCGAGGGTCATGTCGGCCCTGATGTCCACGGGCACGGTGTCCGGAATGACCACGGTGACGTTGCTGGCCGTGAAGTCCAGCGGGACCCACACTTCGGACTGGAGCGGTGTGGCCAGGGCCAGGTCGGTGAGGTCAACGGTCCCGCGTCCTGCCGTGATGCTCAGTCCTTCTGTGGCCTGCCCGATGCTCGTGGGCGTCCAGTCCACTTGCTGGAAGCGGACCCGGTCGCCGTTGTTGCCCACCACGTTGAAGATTCCGCCGATGACCAGGGCCGCCACCGCGAAGAACGAGAGGATGCCCGAGGTCCTGCCGCGCAGGCCCAGGATGAGGATCCCGAGGCCCAGGACGGCTGCCGCGCTGGCCCAGGCGATGGCGTGGGTGGAATCTCCGAGGTCAATGATGTTGGTGACATCCAGCGCTTTGAGTCCCGCGCCCACCAGCAGGGCGCTGCCGGCAGCGATGGCGACGGCGGGGGCGCCAGGGCCCGCAGGGCGGACCTTGGGCGCGGGTGAGGGACCTTGCGGTGGCCGGGTGCCACCGGCACCGCCGTTGTTCCATCCGCTGCCGGACCCGGTTCCGCCGTACGGGCTGCCGGTGAAAGGACCGGTCCCCGCAACATCGGAGTAAGGGGGAGTGGTGCCGGTGGAGGTCGCTGCGGAGTACGCGTTGGTGCCGGGGTATGCCGTGCTGCCGGTGTAAGAGGTGGTGCCGGGTGCTCCTGCGGTCGCCGGTGTCCCAACGGCCGCCTTGTTCCGCTGCGCCAGGTAGTAGATCAGGTAGATGGCGCCGCCAACCCAGAAGAGGGTCCAGAGGAAGGCGCCGAAGCCGTGATTGCCCCAGCCCCAGAAGCCGCCGCCCAGTCCGCTGAAGCCGAGGATGACGGCGATCAGGGAGCCGGTCATTCCGGTGGTCCACCGGCCGGCGCCGGCTTCCTGGACATGGATCCTGCCGTCGGGCTCGGGCAGGAAAGCCCACGCGAGGCCGTAGGCAAGCACGCCGATGCCGGCGAAGAGGGTGAGGACGATGAAGACGCCGCGGACGATCAGCGGGTCGATGCCCAGGCGCTGGGCGATGCCGCTGGAGACGCCGCCGATCCAACGGTCCTGGCCGCGGCTGATTCCATGGCTGCGGACCCAGCCGAAGAAGTCGGTCTGTTGGCCGGGCATTCCGGCGTAGGCGTAGCTGCCGGTGTAGTGCCCGCCGGAGGTGTCCTGCGCCGGGTAATCCCGGGTGGAGTCCTGCGGGCTCTCATGCGTGGACTGCTGGTCCTGGTCCTGGTCCGACGCCGGTGGGGAAGCGGACGGCAGCAGGGGCTCCGTGGGGTGTTCGGTTTCCCGCTTGGGGAGGGGCTCCGTTGGCTGGCCGTCATCAGGGGTGGGGGTTTGCGAGTTCATACCTCGATCCTTCCGCCCGCAGGGATTCGGCTCTACTGGGGGACACCCTGAACGGTCCCTGAGTGGCCCCCGGTTCGGGCCGGAATGCGGTCCGGGGAACCCTGATCCGTGCTTGGATTGAAGCATGACAACCGTCCCTGCCCGCCCTCCGCTGGTCCGCCGCAGCGACCGCTTTCTCGCGGGTGTGTGCTCCGGCCTTGCCGTGCATCTGGGCTGGCCCGTCCGGAACGTACGGGTGGCCATGCTCCTGGCTTCGCTGGCCGGCGGGGCCGGCGTCGTCTTCTATGCCTGGCTGTGGATCATGGTGCCCACCGCGGACGAAAACGCCCGCCGGCAGGCGCGCCGCCCGGCGTCGCCCATAGCCCCCGCTGTGAGCCGCAGGCCGGTGCAGGGCTTCGTTCCCCGGACAATGGCCTCCGCCGCCCCTGAAGTCTCCTTGGACGGCTCTGGAGCGGTGCCGCCAGGTGTGGCCGGCGGCGGCCCCGGCGCAGCTACTGCCCCTCCCGATGCCCGTGGTTACACAGCGGCGGGGCAGGCAGCGGAACACGCAGCCGATGCTGCACGGCCGCCTTGGTTCAGGTTCCGTGAGATGCGGTTCGGCAAGGAGATCCTGCTCGGTGTCGGGCTGCTCCTGGTGGCAGGCATCCTGGTTGCCCAGCTCCTGGGCGTCGACGTTCCGCTGGGCACCTTGATTCCGGCGGCAGCAGTTCTCGGCGGGGCTTCAATTGCCTGGATGCAGCTGGATGAGACCCGGCGGGCCGGGCTTGTGGACAAAACCAAAGCGGACCAGGCCGGTGGATGGGCCCGGCTGGCTGCCGGACTGGCGCTGGTGGTGGCCGGTGTTTTGGTGATGGTGTCGGGATCGGGTTCCTGGGAACAGACTTGGCTGGCGCTACTGGCCTCCGTGGCCGTCCTCGGAGGGGTGGTGCTGGTCCTGCTGCCGTGGGCGCTGAAGTTCTGGCGCGATCTCGAAGGTGAGCGCGCCGGCCGGATCCGGGAAACCGAGCGGGCTGAGATTGCAGCCCACCTTCACGACTCCGTGCTGCAGACGCTGGCACTCATCCAGCGGCGCGCCGCCAATGAGCACGACGTCGTCCGGCTGGCCCGTGCGCAGGAGCGTGAACTGCGTGGCTGGCTGTTCGAGGACCCCGGCAAGGACGCCGGGCAGTTGTCGGACCGGATCAAGGCCGCAGCTGCCGAAGTGGAAGACCTGCTGGGCAACGCCGTCGAGGTGGTCAGCGTGGGAGACGCCGCCGTCACGGAGGGGCATGAAGCCCTGATCCAGGCCAGCCGCGAGGCCATGCTGAACGCTTCCCGCCACGGCGGCGGGGCCGTCTCCGTCTACCTGGAGGCGTCGGACGGACGCGCCGAGGTGTTCATCAAGGACCGGGGCCCCGGCTTCGAACTGCAGGATGTGCCGGAGGACAGGCTCGGCGTCCGGGAATCCATCATCGGCCGGATGGGCCGCCACGGCGGCACGGCCACCATCACCAGTACCAGTGAAGGCACGGAGGTCCGCCTGGGCTTCCCCGCCGCCCCGCAGGACAGCACGGAAGGCAAACCATGAACACAACGCAGGGAGCCGGCACGGGACCCGTCCGGACCGCCAGGTCGGCCCGGGTGGTCATCGTGGACGACCACGCCATCTTCCGCTCCGGCCTGAAAGCGGACCTCGACCCCAGCATCTACGTGGTGGGGGAAGCGGCCACGGTGGAGCAGGCCATCGCCGTTATTGCGCAGGAACGCCCGGACGTGGTGCTGCTGGATGTCCACCTGCCGGGCGGACTTGGCGGCGGTGGCCGGGAAGTCATCGCCGGCTCCGCGGCACTGCTGTCCACCACCAGGTTCCTTGCCCTCAGCGTCTCGGACGCGGCCGAGGACGTTGTGGCCGTAATCCGCGCAGGAGCACGCGGCTACGTCACCAAGACCATTTCCGGGGCGGAAATCACTGATGCCGTGTACCGGGTGGCAGGCGGGGACGCCGTCTTCTCGCCACGCCTGGCAGGGTTTGTCCTGGACGCTTTTGGCACCGCGCCGGCAGACATTGCCGACGACGAACTGGACAAGCTCTCGGCCCGGGAGCTGGAGGTCATGCGCCTGATCGCCCGCGGCTACAGCTACAAGGAAGTGGCAAAGGAACTGTTCATCAGCATCAAGACGGTGGAAACCCATGTTTCCGCGGTGCTCCGCAAGCTCCAGCTCTCCAGCCGGCACGAGCTGACCAAGTGGGCCGCCGAGCGTCGCCTCCTCTGAAACGCTCTTTCACTTGATGCGGCTTAACGCCAAACGCTCTATCCCTCCCCTGAAGAGAGTGATAGAGCGTTTGCGGTATTCCTGCAGTAAGTGAGAGAGGGTGCCTACTGGGCCTTGCCGAGGAAGTCCTGCAGGCGCTGCACACCGGTGGCGAGGTCCTCGTCGCCAAGCGCGTAGGACAAGCGGAGGTAGCCGGACGGCCCGAAAGCCTCGCCCGGAACTACTGCCACTTCAACCTCGTCAAGAATCAAGGTTGCGAGCTCAGCGGAGGTCTGCGGCGTGGCGGTGCCGGAGGCGGTCGGGAACTCCTTGCCCAGCAGTGCACGGACGTCCGCGTAGACGTAGAAGGCACCCTTCGGCGTCGGGCATTCCACGCCTTCAATCGCGTTCAGGCCGGCGACGATGGCCTTGCGGCGGCGGTCGAAGGCGACCTTCATGTCATCGACGGCGGTCAGCGGCCCGGAGACGGCGGCCAGGGCGGCCACCTGGGGAATGTTAGAGACGTTGGATGTGGCGTGCGACTGCAGGTTGGTGGCGGCCTTGATGACGTCGGCCGGGCCGATCATCCAGCCCACGCGCCAGCCGGTCATGGCGTAGGTCTTGGCCACGCCGTTGAGGATGACTACCTTGTCGCCCAGTTCGGGGACTGCGGTGGCGATGGAGGTGAAGGGAACGTCGTCGTAGGTCAGGTGCTCGTAGATCTCATCGGTGACCACCCACAGGCCCTTGGCCGCAGCCCACTGGCCGATCTCCGCCACCTGCTCGGGAGAATAAACGGAACCGGTGGGGTTCGACGGCGAGACAAAGAGCAGGATCTTCGTCCTGTCAGTAACGGCTGCTTCGAGCTGCTCCACGGTCACCAGGTAGTCCTGCTCCGGCCCGGCAAAAACCTCAACAGGCACGCCGCCGGCGAGGCGGATGGCCTCCGGGTACGTCGTCCAAAACGGGGTGGGCACAATGACTTCGTCGCCCGGATCAACCAGGGTGGCAAATGTGTTGTAGACGGCCTGCTTGCCGCCGTTCGTCACCAGGACCTGGGAAGCGTCGACGGCGTAACCGGAGTCACGGAGGGTCTTCTCGGCGATGGCCTTCTTCAGCTCGGGCAGCCCGCCGGCGGGGGAGTAGCGGTGGTACTTGGGCTGGCTTGCCGCCTCGATCGCCGCCTGGACGATGTAGTCCGGGGTGGGAAAGTCGGGTTCACCCGCGCCGAAACCAATAACCGGCCGGCCTGCTGCCTTCAGCGCCTTCGCCTTGGCATCAACGGCAAGGGTTGCGGATTCGGCAATAGCGGATATGCGCTGGGAAACGCGGGCGGCAGACATGGCAGGTCCGTTCTTCGCTTGCAGCCCGAAGGCTGGAATGTGGGATTCGACGTGTTCTACTCTATGCTGTTCACCGGACCCTCCGGGTTGCCGGTTTTGAATGTGACTGCCTGTTAGTCAAGGTCATGACTGGTCGGCGGAGAGGGCCGGGAGCGGGCTGGTTTTACGAACGCGAAGTTGTTGCGTAGACTGGTTCACCGGTGTTGAAACACGGATGATGACGTGCGCCCCAGTGCAGACTGGTGGTTCGTTGTCGGAGGGTGGAATCACTCCATAGGGTAGTGGCGCAATTGGTAGCGCAGCGGTCTCCAAAACCGCAGGTTGCAGGTTCGAGTCCTGTCTGCCCTGCGCAAGCTGCCCCGGACGAAAGTCCGGGGCAAGCGCAGCAACCATGGTTCTGATCAGGGCCGGGTAATCCAACATTGCAAAGATGAGCGAGGACCAGGTGACCGAAACAGCTGCCAGCAGCTCCAAGGGCCGCCCAGCTAAGAAGGACGTCAAGGCCAACTTCTTCGCCCGCATTGCACTCTTCATCCGCCAGATCATCGGCGAGTTGAAGAAGGTTGTTGCACCAACCCGCAAGGAACTGATCAACTACACGCTCGTGGTGCTGGTGTTCGTTGGCATCATGATGATCATCGTCAGCCTGCTGGACCTCGGTTTTGGAACCGCTGTCAGCTGGATCTTCGGCGGTAGCGTCCCCACGGACAGCTAAGGCTGAACTGTCCGCAGGCCGTATGTTCCATCCGGAAAACCGGAGGGACAGACCGGTGTGCGGAATTGAGCCATTTAAATAGGCATGTTAGGCAATGAGGAAGCAGGAGACCAAGTGTCTGAGCAGGAGCTCGAGGTAACCGAGACTGAGCTGGAAGAGTCCGCGGACATCACGGCAGAAGCCGGTGACGTGTCTGAGGTTGAGTCCTCCGCGCCCGAAGCCAGCGACGCCGGGTCTGATGAAGACGCTGAGTCTGACGAAGACGCTGAGTCGGACCAGGACGCTGAGTCTGACGACGCCGGCTCCGGGGAAGAGTCCAGCGACGCCCTTGCCGCCGCAGCCGCCAAGGCCGAGGTCGACCCCGCTGAGGAGTTTAAGGCCAAGCTGCGCCGCCAGGAAGGCGACTGGTACGTCATCCACTCCTACGCCGGTTACGAAAACCGCGTGAAGGCCAACCTTGAAACCCGCATCCAGACCCTGGACATGGAAGATTACATCTTCGAGATCCAGGTGCCCATGGAAGAAGTCGTTGAGATCAAGAACGCCCAGCGCAAGGTCATCAACCGCGTCCGCATCCCCGGCTACGTCTTGGTCCGCATGGACCTGACCGACGCCTCCTGGGGCGCCGTCCGTCACACGCCCGGCGTCACCGGCTTCGTGGGCAATGCCCACAACCCTGTGCCGCTGCGCCTGGACGAGGTCTTCTCCATGCTCGCCCCCGTCTTCGAGGAAGAGCAGGCCGAGAAGGGCAAACCGGTCAACAAGCAGCACCAGGCTCCCGTGGATGTCGACTTCGAAGTTGGCGAGTCCGTCATCGTCAAGGAAGGCCCGTTCGAGACCCTTCCCGCCACGATCTCCGAGATCAAGGTCGAGTCCCAGACCCTCGTGGTACTGGTTTCCATCTTCGAGCGCGAAACGCCCGTCACCCTGGCGTTCAATCAGGTCACCAAGATCTGACAACCCAAGAATTCGTCCCGGGACTGCCCGCTTTAGCAGCTCCGGAACGGCCGGCCGCCTCGCCATGGCGGCCAAAAACCTGAGGCACGCTCCTGTGCCCCAGGACGTTATTGAGAGAAGGACCCTACATTGGCTCCCAAGAAGAAGGTCACCGGCCTCATCAAGCTGCAGATCCAGGCAGGTGCCGCTAACCCGGCTCCGCCGATCGGTCCTGCGCTTGGCCAGCACGGTGTCAACATCATGGAATTCTGCAAGGCGTACAACGCTGCGACGGAAGCCCAGCGCGGAAACGTCATCCCCGTGGAAATCACGGTCTACGAGGACCGTTCCTTCACGTTCATCACCAAGACCCCGCCGGCTGCAGAGCTCATCAAGAAGGCCGCAGGCGTCGCCAAGGGTTCAGCAACCCCGCACACCGTCAAGGTTGCCAAGCTGACCCAGGCCCAGGTCAACGAGATCGCCACCACCAAGATGGAAGACCTCAACGCCACCAGCCTCGAAGGCGCAGCGAAGATCATCGCCGGCACCGCCCGCTCCATGGGTATCACCGTCGAGGGTTAATCCCCTCGCTGCCGGATGTCGGCTCGGGTCACCGAGTACGACGACGGGCGGCACCGCCGGGAAACCGGCACCACCGAAATTGAAATGTTGGGAACCGGGCACGGATAACGAGCCCGCTCACCGACTGTGGCAGGGCCCAGCGCGGTCCGCAGACCACAACTGCACAAGGAGAAACAGCAGCATGGCAAAGCGCAGCAAAGCATATGAGGCAGCAGCCGCCAAGATCGACGCGGAGAAGTTCTACGCGCCGTTCGAGGCAGTGACCCTCGCCAAGGACACCAACCCGTCCAAGTTCGACGCCACCGTTGAGGTTGCATTCCGCCTCGGCGTCGACCCCCGTAAAGCTGACCAGATGGTCCGCGGCACCGTAAACCTGCCCCACGGCACCGGTAAGGTTTCCCGCGTCCTGGTTTTCGCTACGGGCGACAAGGCTGAGGCAGCAATCGCAGCCGGCGCCGACTTCGTTGGTTCCGATGACCTGATCGAAAAGATCGCAGCCGGCTGGACCGACTTCGACGCCGCCGTCGCCACCCCTGACCTCATGGGCAAGGTTGGCCGCCTCGGTAAGGTCCTGGGTCCGCGTAACCTGATGCCGAACCCGAAGACGGGCACCGTGACCCCCGATGTCACCAAGGCCGTCAACGACATCAAGGGTGGAAAGATCGACTTCCGCGTCGACAAGCACTCCAACCTGCACTTCATCATCGGCAAGGTGTCCTTCGACGCCCTCAAGCTGGCCGAGAACTACGCAGCAGCACTGGAAGAGGTGCTTCGCCTGAAGCCGTCCGCTTCCAAGGGCCGCTACATCCAGAAGGCCACGGTTGCCACCACGTTCGGTCCCGGCATCTCCGTTGACCCGAACGTCACGAAGGTTCTGACCGAGGCCTAAGTCCTCGTCTGAAACTCCGCAGCGGATACGCTGCAAACAAAACCGCCCGGCGTAAGCTCCGGGCGGTTTTGGTTTAACCCCCAGGAAACCCATGCCCCACAGGCAGGTTCCTGCCTAAGCTGTAGGAATGGCCGCACCGGATCTGGAACCGTCCCTTGGAGCAACGGACGCGCTGGCGATAACTGCTGTGGATATCCTGCCGCCGGGCAGCGAAACAGCCCAGTTCAAGGAGTGCCACGCCCTGCGCGTGGAGCACGAACTCGCTGTCTGGGGCAACCTGGACCGCTGTGACACGCTTCAGGAAGCCGGGGAGTATTGGCGGGGCAACGCGTATGAGGAACGGCACCTGTACCTGGCGAAAAGCGGCACTGAAACCGTGGGTATGTGCTCGGTGACCCTCCCCTTGCGGGAGAACACGCACACCGCAGGTATCCAGGTCCTAATCGCCCCCGCCCACCGGCGCCGGGGCTTTGGGCGTGCCCTTCTGGAGCACGCTGAAGCCGTCGCCCGCGAACGCGGCAGAACATCCCTTGACGCCTACCACGAGGTGCCGTTGCCGGCGGACGGAGCGGTCCTTCTTCCGGCGAAATCGGGTGCGGGCGGCCTTCCGCTGGACGAGCCCGCCGTGGCTTTCGCAGTTGCCGCCGGCTACGAGCTGGAGCAGGTGGAACGGTCCAGCCGCCTCGCCCTGCCCGTTCCGCCGGAGCTGCTGGACGGGCTGGAGGCCGAAGCCTCGGCCCGGGCTGCGGAATACACCATCCTCGGCTGGGATGACAGCTGCCCGCAGGCTCTGGTGCAGGCTTATGCCCGGCTCAAAGCCACCATGACCACGGACGTTCCCATCGCCGGGATGAATTGGGAGGGCGAGGACTGGGATGCCGCCAGGGTCCGGGAAGAGGAGAACACGCTGATCCGGAGTGGGGTCCAGTCAGCTGTGACGGCCGCCCGGCACCGAAATTCGGGGCAACTGGTGGCCTATACGGTCCTGAACTGGCGTGCCGGGGTGCCGGACTCCATCGTGCAGCAGGACACCTTGGTCACTTCCGAACACCGCGGCCGCCGCCTGGGCATGCTGGCCAAAGTGGCCAACCTGCGGCGCGCCCGGAACAGGTGGCCGTCAGCGCGGTCGGTGCTGACGTGGAATGCCAACGAAAACCAACATATGCTGGCCATAAATATCGCACTTGGATTCAAACCTGCAGGTTATGAAGGTGAGTGGCAGAAACGGCTGGGATGATGCGCCTATGGCTAAAGACGTGAAGATCGAGCAGCTTTGGATTCCCGATTCACTGGACACGCCGGACGCAGCGGACTTCCTCGCCGCCGTCGAGGTGGGCCGCAAGGTTCGAATGCAGACCTGGGGGAGCGACGATCTTGCCTACGGCCCCCTGGAGAAGCTGCTTGAGTTCCAGGACCCGTACGAGCGCCAGCTTATTCTCGTAGCCAAGGTGGACGGGGAGATCGTGGGGACCGTCGACATCGCCCTTCCCCTCACCGACAACCTGGACCTGGCCGAGTTCACTCTCGACATCCTGCCGGAGTTCCAGCGCCAGGGCGTAGGCCGGCGCCTCCTCCAGGCCGCGGAGCAGTTCGCCCGCGGGGAAGGCCGCTTTATGATCCTGGTGGACACGAACCACCCCGGGGCCTCCCTGCATGAGTTTGAGCGCGCCCAGCTGGTTCCCGGCTCGGGGCAGGGCTTCGTGCCGTTGGAGAGCCGCGAAGTCGAGTTCGCGCAGAAGACCGGTTACACCCTGCAGCACATCGAGCAGTTCAGTTCCTGCGCGCTGCCGCTGGACACCAAGCTGGTTGCAGACCTGCAGGCCGAGGCGGACGCGGCCAACAGCGGACGCTACCGCTTGCACCACTGGACGGACCGCTGCCCGGACAGCTGGCTGGAAGCCGTGGCGGCCCTGGAGAACCAGGCGGGGGCCGACGTCGACCCCTCCTTGGACCCGCCCGTTGAGCAGGATATGGTGCTCGACGGCGGCATCCTCCGGGAAGCCGAAGAAGTCGCCATCGCGCAGGGCAGGCGGACGGTGGTCACCGCCGTCGAACACCTCGCCACCGGCGCGCTGGTGGGCCTGACCACCATCACCGTGCTGGCGCACCGCGCGGACGTTGTCTTCCAGGACGATACGCTGGTGCTGCAGGAACACCGCGGCAACAAGCTGGGCCTGCTGATCAAGGTGGCCAACATGGAACGGCTCACCGAGCAGTTTCCCGATGCGCGGATTATCTACACCTGGAACGCCCCGGAGAACCGGTACCTCCTGACCGTCAACAAGCAGCTGGGTTTCCAGACGGCCGGCGTGACCGGGATCTGGCAGAAGGAGCTCCCGCACCTGCACACCAGCACCAGTTGAGTCCGGATTTGGCGCAGTGATGGCTCTCCCGTAGACTTGGAGGACCAAAGACCGTCGGTTGTTGGAAATCCACTCTCTCGAGCATTGCTCAAATCTGTAGTTGTGCGCGTGGGAAACAGTGGCTTTCTGGACGAAGGACCCTCAACGTAGGGCGGCCGGCGCAGGTGAACGAAGCAAAGCTCCACGGATTATCTGTGTTGAGCCAAGCCCCGTGCATCTGCGCGGGGCGTTTTTAGTTTTAGCTCACCTGAGCGGGGACCGTCGCATACCGGCACTATCCCCGGAAGGAGGGTTATGGCAACGCCTACCAAGGTTTCAGCAGTAGCTGAGATCACTAACGATTTCAAGGAATCGAACGCCGCTGTCCTGACCGAATACCGCGGGCTCACCGTTGCACAGCTCAAGCAGCTGCGTGTTTCTCTCGGCCAGGACACCAAGTTCGCGGTCGTCAAGAACACCCTGACCGCCATTGCAGCCAAGGAAGCCGGCGTCGAAGCATTCGACGGCCAGCTTGCCGGCCCCACTGCAATCGCGTTCATCAAGGGTGACGCAGTTGCCGCTGCCAAGAGCCTGACGGATTTTGCCAAGACCAACAAGCAGCTGGTCATCAAGACCGGTTACTTCGAGGGCAAGGCACTGAACGCCGCTGAGGTTGCCTCACTGGCAGCACTCGAGTCCCGTGAGCTGCAGCTCGCCAAGGTTGCAGGTGTCCTCAAGGCACCCGCCGCCGCAGCTGCACGCATCATCGACGCACTGCGCCTCAAGCTTGAAGAAGAGAACGGTGCACCGGCAGCTGCCGAGGCGCCTGCCGCTGAAGAAGCTGCTGATGCGTCAGCTGAAGCAGTAGCCGAAGCTCCCGCAGCTGACGCTCCCGCAGCCGAAGAGAACTAATTCTCTTTACCCCACAAGACTCCGGTGTGACGCGCGGCCCTGTGCCGCCGGAACACCACAACAGGAAGGACGCCTACCATGGCGAAGCTCACCAACGAAGAGCTCATTGAAGCTTTCAAGGAACTGACCATCATCGAGCTCTCCGAGTTCGTCAAGCTCTTCGAAGAGACCTTCGAAGTTACCGCTGCTGCAGTAGCTGTTGCTGGCCCCGCCGGCGCCGCTGCTGAAGAGGTTGAAGAGAAGACCGACTTCGACGTCGTCCTCGAATCTGCCGGCGAAAAGAAGATCGCAGTGATCAAGGAAGTTCGCGCCATCACCTCCCTGGGCCTCAAGGAAGCCAAGGACCTGGTTGACAGCGCACCCAAGGCTGTTCTCGAAGGCGCCACCAAGGAAGCTGCCGAGAAGGCCAAGGAGCAGCTCGAGGCTGCAGGCGCCACCGTTACCCTCAAGTAACAACGCCTTTTCCTTCGAAAAGCCCCGTCCACGTTTGTGGGCGGGGCTTTTTGCGTTCTCCCGCCCAACTGACTCGCAGTTGACGCTGTGAAAACGCGCTTTCACTACGTCAACTGCGAGTCAGCTGGGCTGAGTGGGGTCAGGCGGGGTCGCTGATGTCCGCGACGACGGCGCGCAGCGCACCAGTGAGGGCATCGGCATCCACGAAGGCGCTGTAACCATGGGCACCTGCACCCATGGAGATCCTCCGGCCCGTGATAGTGGCGTCGGCGTACACCGGCCAGTCATTGGTGCTGCCCAGCGGCGTGATGGTGCCGCGTTCATATCCTGTTGCATCCAGCGCCACCTCCGCGGGTGGCAGCGACAGCTTGTTGACGCCCACCAGGTTGCGGAGCTTGGGCCAGGAGATCTGGCGGTCGCCGGGAATCAGGGCGAAGAGGAACGAGCCGTCCTTGTGCTTGACCACCAGCGACTTCACGATGTCCGCGGGCGTGATTCCGAGGATGCCGGCCGCCTCCGCGAGGCTCCTGGCAGCTGGCCTTTCCACAACGTCCACTTGCAGCCCGCGGGCTGCGGCGTCGGCAAGGAACCTGTCCCTGCCGGCGCCGCCATGAACCGACATGCCGGCCCCGGCTTCGTCTGCCATCAGTCGCGGTACAGCAGGAGCGCTTCGCCCTGCCCGCCGCCGCCGCAAAGGGACACCGCGGCCTTGCCCGTTCCGCGCCGCTTGAGCTCGTGCGCCGCGTGGACAGCCAAGCGGGCCCCCGATGCACCAATAGGGTGTCCCAGTGCGATGGCACCGCCATGGATGTTGCACTTCTCCAGCGGGTAGTCGAGGTCCTGCAGTGACTGAACGGCCACTGACCCGAATGCTTCGTTGATCTCGATGAAGTCCAGGTCCGCGGTAGTCCAGCCCGCGCGGCCAAGGGCGTTCAGGATGGCGTTGGACGGCTGGGAGTGCAGCGAGTTGTCCGGCCCGGCAACCTGCCCCGGCTTGCCGACCACTGCCAGGAATTCAAGCCCGTTTTCCTCGGCGAAGGCCCGGGAGGCCAGGACCAGGGCGGCTGCGCCATCGGACAGGGGAGAGGAGTTGCCGGCGGTGATGGTGCCGTCGGTGACGAACGCTGCGCGCAGCCCGGCCAAGGACTCAACGGAGGCGTTGGGGCGTACTCCCTCGTCGGTGTCGACGACCAGCGGATCTCCCTTGCGCTGCTTCACGCTGAGGGGCACGATCTCGTCGTCGAACGTCCCGTTCTTTGCTGCCAGGGCCGCCCGCTGGTGCGAGTGGGCCGCAACGTTGTCCTGCGATGTCCTGTCGATCCCCAGCGCAAGGTTCCGGGTCTCAGTGGACAGGCCCATCGACTGGCCGTCGAAGGCGTCGGTGAGTCCATCGTGCGCAGCAGCATCCACAGCCTGTATTGAACCGTAGGTCCACCCCTGCCGGGAGCCGGGCAGCAGGTGCGGTGCCCGGGTCATGGACTCCTGCCCGCCGGCCACCACCACGGACGCCTCTCCGCTGCGGATCAACCGGGCGGCATCGATCACCGCGGTCAGCCCTGAGAGGCAGACCTTGTTTACGGTCACTGCAGGAACGTTCCAGCCGATGCCGGCGCCGATGGAGCTCTGCCGTGCGGGGTTCTGGCCAGCGCCCGCCTGGAGCACCTGTCCCATGATGACGGCCTCCACCTGGCCGGCTTCCACGCCGCTGGCCTCCAGTGCTGCCTTGATGGCGTGCGCCCCGAGGTCCACGGCGGTGAAGCCCGCCAGCTGGCCGTTGATCCGGCCCTGCGGCGTACGAACTGCTGCGAGAATGACAACGTCAGTGTTGTCCGTGGAGTTGCCCATTGTGATCTCTTCCGCTCTGTAAAGGATGTAGGCCAAGGCTATCGTGAGCCTCGTCACTTAGTATTCCAACGCTGACTTGGCACCGGTGATTCCGCGAAAATCGGCAGTGCGCCCTGTAAACTCCCGGAACAACGACGTCGGCTACCCCCACTGCGTCCAGCGCTGCACCTTCCCAGGCGACGCCGTCGCGCTCGTCAGACCCCGTGGCTCTCCAGGCAGGAGGGGTCAAAGCCGCCTGCGAGCAGTGCAACACGCTCTACGCCGAGTACGGGGTCCTTAAAGGGACGCCAACGCGTACGAGTAAAATCTACTTCGCCGCGCAAACGAGTGATCCGCCGAAGGCGTCACCCTGCGGCTTTAGTCCCTCCTGCCGGATGCGGCCAGGAAGCGGGCGGCAAAACCGGTGCTTGCAATCGCGCCGGATGTGGGGTAGACATGTAGGTTATTTTGCCGTATCGTAGATATTTGCGTCTTCCCTGTTTACCTTCAGCCTTCATATAGCGGTGGGCTTTCGCCTGGCAGCTGGCAATCAACGTGCCGTCAACAACGTCACAGCATGGTCAGCGCGGGCCCCGGGTCATATAGCGGAACCGGATTGGTAGCACTGCGGAGTCATTCCGCAGGGTGCACAGCGGGGGAGATCTGAAAACGCCTGAAGGTCTGTGGAAGGATCCCTCTTGGTCGCCTCGAGCACCTCTAATAACGAAACCGCTAACACCGCCGACAGCACTGATGGTGCCACTCGCCGGCTCTCATTCGCAAAGATTCACGAACCTCTTGACGTTCCGAATCTGCTTGCCCTCCAGACGGACAGCTTTGACTGGCTGGTTGGAAACGAACGCTGGCAGGCACGCGTAGCGAAGGCTGTCGAAGAAAACGATCTTAGCGTCGCCACCACGTCCGGACTCTCGGACATCTTCGAAGAAATCTCCCCGATCGAGGACTTCCAGGGCACCATGTCCCTGAGCTTCTCCGATCCGGAGTTCGCCGATCCGAAGTACACCATGGCCGAGTGCAAGGACCGGGACGCAACGTACTCGGCTCCGCTGTACGTCAAGGCCGAGTTCATGAACAACAACACGGGCGAAATCAAGCAGCAGACCGTGTTCATGGGCGACTTCCCGCTGATGACCGAGAAGGGCACCTTCGTGGTCAACGGCACCGAGCGTGTCGTCGTCTCCCAGCTGGTCCGTTCCCCGGGCGCCTACTTCGAGCGCACCGCGGACAAGACCAGCGACAAGGACATCTTCACTGCGAAGATCATCCCGTCCCGCGGCGCCTGGTTCGAGCTCGAAATCGACAAGCGTGACCAGGTCGGCGTTCGCCTTGACCGCAAGCGCAAGCAGTCGGTCACCGTCCTGCTGAAGGCCCTCGGCTGGACCGAAGGCCAGATCCTCGAAGAGTTCGGCCAGTACGACTCCATGCGGGCAACCCTGGAGAAGGACGCCACCGAAACCCGCGAAGACGCGTTGCTGGACATCTACCGGAAGCTGCGCCCGGGCGAGCCGCCCACCGTCGAGGCTGCCCAGTCGCTGCTGGACAACCTGTACTTCAACTCCAAGCGTTACGATCTGGCCAAGGTTGGCCGCTACAAGATCAACCGCAAGCTTGGCATCGACCGCTCCCTTGGCGACAAGGAAGCTTCGGTCCTGCACGTTGAAGACATCGTTGCCATGATCAAGTTCCTGGTTGCGCTGCACGCTGGCGAGAAGACTACCAAGGGCATTCGCGAAGGCCAGGAAGTGGACCTGCGCGTCGAGATCGATGACATCGACCACTTCGGCAACCGCCGCATCCGCGCTGTAGGCGAGCTCATCGAGAACCAGGTCCGCACCGGCCTGTCCCGCATGGAGCGCGTTGTCCGCGAGCGTATGACTACCCAGGACGTCGAGGCCATCACGCCGCAGACCCTGATCAACATCCGCCCCGTGGTTGCCGCGATCAAGGAGTTCTTCGGAACGTCCCAGCTGTCGCAGTTCATGGACCAGAACAACCCGCTCTCGGGCCTGACCCACAAGCGCCGCCTGTCGGCACTTGGCCCCGGTGGTCTGTCCCGTGACCGCGCCGGCATGGAAGTCCGTGACGTGCACCCGTCCCACTACGGACGTATGTGCCCCATCGAAACCCCTGAAGGCCCGAACATCGGTCTGATCGGTTCGCTGGCATCCTACGGCCGCATCAACCCGTTCGGCTTCATCGAGACGCCGTACCGCCTGGTCAAGGACGGCGTCGTTTCCGATGACGTCCAGTACCTGACGGCCGACGACGAGGCTGAGGTGCTGATTGCCCAGGCCAACGCGCCGCTGGACGAGAACAAGAAGTTCGCCGAGGACACCGTCCTGGTCCGTGCCCGTGGTGGTGGAGGCGAGCCTGTCCTGGTTCCTGCCGAGGACGTTGAGTTCATGGACGTTTCCCCGCGCCAGATGGTGTCCGTGGCTACCGCCCTGATTCCGTTCCTCGAGCATGACGATGCAAACCGCGCACTCATGGGTGCCAACATGCAGCGCCAGGCCGTGCCGCTGGTCCGTTCCGAGGCTCCGTTCGTGGGCACCGGCATGGAGCGCGCCGCTGCTGTCGACGCCGGTGACGTCACCATCGCGAAGAAGGCAGGTGTGGTTACCGAGGTCTCCGCCGAGCTGGTCATCATGCTTAACGATGACGGTACGGAAACCAACTACCGCATCAACAAGTTCGCCCGCTCCAACCAGGGCAACTGCTACAACAACCGCGTCCTGGTAAACGAAGGCCAGCGCCTGGAAGTTGGCGGCATCATCGCCGACGGCCCGGCAACGGACCAGGGCGAGCTCGCCCTTGGTAAGAACCTGCTTGTGGCATTCATGTCATGGGAAGGCCATAACTTCGAGGACGCCATCATCCTCTCGCAGCGCATTGTTGCCGAGGACGTTCTTTCCTCCATCCACATCGAGGAGCACGAGATCGATGCCCGCGACACCAAGCTTGGTGCCGAGGAAATCACCCGTGACATCCCCAACGTGTCCGAGGAAGTCCTCGCAGGCCTGGACGAGCGCGGCATCATCCACATCGGTGCCGAGGTCGAAGCAGGCGACATCCTGGTCGGAAAGGTCACCCCGAAGGGTGAAACCGAGCTGACCCCGGAGGAGCGCCTGCTGCGCGCCATCTTCGGTGAGAAGTCCCGCGAAGTCCGTGACACCTCCCTGAAGGTTCCCCACGGCGAGTCCGGCACCGTCATCGGTGTGCGCGTCTTCGACCGCGACAACGACGACGAGCTGCCCCCGGGCGTGAACCAGCTGGTCCGCGTCTACGTGGCTGCCAAGCGTAAGATCACCGACGGCGACAAGCTCGCCGGCCGCCACGGCAACAAGGGTGTTATCTCCAAGATCCTTCCGATCGAGGACATGCCCTTCCTTGCTGACGGCACCCCCGTTGATATCGTCCTGAACCCGCTGGGTGTCCCGGGCCGTATGAACGTGGGCCAGGTGCTCGAAACGCACCTTGGCTGGGTTGCCAAGACCGGTTGGAAGATCGAAGGCGAGCCCGAGTGGGTCAAGCAGCTGCCGAACCTGCCGCGTGAGAGTGGCCAGACCACTGTTGCAACGCCGGTGTTCGACGGCGCCCGCGAAGAGGAAATCACGGGCCTGCTGGACTCCACCAACGTCACCCGCGACGGCCAGCGCCTGATCGACTCCTCCGGCAAGACCCGTCTGTTCGACGGCCGTTCCGGCGAGCCGTTCCCGGACCCGATCTCGGTCGGCTACATGTACATCCTGAAGCTCCACCACCTGGTGGACGACAAGATCCACGCGCGCTCCACCGGCCCGTACTCCATGATCACGCAGCAGCCGCTGGGTGGTAAGGCACAGTTCGGTGGCCAGCGCTTCGGTGAGATGGAAGTGTGGGCGCTCGAAGCGTACGGCGCTGCCTACACGCTCCAGGAACTCCTCACGATCAAGTCTGATGACATCCATGGTCGTGTGAAGGTTTACGAAGCCATCGTCAAGGGCGAGAACATCCCCGAGCCGGGTGTTCCCGAGTCCTTCAAGGTCTTGATCAAGGAAATGCAGTCGCTGTGCCTGAACGTGGAAGTCCTCTCCACGGACGGAACCACAATTGAAATGCGTGACTCTGATGACGCAGTCTTCACCGCTGCGGAAGAACTGGGCATCGATCTGTCTCGTGCAGAGCCCAGTTCCGTAGAAGAGGTCTAAGGGGTCCGACGACGGCGGGCCGCACGTCCGCCGTCGTCCTCCTTCCTCCTCCCGCACAAAGACTTCAGAATTTAGAGAACAAGAGAGAACAGGGACCATATGTCCAGCGAATCCTCCTTCGGCCTCATGCAGATCGGCCTCGCCACCGCGGAAGACATCCGTGGCTGGTCTTACGGCGAGGTTAAGAAGCCGGAAACCATCAACTACCGCACGCTCAAGCCCGAGAAGGACGGACTCTTCTGCGAGAAGATCTTCGGCCCGTCCCGGGACTGGGAGTGCTACTGCGGCAAGTACAAGCGCGTGCGCTTCAAGGGCATCATCTGCGAGCGTTGTGGCGTTGAAGTCACCCGCGCAAAGGTCCGCCGCGAACGCATGGGCCACATCGAGCTGGCCGCTCCCGTCACGCACATCTGGTACTTCAAGGGTGTTCCCTCCCGTCTGGGCTACCTCCTTGACCTGGCACCGAAGGACCTCGAAAAGGTCATCTACTTCGCTGCCTACATGATCACCAGCGTTGACGAAGCTTCCCGTCACGAGGAACTGCCCAACCTCCAGGTTGAGCACGACATCGAGAAGAAGCAGCTGATCGACAACCGCGACTCCGACATCGCGGCGATCGCCCGCGACCTCGAAGGTGAAATTGCCCGCCTTGAGGGTGAAGGCGCCAAGGCTGCCGACAAGAAGAAGGCCCGCGACTCCGCCGACCGCCAGATGGCCAACGTGCGCAAGCGTGCCGACGCCGACATCGAGCGCCTCGAGCAGGTCTGGGACCGTTTCAAGAACCTCAAGGTCGCAGACCTCGAAGGTGACGAAGGTCTGTACCGCGAACTGCGTGACCGCTACGGCATGTACTTCGAAGGCTCCATGGGTGCCGAAGCCATCAAGAAGCGTCTTGAGAGCTTCGACATGCAGGCCGAGTCGGACCTGCTGCGCGACATCATCGCCAACGGCAAGGGCCAGCGCAAGACCCGTGCCCTCAAGCGCCTGAAGGTGGTCAACGCGTTCCTGACCACCAACAACAGCCCGCTTGGCATGGTCCTCGACGCCGTCCCGGTGATCCCGCCGGAACTGCGCCCCATGGTCCAGCTGGACGGCGGCCGCTTCGCGACCTCCGACCTCAACGACCTGTACCGCCGTGTGATCAACCGCAACAACCGGCTCAAGCGTCTGCTTGACCTGGGTGCTCCGGAGATCATCGTCAACAACGAGAAGCGCATGCTTCAGGAAGCTGTTGACAGCCTCTTCGACAACGGCCGCCGCGGCCGTCCGGTCACCGGACCGGGCAACCGTCCGCTGAAGTCCCTGAGCGACATGCTCAAGGGCAAGCAGGGCCGTTTCCGCCAGAACCTCCTCGGCAAGCGCGTCGACTACTCCGGCCGTTCGGTCATCGTGGTCGGTCCGCAGTTGAAGCTGCACCAGTGTGGCCTGCCCAAGCAGATGGCACTGGAGCTCTTCAAGCCGTTCGTGATGAAGCGCCTGGTTGACCTCAACCACGCCCAGAACATCAAGTCGGCCAAGCGCATGGTGGAGCGTTACCGTCCGCAGGTTTGGGACGTGCTGGAAGAGATCATCACCGAACACCCGGTGCTGCTCAACCGTGCACCTACCCTGCACCGCCTCGGCATCCAGGCGTTCGAGCCTCAGCTTGTTGAAGGCAAGGCAATCCAGCTTCACCCGCTGGTTTGTGGCGCCTTCAACGCTGACTTCGACGGCGACCAGATGGCAGTGCACCTGCCGCTGAGCCCCGAGGCCCAGGCTGAAGCCCGCATCCTGATGCTGTCCTCCAACAACATTTTGAAGCCCTCTGACGGACGCCCGGTTACCCTGCCTTCGCAGGATATGATCATCGGCCTCTACCACCTGACCACCAAGCGTGTCGGTTCAGCCGGCGAAGGCCGGATCTTCGGTTCGGTAGCGGAAGCCATCATGGCCTACGACCTGCACGAGCTGCACCTGAACTCCAAGGTCAAGATCCGCCTCGACGGCTTCGTGCCGTACACCGGCTGGGAAGCTCCGGAAGGCTGGGAGCAGGGCCAGACGGCACTGGTGGAAACCTCACTCGGCCAGGTTCTGTTCAACGAGACCCTGCCCGAGGATTACCCGTGGGTTGAGGACGTTGCCGACAAGGGAGAACTGTCCCGGATCGTCAACGACCTTGCCGAGCGCTACCCCAAGGTTGTCACGGCGGCAACGCTGGACAACCTGAAGGATGCCGGTTTCTACTGGGCAACCCGCTCGGGCGTCACCGTGGCCATCTCCGACATTGAGGTGCCCAAGGACAAGCCGGTGATCCTTGCCGGCTACGAGGAGCGCGCAGCCAAGATCCAGGGCCAGTACGACAAGGGCCTGATCGACGACGACGAGCGTCGCCAGGAACTGATCGAGATCTGGAACAAGGCAACCAACGAGATCGCCCAGGCAATGCGCGACAGCCTGTCCCCGATGAACACCATCAACCGCATGGTGTCCTCCGGTGCACGTGGTAACTGGATGCAGGTTCGCCAGATCGCGGGTATCCGTGGCCTGGTGGCCAACCCTAAGGGTGAAATTATTCCCCGTCCCATCAAGTCCTCCTACCGTGAGGGCCTGTCGGTTCTGGAATACTTCATCGCCACGCACGGTGCCCGTAAGGGTCTGGCTGACACCGCGCTGCGTACCGCCAACTCGGGTTACCTGACCCGTCGTCTGGTGGACGTGTCCCAGGACGTCATCGTCCGTGAAGAGGACTGCGGCACCGAGCGTGGCCTGGTCACGCCCATCGCCGTCGCCGATTCCAACGGTGAGCTGGTACTGGACGAGAACGTCGAGAACAGCGCCTACGCACGTACGCTGGCTGTCGACGTCGTGGACTCCGAGGGCAAGGTCCTCGCAGCCGCAGGCACCGACTGCGGTGACGTGGTGATTGACGAGCTGTTCAAGGCCGGCATCACCGAGGTCAAGGTCCGCTCCGTACTCACCTGTGAGTCCAGCGTCGGTACCTGTGCCCTGTGCTACGGCCGTTCGCTGGCAACCGGCAAGACCGTGGACATCGGCGAGGCCGTGGGCATCATCGCCGCACAGTCCATCGGTGAGCCCGGTACCCAGCTGACCATGCGTACGTTCCACACCGGTGGTGCTGTTTCCGCCAGCGGTGGCGACGACATCACCCAGGGTCTGCCCCGTATCCAGGAGCTCTTCGAAGCCCGTACTCCGAAGGGTGTTGCACCGATTGCAGAAGCAGCCGGCCGCATCACCATCGAAGAGTCCGAGCGCCAGATGCGCCTGGTCATCACTCCCGATGACGGAACCGAAGAGATCGCCTACCCGGTCCTGCGCCGTTCACGCCTGCTGATCGAGGATGGCGACCACGTCACCGTCGGCCAGAAGCTGATCAACGGACCGGTGGATCCCAAGCAGGTCCTGCGCATCATGGGTCCCCGTGCGGCTCAGAAGTTCCTGGTGGACGAGGTCCAGGGCGTGTACCGCAGCCAGGGCATCGGTATCCACGACAAGCACGTCGAGGTTATCGTCCGCCAGATGCTGCGCCGCGTCACGGTCATCGAGTCCGGCGAATCGGACCTGCTGCCCGGCGAGCTCGCCGAGCGCAGCCGCTTCGAGGATGCCAACCGCCGTGTGGTGTCAGAGGGCAAGACTCCGGCTTCCGGACGTCCTGAACTCATGGGCATCACCAAGGCGTCGCTGGCCACCGAGTCCTGGCTGTCCGCAGCTTCCTTCCAGGAGACCACCCGCGTCCTGACGCAGGCGGCCATGGAAGGCAAGAGCGATCCGCTGCTTGGCCTCAAGGAGAACGTGATCATCGGTAAGCTGATCCCGGCCGGCACGGGTCTCCCGCGCTACACCGAGGTCACCGTCGAGCCCACTGAGGAAGCAAAGGCCAACCTGTTCACCGGCCCCAGCGCATTCAGTGACTTCTCGTACGACACCCTGGGCGGCGACGGAGCTCCTGAGTTCCACGCCATCCCGCTGGATGACTACGACCTGGGCAACGACTTCCGCTAGCGCCTAAGGCAACGCGGGGTCACTTACGGCCCGATCCTCACTTCGGATTGGGCTCAGAGTGACCCCGCGTTTCTGTTTAAGCGCTGCTCTCCCGTCAGGGGGAGGATGACGGCGGGAGAAGGGGCCTTTCGTATACACCCGATTAAGGCCCCTGATCAAGCCGTGCTAGAATTTTTGTAATTGTTCTGTGTGGCAGTGGATGAAGGCCGCCGCAGCATCATTTTGGTTTTGTTCTCATGATGCTGGGTGTGAGCTTGTTTCCGGGTTGCGGGCTAGGTGCGCAACGAATGCCACTTTTTTGCACGCCTAGGCACGGTTCTAGACGCCAAGGCTGCAGGGACAACGCCAAAACCGATGCAGTGACGGCTGACGCCCGAATGCGCCGGTAGAGATCAAACCAACGGAGAACACGAGAGTGCCTACGATTAACCAGCTGGTCCGCAAGGGCCGCACGCCTAAGGTCAAAAAGACCAAGGCTCCTGCGCTTAACGGCAGCCCGATGCGCCGCGGTGTTTGCACCCGCGTTTACACCACCACCCCGAAGAAGCCGAACTCGGCCCTCCGTAAGGTGGCACGTGTGCGTCTCAACGGCGGCGTGGAAGTCACCGCTTACATCCCCGGTGTAGGCCACAACCTGCAGGAGCACTCCATTGTGCTCGTTCGCGGCGGTCGTGTGAAGGACCTCCCGGGTGTCCGCTACAAGATCGTCCGTGGCGCCCTCGATACCCAGGGTGTCAAGAACCGTAAGCAGGCCCGCAGCCGCTACGGCGCAAAGATGGAGAAGAAGTAATATGCCTCGCAAGGGTCCGGCCCCCAAGCGGCCGCTCGTACTAGATCCCGTTTACGGCTCCCCGCTGGTCACCCAGCTCATCAACAAGGTGCTCGTTGACGGCAAGAAGTCCACTGCAGAGCGCATTGTCTACGGTGCCCTCGAAGGCGCACGCGCCAAGTCCGGCGGCGACCCCGTAGCAGCCCTCAAGAAGGCTATGGACAACGTCAAGCCTTCCCTTGAGGTCCGCTCACGCCGCGTCGGCGGCGCCACCTACCAGGTTCCGGTTGAGGTCAAGCCGGGCCGCTCCACCGCACTCGCCCTGCGTTGGCTGGTTGGCTACTCCAAGGCCCGCCGCGAAAAGACGATGACCGAGCGCCTCCAGAACGAAATCCTGGATGCCTCCAACGGTCTCGGTGCCGCTGTGAAGCGTCGCGAAGACACCCACAAGATGGCCGAGTCCAACAAGGCCTTCGCACACTACCGCTGGTAATACTTCCCGTACGCCGCCGGCCCTCACAGGCCGGCGGCGAACGTGTAGTCCATCCGAAAGGGAGACACCGTGGCACAGGACGTGCTTACCGACCTTAGTAAGGTCCGCAACATCGGCATCATGGCCCACATTGATGCCGGCAAGACCACCACCACCGAGCGCATCCTGTTCTACACGGGTGTGAACCACAAGATTGGCGAAACGCACGACGGCGCTTCGACCACTGACTGGATGGAACAGGAAAAGGAACGCGGCATCACCATCACGTCTGCCGCCGTGACCTGCTTCTGGGAAAACAACCAGATCAACATCATCGACACCCCCGGCCACGTTGACTTCACCGTTGAGGTTGAGCGCTCCCTGCGCGTCCTCGACGGCGCTGTCGCTGTCTTCGATGGCAAGGAAGGCGTTGAGCCGCAGTCTGAGACCGTTTGGCGCCAGGCTGACAAGTACAACGTCCCGCGCATTTGCTTCGTCAACAAGATGGACAAGCTCGGTGCGGACTTCTACTTCACCGTAGACACCATCATCAGCCGCCTGGGTGCCAAGCCGCTTGTTATGCAGCTGCCCATCGGTGCCGAGAACGACTTCATCGGCGTCGTGGACCTGCTCTACATGCGAGCACTGGTGTGGCCCGGCGATGCCAAGGGTGACGTCACCATGGGTGCGAAGTACGAGATCCGCGAGATCCCGGCTGACCTCCAGGAAAAGGCTGAAGAGTACCGCGCAAACCTCGTCGAGATGGTTGCAGAGTCCTCCGAGGAACTCATGGAGAAGTACCTCGAGGGTGAAGAAATCTCGATCGACGAGCTCAAGGCCGGCATCCGCAAGATGACGATCAACTCCGAGCTCTACCCGATCTTCTGCGGTTCCGCCTTCAAGAACCGTGGCGTTCAGCCCATGCTCGACGCAGTGGTGGACTACCTGCCGAACCCGCTCGACGTCCCCCCGATGGTCGGCCACGATCCTCGCGACGAAGAGAAGGAACTGACCCGCAAGCCTTCCTCCGAAGAGCCGTTCTCCGCACTGGCCTTCAAGATTGCTGCGCACCCGTTCTTCGGCCAGCTCACCTTCATCCGCGTGTACTCCGGTCACGTGGAAGCAGGCGCCCAGGTGGTTAACTCCACGAAGGGCAAGAAGGAGCGCATCGGCAAGCTGTTCCAGATGCACGCCAACAAGGAAATGCCCGTTGAGGGCGCTACCGCTGGCCACATCTACGCAGCGATCGGTCTGAAGGACACCACCACGGGTGACACCCTGTGTGATTCCAGCAACCAGATCGTGCTCGAGTCCATGAGCTTCCCGGAGCCCGTGATCTCGGTCGCCATCGAGCCGAACACCAAGGGTGACCAGGAGAAGCTCTCCACGGCCATCCAGAAGCTCTCCGCTGAGGACCCCACCTTCCAGGTGTCCCTCAACGAAGACACCGGCCAGACCATCATCGCCGGCATGGGCGAGCTCCACCTGGACATCCTGGTGGACCGCATGCGCCGCGAGTTCAAGGTCGAGGCAAACGTGGGCAAGCCCCAGGTTGCTTACCGCGAAACCATCAAGCGCGCCGTCGAACGCCACGACTACACGCACAAGAAGCAGACCGGTGGTTCGGGTCAGTTCGCAAAGATCCAGATTGCGATCGAGCCGCTGGACACCGCCGAAGGCGAGCTGTACGAGTTCGAGAACAAGGTCACCGGTGGCCGCGTTCCCCGCGAGTACATCCCGTCTGTTGACGCTGGTATCCAGGATGCGCTGAACGACGGCGTCCTGGCCGGTTACCCGGTAGTCGGCATCAAGGCCACGCTGGTTGACGGCGCCTACCACGATGTCGACTCCTCGGAAATGGCCTTCAAGATCGCAGGCCGTATGGCTTTCAAGGAAGCTGCACGCAAGGCGAACCCGGTTCTGCTCGAACCGCTGATGGATGTAGAGGTCCGCACCCCTGAGGAATACATGGGTGAAGTTATCGGTGACCTCAACTCCCGCCGTGGCCAGATGCAGTCCATGGAAGATGCACAGGGCGTCAAGGTTATTCGTGCGCACGTTCCGCTGTCCGGCATGTTCGGCTACATCGGTGACCTGCGTTCGAAGACCCAGGGCCGCGCTGTGTACTCCATGACGTTCAACAGCTACGCCGAGGTCCCGAAGGCAGTTGCCGACGAGATCATCCAGAAGACCCGCGGCGAATAGTCCTCGGACGCTCGCAGCGAAAAACTCGGGTGTGCTTCCGGTTGACGGAGGCCCGCCTGGTGCAGGTGGCCGGGGACGGTCGGATTCGTCCGGTCAAAGCCGGATTCCGGCCATCTGCACGAACAGGCTCTAGGGACTAGTATTAGTTCCTGAATCTGCAATTTCACCAATCCAAAGCCCCCCAAGTAGACTTACCTGAGTTTCCGCCGCGACAAGCGCGGCTGAAGGGTATGTCATTTGAAAACGTTCTAGGAGGAACCTGTGGCAAAGGCAAAGTTCGAGCGGACTAAGCCGCACGTTAACATCGGCACCATTGGTCACGTTGACCACGGTAAGACGACGTTGACGGCCGCCATTTCCAAGGTGCTGTACGACAAGTACCCGACTCTCAACGAGAAGCGTGACTTCGCGTCGATTGACTCTGCTCCCGAAGAGCGTCAGCGCGGCATTACCATCAACATCTCCCACGTTGAGTACCAGACCGAAAAGCGCCACTACGCACACGTAGACGCTCCCGGTCACGCTGACTACATCAAGAACATGATCACCGGTGCTGCCCAGATGGACGGTGCAATCCTCGTGGTTGCCGCCACTGACGGCCCGATGGCTCAGACCCGCGAGCACGTTCTGCTCGCCCGCCAGGTGGGTGTTCCCTACCTGCTGGTCGCGCTGAACAAGTCCGACATGGTTGACGATGAGGAACTGCTGGACCTCGTTGAAATGGAAGTTCGTGAGCTGCTCAGCTCGCAGGGCTTCGATGGCGACGAAGCACCGGTTGTCCGCGTTTCAGGCCTGAAGGCACTGGAAGGCGACCCGGAGTGGGTCAAGTCCGTTGAGGACCTGATGGCTGCTGTTGACGAGTCTGTTCCGGACCCCGTACGTGACCGTGACAAGCCGTTCCTCATGCCCATCGAGGACGTCTTCACCATCACCGGCCGTGGCACCGTTGTTACGGGCCGCGCCGAGCGTGGAACCCTCGCCATCAACTCCGAGGTCGAGATCGTCGGCATCCGTCCGGTCCAGAAGACCACGGTTACCGGTATCGAGATGTTCCACAAGCAGCTCGACGAAGCATGGGCCGGCGAGAACTGTGGCCTCCTGCTCCGCGGTCTGAAGCGCGATGACGTAGAGCGTGGCCAGGTTGTCGTCAAGCCGGGTTCCATCACCCCGCACACCGACTTCGAGGCTAACGTCTACATCCTCTCCAAGGACGAAGGCGGACGTCACAACCCGTTCTACTCCAACTACCGCCCGCAGTTCTACTTCCGTACCACGGACGTAACCGGCGTTATCACCCTGCCCGAGGGCACGGAAATGGTTATGCCTGGCGACAACACTGAGATGACCGTTGCGCTCATCCAGCCCATCGCCATGGAAGAGGGCCTCGGCTTCGCAATCCGCGAAGGCGGCCGCACCGTTGGTTCAGGACGCGTTACCAAGATCAACAAGTAATTCCGGTTGACCTGAAGAACGGCCCCGCTGCAACTGCAGCGGGGCCGTTCTTTTTTGTTAACCCCACCCTGATACTGTTGCTGGACCGAGAGGAGTTCATCATGGGATGGCTGATTTTTCTGATTATCGCGGTTGTTGTGGTCGCCGGTGTGTTCTGGGCCAAGAAGCACTTCCGCAATGAAATAGACCGTGCAAAGCGAATCAACCGGGCAAACAAGAACCAGTAGCCGGACTAGCCGTCCGCGGCCCTTCGTGCCTTGCTGAGCGCCTGGTACCAGTAGAAGGACCGCTTGGGCGTTCGCTCCAGTGTTTCGAAGTCGACATGGACCAGTCCGAAACGCTGCGAGTAGCCGGCGGCCCACTCGAAGTTGTCCATAAGCGTCCACACGTAGTAGCCGCGCAGGTCCACGCCCGCCGCCACCCCGCCCGGGGAGGTCGCGTCCAGGGCCGCGCGCAGGTGTGAAGCGATGTAGTTCATCCGATCCTCGTCCTGGACAGGCCCGGACACCTGGTCGGGCTCCGGGAAGCTGGCCCCGCCTTCGGTGATATAGACGGGCGGGAGCGCGGCACCGTACCGGTCCTGCAGTTCCTTGAGCAGGACGCCCAAGTGGTCAGGAGCCACCGGCCAGCCGAACCCCGTGTGGTCAAGCTCGGGATAGCCCACCTCGTGGTACGGCAGCGTCCTGACTGCTTTGTGCGGTTCAGCGGGGATAGGTGCCACACCGCGGCCAATCGCCACCTTGATCGGGAAGTAGTAGTTGAGGCCGTAAAAATCGAGCGGCTGATGAATAGTCCGAAGGTCGGCGTCGGAAATTTTGCCAATGGACCGCAGCCACGGCCTGGCATACAGCGGCAGGCGGGGGTAACGGCCCAGCAGCACGGGATCGGCGTAGATCCTGTTCATCAGCAGGTCGTACATTCTCGCCACCAGCCTGTCCCCTGGCTTGCCGGTGGCGGGACGAACGGGGGAGTGCAGATTGGTGACGCCAACATCGCCCTTGACTCCGGCGGCACGAAGGGCCTGCGCACCCAGCCCGTGCGCCAGTAGTTGGTGGTGGATGGCCGGAAGGGCGTCGAACATCAGCGTGCGGCCGGGGGCATGCACGCCCAGGGCGTACCCGTTCAGGGTCACCGACAGTGGCTCGTTCAGCGTGACCCACTGCGCCACGCGGTCGCCATAGCGTTCGCCGGCGGCAGCGGCATACTCGCCGAACCGTTCAGCTGTTTCACGGTTCATCCAGCCCCCGCGGTGTTCCAGCGGCAGGGGAGTATCCCAATGGTAGAGGGTGGCCATGGGGGAGACGCCGGCAGCGAGCAGCTGGTCGATCAGCCGGTCATAGAAATCCAGTCCCTCCGGATTAAGGCTGCCCCGCCCGTCTGGCTGGATCCTGGGCCAGGACAACGAGAAGCGGTAGGAGTCCACGCCCAGCTCCCGCAGCAGGGCGATGTCCTCCGGGAGGCGGTTATAGTGATCGCAGGCCACTGCGGGAGAGTGCCCGTCCATGATGCTGCCTGGCTTCTCAGCGAAGGCGTCCCAGCCGGAAGGCCCCCGGCCTCCCTGGGTCAGGGCTCCTTCGATCTGAAACGCTGCGGCCGCAACGCCCAGGGTGAACGACGGCGGCATGCGGCTGGCCAGTTCAGTCACGGATTCGGTGCTCTCCAGCGTCATGCCCCTATCATCCATTCGGGCGTACGCGTTGGCAATGACCCGGGGCCGGCACCGCTGAGTAGGGCCAATTCGCTTCTGGCGCCAAATTCCGGCATACTAGATGAGTTGTTCAAGCGCTCTTTCGCGTCCCGATCCGGATAATGCCGGGTGTCAGGGTCCAAGTAAGAGCCCAAACATAACCCACTCCCCATGGAACTGCGGACGAGTACGCGCGGAAAGCGCGACACGCCCGACCGCGGGGGTCGGTTGCGCCGGCAGGTTGAGGAACCCGGATTTATCCGGATTCAGCTTGTGCGGCGGGTGGTAGTTACGACTTCAAATGCTTCGGCAGCCGCACAACAGGTAAGTAAACAGAGCAGCATTTACTGAAAGAGAGTCAGGCGACATGGCGGGACAAAAAATCCGCATCCGGCTGAAGTCATACGACCACGAGGTCATTGACGTTTCAGCACGGAAGATCGTTGAGACGGTCACGCGCGCAGGCGCAACTGTAGTTGGCCCCGTGCCGCTGCCGACGGAGAAGAACGTTTACTGCGTAATCCGCTCTCCGCACAAGTACAAGGACAGCCGCGAGCACTTCGAAATGCGCACGCACAAGCGTCTTATCGACATCATCGATCCCACGCCGAAGGCTGTTGATTCGCTTATGCGTCTCGACCTGCCGGCAGACGTGAACATCGAAATCAAGCTGTAGGGAGGTGCTGAGAGACTATGACCGCAACCCGTAACGTAAAGGGCCTGCTGGGCACGAAGCTCGGCATGACCCAGGTCTGGGACGAGAACAACAAGCTCATCCCCGTCACTGTGGTCCAGGCAGATTCGAACGTCATCACTCAGCTGCGCAACGCAGAAGCTGATGGCTACGTCGCCGTACAGATCGGCTACGGCCAGATCGATCCCCGCAAGGTCACCAAGCCGCTGGCTGGTCACTTTGAGAAGGCAGGCGTTACGCCTCGCCGCCACGTCGTCGAACTCCGTACCGCAGATGCTGCTGAGTACGAGCTGGGCCAGGAGCTCTCCGTAGAGGTCTTCGAAGCCGGCCAGAAGATCGACGTCATCGGCACCACCAAGGGTAAGGGCTTCGCCGGTGTTATGAAGCGTCACGGCTTCCACGGCGTTGGAGCTTCCCACGGTGCCCACAAGAACCACCGTAAGCCCGGTTCAATCGGTGGCGCATCCACCCCGAGCCGCGTCTTCAAGGGCATGAAAATGGCCGGCCGCATGGGCGCCGTTCGTCACACCACGCTGAACCTCACGGTCCACGCGGTTGACGTCGAGAAGTCGCTGCTCCTTATCAAGGGTGCCGTTCCCGGCGCCCGCGGCCAGGTCGTCCTCGTACGCACCGCCGTGAAGGGAGCCTAGTTCAATGGCTAACACTGTCCAGGTTGACCTGCCTGCAGAGATCTTCGACGTACAGACCAACGTGCCGCTGCTGCACCAGGTTGTCGTTGCCCAGCTCGCTGCTGCTCGCCAGGGTACCCACAAGACCAAGACCCGCGCTGAAGTTTCCGGTGCAGGACGCAAGCCGTTCAAGCAGAAGGGTACCGGCCGCGCCCGTCAGGGTTCCATCCGTGCTCCTCACATGACCGGCGGTGGCGTTGTCCACGGTCCCACCCCGCGTGACTACAGCCAGCGCACCCCCAAGAAGATGATTGCTGCTGCACTGCGCGGCGCACTGTCTGACCGGGCACGCAACGGACGCATCCACGTTGTTGCCGAACTGGTTGAGGGCACCAAGCCTTCCGCCAAGACTGCACTTGCAACGCTGCGCGGCGTTTCCGACCGCAAGAACCTGCTGGTTGTCATCGAGCGCGCCAACGACGTTGCTGCACTGTCCGTGCGCAACCTCGCCGGTGTTCACGTTCTGTACTCAGACCAGCTGAACACCTACGACGTTCTCGTGTCTGATGACGTTGTCTTCACCAAGGCTGCCTACGAAGCATTCGTTGCCGGCAAGGCAGTGGCAAAGAACGAGGAGGATGCCAAGTGAGTGCAGCCACCATCAAGGATCCCCGCGACGTCGTGCTTGCACCCGTCGTGTCGGAAAAGAGCTACGGCCTGATCGACGAGGGCAAGTACACCTTCCTGGTGGACCCCCGGTCGAACAAGACCGAGATCAAGCTGGCCGTGGAGAAAATCTTCTCCGTCAAGGTCGAATCGATCAACACCATCAACCGTGCCGGTAAGCGCAAGCGCACCAAATTCGGATGGGGTACCCGCAAGAACACCAAGCGTGCGATTGTCACCCTCAAAGAAGGCACTATCGACATCTTCGGCGGTCCGCTCGCGTAGCGGAGACCACTTTAACGAGGAAATAAATTATGGGAATCCGTAAATACAAGCCGACTACCCCGGGCCGTCGTGGCTCGAGCGTAGCGGACTTCATCGAAATCACGCGGTCGACGCCGGAAAAGTCGTTGGTACGTCCGCTGCCCAAAAAGGGCGGCCGTAACAACACCGGTAAGATCACCACCCGTCACAAGGGTGGCGGACACAAGCGCCAGTACCGTCTGATCGACTTCCGTCGCCACGACAAGGACGGCGTCAACGCCCGCGTTGCTGAAATTGAGTACGATCCGAACCGTACGGCTCGCATCGCCCTCCTGCACTACGTTGATGGCACCAAGCGTTACATCATCGCCCCGAACAAGCTGTCCCAGGGTGACTTCGTAGAGGCAGGTGCCAACGCTGACATCAAGCCTGGCAACAACCTGCCCCTGCGCAACATCCCGGTGGGTACCGTTATCCACGCAGTTGAACTGCGTCCGGGCGGCGGCGCCAAGATGGGCCGCTCCGCCGGTGCATCGATCCAGCTCGTCGCCAAGGAAGGCCGCTTCGCCCAGCTGCGTCTGCCTTCCGGTGAAATCCGCAACGTTGACGTGCGCTGCCGCGCAACCGTCGGCGAGGTGGGCAACGCCGAGCAGTCGAATATCAACTGGGGCAAGGCCGGCCGTATGCGCTGGAAGGGCGTTCGCCCGACTGTCCGTGGTGTCGCCATGAACCCGGTTGACCACCCGCACGGTGGTGGCGAGGGCAAGACGTCCGGTGGACGTAACCCCGTCAACCCGAACGGTAAGCGGGAAGGCCGCACGCGCCGCCCCAACAAAGAGAGCGACAAGCTTATTGTTCGTCGCCGTCGTACTGGCAAGAACAAGCGATAGGAGCCTGGACACATGCCACGCAGCCTGAAAAAAGGTCCTTTCGTTGACCAGCACCTCTTTGTGAAGGTAGCCAGGGAAAACGAAAAGGGCACCAAGAACGTCATCAAGACCTGGTCCCGCCGTTCGATGATCGTCCCCGACATGCTCGGGCACACGATCGCCGTGCACGACGGACGCAAGCACATCCCGGTGTTTGTCACTGAGTCGATGGTCGGGCACAAGCTCGGCGAATTCGCTCCCACGCGGACATTCCGCGGCCATGTCAAGGACGACCGTAAGGGCAAGCGCCGCTAGGCGCCTGCACTTACGTCAAAGACGAGAGAAGGAAAGCAATGGAAGCCAAGGCAATTGCGCGCCACATCCGCGTAACGCCTATGAAGGCCCGGCGCGTCGTCAACCTTGTTCGTGGTTTGCAAGCGAATGAGGCTCTGGCAATTCTGAAGTTTGCCCCGCAGGCAGCTTCGGAGCCGGTATTCAAGGTAGTTCAGTCGGCAATCTCCAACGCCCGGGTCCTCGCGGACCGCGACGGCGTTGCGTTTGACGAAGGCGACCTCATCATCAGCGAAGCGTTTGTTGATGAAGGCCCGACCATGAAGCGGTTCCAGCCGCGTGCCCAGGGTCGTGCATTTCAGATCAAGAAGCGCACCAGCCACATCACCGTGGTAGTCGCTACCCCGGAGAAAGAGGAGGCTCGCTAAGTGGGACAGAAAGTAAACCCGCACGGGTTCCGACTCGGCATCACCACCGATCACGTATCGCACTGGTTCGCTGACAGCACCAAGGCCGGCCAGCGGTACAAGGACTTCGTTCGCGAAGACATCCGCATCCGCCAGCTCATGTCCACGGGCATGGAGCGCGCCGGTATCGCCAAGGTTGAGATCGAGCGCACCCGTGACCGTGTCCGCGTGGACATCCACACGGCCCGTCCCGGTATCGTCATCGGCCGCCGTGGAGCAGAAGCAGACCGCATCCGCGGCGAGCTCGAAAAGCTCACCGGCAAGCAGGTTCAGCTGAACATCCTCGAGGTCAAGAACCCCGAGATGGAAGCACAGCTTGTAGCCCAGGGCGTTGCTGAGCAGCTGACTTCACGTGTGGCTTTCCGCCGCGCAATGAAGAAGGCCATGCAGTCCGCACAGCGTGCAGGTGCCAAGGGCATCCGGATCGCCTGCTCGGGTCGACTGGGTGGCGCTGAAATGTCCCGCTCGGAGTTCTACCGCGAAGGACGTGTGCCCCTGCACACCCTCCGTGCGAACATCGACTACGGCTTCTACGAAGCCAAGACCACCTTCGGCCGCATTGGCGTGAAGGTTTGGATCTACAAGGGTGACGTCACCGCCAAGGAACTGGCCCAGCAGGCCGCTTCCGCCCCGTCCCGCGGCCGCTCCGGCGACCGTCCGGGCCGCCCGGGTGGCGCTGACCGTGGTGACCGCCGCCGTCGCCCCGACCGTCCGGCAGCTGACGCAGCTCCTGCTGCCGAAGCACCGGCAGTTGAAGCAGCACCTGCTGCTGCAGAAGGAGGACAGGCTTAAATGCTTATCCCACGTCGAGTCAAGCACCGCAAGCAGCACCACCCGGGTCGTTCCGGCGCTGCTACGGGCGGCACCAAGGTCTCCTTCGGTGAGTACGGTATCCAGGCCCTGAGCCCGGCATACGTCACCAACCGTCAGATCGAGTCTGCACGTATCGCGATGACCCGCCACATCAAGCGTGGCGGAAAGGTCTGGATCAACATCTACCCGGACCGTCCCCTCACCAAGAAGCCTGCCGAAACCCGCATGGGTTCCGGTAAGGGTTCACCGGAATGGTGGGTCGCAAACGTCAAGCCGGGTCGGGTTCTCTTTGAGATCTCCGGCGTTGAAGAATCGGTAGCCCGCGAGGCCCTGCGCCTGGCAATCCACAAGCTCCCGTTGAAGGCACGCATTCTGCGTCGCGAAGGTGGTGAATAGAAATGGCAGTAGGATCCAAGGATCTGGCTCCCGCACAGCTGGACGGTTTCGACAACGAGCGTCTCGTTGAAGAACTCCGCAAGGCCAAGGAAGAGCTGTTCAACCTGCGTTTCCAGTCCGCCACCGGACAGCTGGAGAACCACGGTCGTCTGCGCGCGGTAAAGAAGGACATCGCCCGCATCTACACCGTTCTCCGTGAGCGCGAGCTGGGCATTCGTGCCGAGGTTGCCGCACCGGTTGTGGAAGCCAAGGAAGAGAAGAAGTCCAAGAAGGCAGCAACCAAGAAGGCCGACAAGGCTGAGACGGTTGAGACCGAGGAGGATGCCAAGTGAGTGAAAAGGACGAGAACGTGACCGAAACTGCTACCGCAGCCACGGCTGAGCAGCGCGGTTACCGCAAGACGCGTCGCGGCTACGTGGTCTCTGACAAGATGGAAAAGACCATCGTTGTCCAGGTTGAAGACCGCGTGAAGCACGCCCTGTACGGCAAGGTCATCCGCCGTACCTCCAAGGTCAAGGCACACGACGAAGAGAACACCGCCGGCATCGGCGACCTCGTTGTCATCGCCGAGACCCGTCCGCTGTCCGCCACCAAGAACTGGCGGCTCGTGGAAATCCTCGAGAAGGCCAAGTAGCACCTGCTGCTTCGGTAACCGGAAGCCCCTGCTCCCTTTTGGGAGCGGGGGCTTCCGCGTTAACCCGTCGCCGCGGGCCGTCATCCACCCCCGGACGCTCTCTCACTTTCGGTCGTGTTTCTAACGACGGTCTATCACTTTTGGCTGCATTCTGGCGGACGCTCTATCACTTCACGCTTGAGGGCGGCAGGAGGTGATAGAGCGTCCATCAAGAAGGCGCAGGAGGTGATAGAGCGTCCGTCAAGAAGGCGCAGGAGGTGATAGAGCGTCCGTCAAGAAGGCGCAGGAGGTGATAGAGCGTTTGCCGAAAGGCCGCAGGAAGTGAGAGGGCGTGCGACGGCGGCGCGGCGGCTCCAGGGGAGTGGCAGGCGGGGCGGGCGGAAAGGCTGCGGTGCGAGACGCCGTCGTCCGTCTTGCGGGGGAGCGCCGGCGGTGATATGGGGATCACCGGAAAGCGTGCTAAGATTTTGAGTTTGTATGGCGCCTTTTGTGTGCCGACATCAAACCTCGTAAACAAGCGTGCCACGGCATAGTGCCCCCTTGCGCCCAGGATTCCTGGAACGGATGGGAGCAACTGCTTCTGGCACGGGAGTTTAGGCCTGGTCTGGCAAAATCCAGGCAGGTCAAGAGACACCCCGATCAACCGTTCCGCAAGGCTCATTCCGTAGGAAGATTTTCGGTCTGAGAACCGGCGCGACGCAAGGAGTAAATAGTGATTCAGCAGGAGTCGCGACTCAAGGTCGCCGACAACACGGGTGCTAAGGAAATCCTTACCATTCGCGTTCTCGGTGGATCTGGCCGTCGCTACGCAGGCATTGGCGACGTCATTGTCGCAACCGTCAAGGATGCAATCCCGGGCGGCAACGTAAAGAAGGGCGATGTTGTCAAGGCAGTCATCGTCCGTACCAAGAAGGAACGCCGCCGTGCGGATGGTTCCTACATCAAGTTTGACGAGAACGCAGCTGTGATCCTGAAGGCTGACGGTGACCCCCGCGGTACCCGTATCTTCGGACCGGTTGGTCGTGAACTTCGCGACAAGAAGTTCATGAAGATCGTTTCTCTGGCTCCGGAGGTGCTCTAGTCCATGGCTAAGATCAAAAAGGGTGACCTCGTTCAGGTCATCACTGGCGCCAAGGCTGAGCGCGGCGGCGACCGCGGCAAGCAGGGCAAGGTCCTGCGCGTGTTCCCCGAAACCAACCGCGTGTTGGTTGAAGGCATTAACCGCGTAACCAAGCACACCAAGGTCGGTCAGTCGCAGCGCGGCACCAAGACCGGTGGCATCGAGGTTGTTGAAGCTTCGATCCACATCTCCAACGTGGCTCTGGTTGACCCGTCCACCAAGAAGCCCACCCGCGTTGGCTTCCGCACCGAGACCGTTGAGCGCAATGGCGTGCAGCGCGAAGTGCGTGTCCGCGTGGCCAAGAGCTCAGGGAAGGACATCTAATGACTGAGACTCTCGAGACTCCGGCAACGAAGATCGTTCCTCGTCTGAAGACCAAGTACGCCGAATCCATCAAGAGCACGCTCATTGAGGAATTCAAGTACGAAAACGTCAACCAGGTTCCGCGCCTCGTGAAGGTCGTTGTGAACATGGGTGTTGGAGATGCCGCCAAGGACTCCAAGCTGATCGACGGCGCTGTCCGCGACCTCACCCAGATCACCGGCCAGAAGCCGCAGGTTACCAAGGCCCGCAAGTCCATCGCACAGTTCAAGCTGCGCGAAGGCATGCCCATCGGTGCACACGCTACCCTGCGTGGCGACCGTATGTGGGAATTCCTGGACCGTCTGGTCAGCCTCGCACTGCCCCGTATCAGGGACTTCCGTGGTCTCTCCGGCAAGCAGTTCGACGGTAACGGCAACTACACCTTCGGTCTGACCGAGCAGGTTATGTTCCACGAGATCGACCAGGACAAGATCGACCGCGTCCGCGGTATGGACATCACGGTTGTCACCACTGCCAAGACCGATGACGAAGGCCGCGCGCTGCTCAAGGCGCTTGGTTTCCCGTTCAAGGCCGAAGACTAATCTAACTACGTAAAAGGTCCGGCGGTACGGCTTCGAATCGAAGCAGCACCGCGGAAACCGTTATGAGGAAGGGCAAGAGCCCACCATGACAATGACAGATCCTGTCGCAGACATGCTTACGCGTCTGCGCAATGCAAACTCGGCATACCACGATTCCGTGTCCATGCCGTACAGCAAGCTCAAGGCACGCGTTGCTGACATCCTCAAGGCCGAAGGCTTCATCGCCGGCTGGAAGGAAGAAGAGGCTGAGGTCGGCAAGAAGCTGACCATCGACCTCAAGTTCGGACCGAACCGCGAGCGTTCAATTGCTGGTGTTCGTCGTATTTCCAAGCCGGGCCTGCGTGTTTACGCAAAGTCCACCAACCTGCCGCACGTGCTCGGTGGCCTGGGTGTCGCAATCCTGTCCACCTCTTCCGGCCTCCTGACTGACAAGCAGGCCGGCAAGAAGGGCGTGGGCGGCGAAGTCCTCGCTTACGTCTGGTAACGGGAAAGGAAGAGAATAATGTCACGTATTGGACGTCTCCCCATCACCGTTCCTGCCGGCGTTGAGGTCAAGGTTGACGGCTCTGTCGTCAGCGTCAAGGGTTCCAAAGGCGAGCTGAACCACACTGTGGCCAGCCCGATCGAGGTTTCCCTGGAAGCAGACACCCTGACTGTCGCCCGCCCGAACGACGAGCGCGCCTCCCGTTCACTCCACGGCCTGACCCGCACCCTGATCTCCAACATGATCGAGGGCGTCACCAAGGGCTACGAGAAGAAGCTTGAAATCGTCGGTACCGGTTACCGCGTTCAGGCCAAGGGATCTGACCTTGAGTTCGCTCTCGGTTACAGCCACCCGGTAAATGTCTCCGCACCGGAGGGCATCACCTTTGCAGTTGAGACCCCGACCAAGCTCTCTGTTTCAGGAATCAACAAGCAGCAGGTCGGCGAGGTTGCTGCCAACATTCGCAAGCTGCGGAAGCCGGACCCCTACAAGGGCAAGGGCATCCGTTACGCCGGCGAAGTCATCCGCCGCAAGGTCGGAAAGGCTGGTAAGTAACCATGGCCATCTCAATTAACAAGAAGCGTACGAACAAGAGCAAGTCTGCTTCGCGCAGCCGCCGCCAGCTTCGTATCCGTAAGCGCATTTCCGGTACGGCTGTACGTCCTCGCCTGGTCGTCAACCGTTCCGCACGCCACGTATTCGTCCAGGTTGTCGATGACACCAAGGGCCTGACCGTAGCGAGCGCCTCCACTCTGGAAGCCGACCTTCGTGCATTCGACGGCGACAAGACTGCCAAGGCCAAGCGCGTCGGCGAACTTGTCGCAGAGCGTGCCAAGGCTGCCGGTATCGAAGCTGTTGTCTTCGACCGCGGTGGTAACAAGTACCACGGCCGGATCGCCGCCGTCGCTGACGGTGCACGTGAAGGTGGGCTGTCACTGTGACGGAAGCAAACAAGGAAAAGGACACTGTGTCTGCAGATCAGAAGGCTACTGAAGCCGTAGCTGCCACTGAGACCACTGCTCCCGCAGCTGCCGACGACCGCCGTGGCGGCGCTCGTCGCGGCGAGCGTGGCGACCGTGGCCAGGGCCGCGGCGACCGTGGTGGCCGTGGCGGCCGCGACGGCGGCCGTGAAGCCGAGAAGAGCCAGTTCGTAGAGCGCGTCGTCACCATCAACCGCGTCTCCAAGGTGGTCAAGGGTGGTCGTCGCTTCAGCTTCACCGCCCTGGTCGTCGTCGGTGACGGCAACGGCATGGTCGGCGTTGGCTACGGCAAGGCTAAGGAAGTTCCTGCCGCAATCGCGAAGGGCGTTGAAGAGGCCAAGAAGTCCTTCTTCCGCGTTCCCCGCGTTGGCAACACCATCCCGCACCGCGTTCAGGGTGAGGCCGCCGCAGGCGTTGTTATGCTGCGTCCGGCTTCCGCCGGTACCGGTGTTATCGCCGGTGGCCCGGTCCGTGCAGTACTGGAGTGCGTGGGCATCCACGACATCCTCTCCAAGTCGCTCGGTTCCTCCAACGCCATCAACATCGTTCACGCGACCGTTGATGCCCTGAAGCGCCTTGAAGAGCCGGCAGCAGTGGCAACACGCCGCGGCCTGCCCCTCGACGAGATCGCTCCGCCGGCACTGGTGAAGGCTCTCCTGGCTTCGAAGGCAGGTGCCTAGTTATGGCTAAGAACCTGATTCCCTCCGACTCCCAGTTGGAGATCACTCAGATCAAGTCCGCCATTGGCGGCAAGCAGAACCAGCGCGACACCCTGCGGTCCCTCGGCCTGAAGCGGATCGGACACACCGTTGTCCGCACCGCCGACGCCGTCACCGTGGGAATGCTCAACACGGTTCCGCACCTGGTAAAGGTAGAGGAGGCGAAGTAAATGGCAGAGAACACTGCTGACAAGGCACAGAGCGCCGCTGCTGAGAAGCAGAACGCCCTGAAGGTTCACCACCTGCGTCCCGCCCCGGGTGCCAAGACCGCCAAGACCCGCGTTGGTCGTGGTGAGGGTTCCAAGGGTAAGACCGCCGGTCGTGGCACGAAGGGTACTGCAGCCCGCTACCAGGTCAAGGCTGGCTTTGCCGGCGGCCAGTTGCCGCTGCACATGCGCCTGCCGAAGCTGCGCGGCTTCAAGAACCCGTTCCGGGTTGAGTTCCAGGTTGTAAACCTGGACAAGCTCAACGAGCTGTTCCCGGAAGGTGGCACAGTCACCGTGGAGAACCTGGTCGAAAAGGGTGCCGTTCGCAAGAACCAGCCCGTCAAGGTGCTGGGCACCGGCGACATCACCGTCAAGGTTGACGTCACCGCCCACGCATTCTCGGCCAGCGCCGCTGAAAAGATTGCTGCAGCAGGCGGAAGCACCACCGCTCTCTAGAGCCGGTGGGTGCCAAGCCCGTTGTTGAACTCCCGGTTTCCGGGGCCAAGGCCCTGGAGACCGGGAGTTTTTCACATCCGCCGGGCGAATTTTTCCCGCCGCCCACCGCCTGCGCGCTTCTCACGATTGTTCGCATGGTGCATCCAACCGTTAGACTCGGGTGTTGGGATTCATAGATCCCCATCACACCACTCTTAATTACCACCAGGAGGACGCTTGCTTAGCGCATTTGGCCGGGCCTTTCGCACGCCTGATCTGCGACGCAAGTTGTTGTTCACGCTGGGAATCATCACCATCTTCCGCTTGGGTGCTTTCATTCCCTCGCCAGGTGTGGACTACCAGAATGTCCAGCAATGCTTGCAGAACGGTCAGACCGCAGGCGGCCTGTACCAGCTCGTTAACCTGTTCAGCGGCGGCGCGTTGCTCCAGGTGTCCATCTTCGCGCTGGGCATCATGCCGTACATCACGGCAAGCATCATCGTCCAGCTGCTCCGGGTGGTTATTCCCCGGTTCCAGCAGCTTTACGAAGAGGGCGCGTCCGGTCAGTCCAAGCTGACCCAGTACACGCGGTACCTCACCATCGCCCTGGGCCTGCTGAACGCCACCACGCTGGTTTCTTTGGCGCGGTCCGGGCAGCTCCTGCCCGGCTGCAACCTGCCGATCATCCCCGACAGCAGCGTGATCACCACCATCCTCATCATCATTACCCTGACGGCCGGCACCGGCCTGATCATGTGGATGGGCGAGCTCGTCACCGAGAAGGGCGTGGGCAACGGTATGTCCTTGCTCATCTTCACCTCCATCGCGGCCACGTTCCCCACCTCCCTCGGCGCCATCTGGAGCTCGCAGGGTCCCGGAACGTTCTTTATGGTCCTCGCCATCGGCCTGCTGACCGTGGCCCTCGTGGTGTTTGTTGAGCAGTCGCAGCGCCGTGTGCCGGTTCAGTACGCCAAGCGGATGATCGGGCGACGGACCGTGGGCGGTACCAGTACGTACATCCCCATCAAGGTCAACATGGCCGGCGTTATCCCGGTGATCTTCGCTTCGTCCATGCTTTACCTGCCGGGCCTGATCTCCCAGTTCAACCAGCCGCAGCAGGGCGAACAGCTTCAGCCGTGGGTGGAATGGATCAACAACAACCTGGTCCGCGGTGACCAGCCGATCTACATGGTGCTGTACTTTGCCATGATCGTGTTCTTTACCTACTTCTACGTCGCGATCACCTTCAACCCTGAAGAGGTCTCGGACAACATGAAGAAGTACGGCGGCTTCATTCCAGGTATCCGCGCGGGCAAACCGACCGCTGACTACCTGCAGTACGTGCTTTCCCGCATCACCCTGCCCGGCGCCCTCTACCTGGGCTTCGTGGCGCTGATTCCGCTGGTGGCACTGGTACTGATCAACGCGAACCAGAACTTCCCGTTCGGTGGCACCTCGATCCTTATCATGGTGGGCGTTGGCCTGGAGACCGTCAAGCAGATTGATGCGCAGCTACAACAACGTCACTACGAAGGGCTTTTGCGATGACGAGAATGCTGATTATTGGACCTCCCGGTTCCGGAAAAGGAACGCAGGCTGAACGGATCTCGGAGCGCCTCGGCGTCGTGGCGATCTCCACCGGCGACATCTTCCGTGCGAACGTAAAGGGCGAGACGCCGCTTGGCATTGAGGCCAAGAAGTACATGGACGCCGGCGACTTCGTTCCGGACAGCGTGACCAACAAGATGGTGCGCGACCGGCTCAGTGAGGCCGACGTCGAAAGCGGCTTCCTGCTCGACGGCTATCCCCGCACCACCGCGCAGGTGGATTACCTCGATGAGATCCTCGCCAAGGGCGAGGAGAAGCTCGACGTCGTCCTGCAGCTGACTGCCGACGACGAGGAACTGGTGCACCGCCTGCTGGGACGGGCCAAGGAGACGGGCCGGAGCGACGACAACGAAGCCGTCATCCGCCACCGCCTGGACCTCTACCACGAGCAGACCGAAGCCGTGGTGGCGAAGTATGCCGAACGCGGCATCCTCACCCAGGTGGACGGCATAGGCCCCATTGACGAGGTCACCGACCGCGTGATGCAGGCCATCAAGGCCGCACAGGCAGCCTGATCCAGGCAAAGCTTTTCCGAGGCTCCTCCCGGTAAACGGGAGGAGCCTCAGCTATTTGAAAGGAAACACCATGGCCTTTGGCCAGCCCCGCATCGAATACAAGACCAACGCCCAGATGCGCACCATGCACGAAGCCGGACTGGTTCTGAGCCGTGCCTTGGACGCCGCGGTTGCGGCAGCGGTCCCGGGAGTCACCACCAAGCACCTGGACGACGTTTTCGCCGCCGTCTTGAACGAAGCCGGCGCAAAGTCGAACTTCCTCGGCTACCACGGCTTCCCGGCCACCATCTGCACCTCCGTGAACGAGGAGGTGGTGCACGGTATCCCCGGCAGCCGCGTGCTGCGTGACGGCGACATCATCTCGATCGACGGCGGCGCGATCGTCAACGGCTGGCACTCGGACTCTGCCCGGACTGTGATCGTGGGCACCGCTGACCCCGAGGACCAGCGCCTCTCGGATGTAACCCGTGCAGCAATGTGGCGGGGTATCGCCGCCCTGGCCACCGGCAAGCATGTGGGTGACATCGGCGCGGCCATCGATGACTACGTCTCCTCGGTGCAGGGCAAGCCCCTGGGTATCCTCGAGGACTACGTGGGCCACGGTATCGGCTCGGAAATGCACATGCCGCCGGACGTGCTCAACTACCGCACCAGCCACCGCGGCCCGAAGATCCGGCCGGGCCTCTGCCTGGCGATCGAGCCCATGCTGGTCCGCGGCGGCATCGACACCGCGGTGCTGGAGGACGACTGGACCGTTGTCACTACGGATGGCAGGCGTTCCTGCCAGTGGGAGCACTCCGTTGCGGTCCACGACAAGGGCATCTGGGTGCTTTCGGCGCCCGACGGCGGTGCGGAGCACCTCGTGCCCCTCGGCGTCACCCCGGTCCCGATCCCGTAGCGACGCGCATTTTCCCTCGCGACGCGCAAAATCCCTGGTGACCTCCTAATAGGGGTGTCGCCAGGGATTTTGAGCGTCGATAGAGATTATCCGCGTCGTCAGGAAGGGCAAGGGCACAATGGGTGCCATGGGAGCAATCACTGATGTGCCCGGGATTCGGGTTGGCCATGCGCAGAAGTCCGACGACGGCTGGCTGACCGGCGTGACCGTGGTCCTCCCGCCGCAGGGGACGGTTGGTTCGGTGGACGTCCAGGGCGGCGGGCCGGCCACCCACGAGACTGATGCCTTGGACCCCACCACCCTGGTCAGCGCTGTGGACGCCGTGGTACTCACCGGCGGGAGCGCCTATGGCCTTGCATCCGCGGCCGGCGCCCAGCGCTGGTGCGAGGAGAATGATCGGGGCTTCGCCGTCCCCGGGGGAGTGGTGCCGATTGTCCCGGCGGCTGCGATCTTCGACCTCGGCCGCGGCGGTGACTTCTCAGCACGCCCGACGGCGGACATGGGCTACGCGGCAACTGCCGCGGCCGCCGCGGAACAGGAAGGGCACGACGTCGAGCGCGGCAACGTCGGAGCCGGCACCGGAGCGCTGATGGCCCAGACCTATAAGGGCGGAATCGGCACGGCGTCGATCACCATGGACAACGGAATCGTCGTCGGCGCGCTGGCCGTGGTGAATGCGTTGGGACTGCCGGTGATTGAGCACTCCGTACTCCAGGAGTCGGCAGTGCAGCCCGGGTCAACGCTCAACACAACCCTTGTTGTCGTGGCTACCAATGCGATCCTCGATGTGGCCGAGTGCAAGCGGACGGCGTCGGCTTCGCATGCGGGAATCGCCCGGGCCCTGAATCCCAGTCACACTCTCGCCGACGGAGACACCGTCTTTTGCCTCGCAACCGGGGCCGTGCACCTGGACCGCACGGACGAAGCTGCCCGGCAGATGAGCCTGATTGCGCTGCAGAGTGCGGCAGCCGACGTCGTACGTATGGCCATCCTCGACGGGGTGGCAAGCGCCCGGGCTGTGAGTACTCCGGCCGGGAATTATGGTGCGTACGGCGGCGAGTAGGTTACTATTGCCGATTTAACTTTTACGGCGATACGGAGTAGTGTTGCTTGTTGGTTGTCTGGACTGCCACGCCCTTTTGGGGCCTGGAACTGACAATCGATCCAACAAAAACGTTCGTGGTCATGTCCGGTGCAATCCGGGAGGACTGCGGCAACAACAGTTAGCGGAGGGTATGGCCAAGAAGGACGGGGTCATTGAGATCGAAGGCGTTGTGACCGAGGCGCTGCCTAACGCGATGTTTCGCGTTGAGCTCACCAACAAGCACATCGTTCTGGCACACATCTCTGGAAAGATGCGCCAGCACTACATCAGGATTCTCCCCGAGGACCGCGTAGTGGTGGAGCTGAGCCCGTACGACCTCACCCGTGGTCGTATCGTCTACCGCTACAAGTAAATTGCTGGGCGGCTTCAGTGTGAACTGAGGGCCGCTCCAGTTGACCAACTGTTACACGCAAAGGAATGCCATGAAGGTCAAGCCGAGCGTCAAGCAGATCTGCGAAAAGTGCAAAGTGATCCGCCGTAATGGCCGGGTCATGGTGATCTGCGAGAACCCGCGCCACAAGCAGCGCCAGGGCTAATTTCCTTCCCTGAAGGAAATCCTGGGTTGCTAACCCACGCAAGTAAATAAAGGCAGCACAAGCTGATCTGGAACATTTAGCTCGAAAGAGTCCGGACAGCTAACCCCCGGTCGGAGGCCGGGGCCGCACAGAACGTGCGGGTGTACTGCTTACGACCTCCGGTTTATTCAAGGAGCACTGCCACTATGGCTCGTCTCGCTGGCGTAGACATTCCCCGCGAAAAGCGGCTGGAAATTGCGCTTACTTACATCTACGGCGTGGGCAAGACCCGTGCACACGAAACCCTGGCTGCCACTGGCATCAGCGCTGACGTTCGCGTCAAGGACCTGACTGATGCACAGCTGGTTGAGCTGCGTGACTACATTGAAGGCAACTACAAGGTTGAGGGTGACCTTCGCCGCGAAGTAGCAGCAGATATCCGCCGCAAGGTTGAAATCGGCAGCTACGAAGGCCTGCGCCACCGCAAGGGCCTGCCCGTACGCGGACAGCGTACGAAGACCAACGCCCGTACCCGCAAGGGCCCGAAGCGCACCGTCGCCGGCAAGAAGAAGGCCCGTTAAATCCCGTCCGGGATTAACGGTACTTTCCCCAATAACTTTCTGTAGGAGAAATAATGCCCCCGAAGACTCGTGGCGCGGTTCGCAAGCCGCGTAAGAAGGACAAAAAGAATATCGCGCTTGGCCAGGCGCACATCAAGAGCACGTTCAACAACACCATCGTTTCCATCACGGATCCGAACGGCGCTGTTATCTCTTGGGCTTCCTCAGGTGAGGTTGGCTTCAAGGGCTCGCGTAAGTCCACTCCGTTCGCTGCACAGATGGCTGCCGAAGCCGCTGCCAAGCGCGCCCAGGAGCACGGCATGCGCAAGGTTGACGTTTTCGTCAAGGGACCGGGCTCCGGACGCGAAACCGCGATCCGTTCGCTGCAGGCCGCAGGCCTTGAGGTCGGCTCCATCCAGGACGTCACCCCCGCTGCGCACAACGGCTGCCGCCCGCCGAAGCGCCGCCGCGTCTAAGGCTTTCTACGCCGCCTGAGCTTGCCCGGACCGTTGATGGTCCGGGCAAGCCCAGCGCGTTAAGTCTTCAGACCGAATTTCCACCACCTGTGTTGCGTCATATAGCGGATGCTCGCCGAAAGGAAACCTAAGTGCTCATTGCACAGCGCCCCACCCTCTCCGAAGAGGTAGTCTCCGAAAACCGTTCGCGTTTCATCATTGAACCGCTGGAACCGGGCTTCGGCTACACCCTCGGAAACTCCCTCCGCCGTACCCTGCTCTCCTCCATCCCCGGTGCCGCTGTAACCAGCATCCGGATCGATGGCGTGCTGCACGAGTTCACCACGGTTCCGGGTGTCAAGGAAGATGTCACTGAGATCATCCTGAACATCAAGAGCCTGTCGGTCTCCTCCGAGCACGATGAGCCGGTTGTTGCTTACCTGCGCAAGCAGGGCCCCGGAGTCGTCACCGCCGCGGACATCGCTCCGCCGGCCGGCGTCGAATTCCACAACCCGGATCTGCACATCGCCACGCTGAACTCGAAGGGCAAGTTCGAACTCGAACTGACCATCGAGCGCGGCCGCGGCTACGTTTCGGCAGCTCAGAACAAGTCCGGCGATGCAGAGATCGGCCGCATCCCGGTCGACTCCATCTACTCGCCGGTGCTGAAGGTTACTTTCCGCGTGGAAGCAACCCGTGTTGAGCAGCGCACCGACTTCGACAAGCTGATTGTCGACGTCGAGACCAAGCAGGCCATCGCCCCGCGCGATGCCGTTGCTTCCGCAGGCACCACCCTGGTGGAGCTCTTCGGTCTGGCACGTGAGCTGAACACCGCAGCTGAAGGTATCGAGATCGGCCCGTCGCCCACCGACGCTGCCCTGGCAGCTGACATGGCCCTGCCGATCGAGGATCTGGACCTCACCGTCCGTTCCTACAACTGCCTCAAGCGTGAGGGCATCCACACCGTGGGTGAACTCGTTGCACGCTCCGAGGCTGACCTGATGGACATCCGCAACTTCGGTGCCAAGTCCATTGACGAGGTCAAGGCAAAGCTGGTTGAACTGGGCCTGTCCCTCAAGGACTCGCCTCCCGGTTTTGACCTCGCAGCACGCGCCGCAGCAATCGAAGAGGACGACGCCGCCTTCGGCGACGACGAACTCTAAACCAGACCTTGGCCGTCGGGCAGGCACCATGGTGTGCACCGCCCACGGCTTCCATTTGAGGAGAAACAATTATGCCTACCCCCACTAAGGGTCCGCGCCTCGGAGGCGGCCCGGCTCACGAGCGCCTCATGCTCGCGAACCTGGCAGCAGCACTGTTCGAGCACAAGCGGATCACCACCACGGTGACCAAGGCCAAGCGCCTGAAGCCGTACGCAGAGCGCCTGGTGACTTTCGCCAAGCGTGGCGACCTCGCTTCCCGCCGCCGCGTGCTCGGCCTGATCAGCAACAAGGGCGTCGTCCACGAGCTGTTCACCGACATCGCCCAGGCTGTGGAGAACCGCGACGGCGGCTACACCCGCATCACCAAGATCGGCAACCGCAAGGGCGACAACGCTCCCATGGCTGTCATCGAGCTCGTCCTTGAGCCCGTTTCCGCCAAGCAGGCCGTTGTAGCCGAGGCTACCCAGGCTGCTGCCAAGGCTGCTCCGGCGGCCGAGGAAGCTCCCGAGGCTGAGGTTGCCAAGACTGAAGAGGCTCCTGTCGCTGAGGAAACCACCGAGGCTCCGGCCGAGGAAGCTGCAACTGAAGAGGCTGCAACCGAAGAGGCTCCGGCCGCTGAGGAAGCTCCCGCTGCAGAGGAAAAGGACGCGAAGTAATTCGCTGACTTCCTTCGCATAGACTTAAGTCTATGAACGACCAAAAACCCGCGGCCCCCGTTATGGGGGGCGGCGGGTTTTTGCGTATCAGGCTTGATGTATCGTACGACGGCGGCCCCTTCAGCGGGTGGGCATTGCAGCCGGGGCTTCGGACAGTCCAGGGCGTCCTGGAGGAAGCACTGCACCTGCTGGTCCGGCGTCCGGTCCGCGTGACCGTCGCCGGCCGCACCGACGCCGGTGTGCATGCCCGCGGCCAGGTAGTGCACCTGGACCTAACGGAAGCCGAGTGGCTGGGACTGCCGCGGGGGCACGAACTTGATCCCGCCGTCGCGATGCTCCGCAGGATGCGCGGAGCATTGAGCCGGGGGCTTGGTGACCTCACCGGAGCGGTGGAGGTTCATCGGATCTCGCTGGCGCCGGCGGGTTTCGACGCCCGTTTCTCTGCCCTGTGGCGGCGGTACAGCTACCGCATCGCCGACGGCCCCGCATTGTGGGACCCGCTCGGCCGCTATTCCACCCTTTGGCACAAGAACCCGCTGGACGTTGCGCTGCTGAACGAAGGCGCCTCCACGCTGCTGGGGCTGCAGAACTTCCTGTCCTTCTGCAAGCCCCGCGAAGGAGCCACCACCATCCGCGAGCTGCAACGCTTCGAGTTCGCCCGGTCGGAGGACGGCGTCATCGTGGCCACCGTCCAGGCAGACGCTTTCTGCCACAACATGGTGCGTGCCCTGATCGGCTCCGCCCTGTATGTGGGGGAGGGTGTGGAGGAGCCGGGCTGGCTCCACGAGCGGCTGCTGGCCCGGAAACGGGATGCCAAGTCCGTGCTGGCCGCCCCGCACCCGCTGGTGCTGGAGGAAGTTGCCTACCCGTCCGACGACGAACTGCTGGCCCGCGCGGAACTCACCCGGGCGCGGCGGGAGCACTAGCCTCATCGATTGCTCCATGGCGCTAGAACGACGGCGGGGGTCCTTCGACCGGGAGTGTCAGGGTAAAGGTGCTCCCTTGGCCCCCCTGCCCGCTGGCGCAGGTGATGTTTCCGCCGTGGCCCTCCACAATCATCTTGGTGATGGACAGGCCCAGCCCGGCGCCGGCGATGGCCGCACCCTTGGCAGACTCCGTCCGGTAGAAGCGGTTGAAGACCCGGGTGGTGTCCTCGCCGCTGATTCCCATCCCAGTGTCGCTGACACTGAGCTGCACCCACTCCTTGGTGCTCTGGGCGCTGATACTGATGCTCCCGCCGTCGGGGGAGTACTTGATGGCGTTGGAGACGAGGTTGTCCAGGGCCTGTCCGATCCGGAGCGGGTCCGCGTAAGCCCACAGCGGTGAGGGGACATCGGCAGTGAGCACGATGTTCGCGTGCTCCGCCTGCGCCTGCGCGGAGCCGATGCTTGTTTCCACCAGGCTGGCGAGATCCGTCCGTTTGGGATGGACGTTGAGCGCGGCGGATGCCGACGCTGAAAGGTCCGCCACCAGTGCCAGCAGCCGCTCGGCGTTCCGCTGGACCACCAGCAGCCGCTTAGCCACCGGCGGCGGGAGAGCGGCCACGTCGTCGAGCACCAGGTCCACGTTCCCGATGATGGAGTTCAGGGGCGTCTTGAACTCGTGCGTCACGTTGGAGACCAGCTCCTGGTTCGCCGCCAGCGCCTCCACCCAACCGGTGACGTCACTGTAGACGACAACAGCACCGGTGAGCTGGCCGTCCTCGCTGACCAGTGGCCGGGCCGCCGTCGATACTGCCCGCTGCTCCGGTCCCTCCCCGGCCCACACGAGGTAGTCGGCAAATGACTCGCCGGCGATCGCGCGGCTGATGGGACGCTTCTCCGGCGGCAGCAGGGTCCGCCGGTCCTGCCCGAAGATCAGCTGGTGGCCCTGGCCGGGCACGGCGTCGTCGGCGCGTGTGGCCTGCCGGAAGTTTCGTTGCCTGTTGTTGGACACCAGGAAGTGGCCGGACCGGTCGACGGCGGCAATTCCGACATCTGTAGCGTCCAGGACCGTCAGAAGCAGCTTTTCCCGCTCCCTGCTCTCACGGAGCAGCTTCCGGAGCTCCCTGTCCTTCTCCGCCAGCTCGCGCTGCTGCAGCCGGACATGGACGCTGGCAAACCTGATGGCCAGGGACACGGCGAGCATCATGAGGGGAAAGAGGACGGTGGTGGTGACGTCCGAGGCCGTCAGGTTGGGGAACCGTGCTGCCAGTGAGGGCACCATGATGAGCAGGGGGCCGAAGAAGCTCAGGACCAGGCTAATCCGGGTGAGCATGCCGGAGGCAGAGAGCCAGATGACCGGGAACACCGCCAGTACGGCCAGGCCCGGGAGTAGGGGAGCTGCCCCGTTCCGCAGCAGCCCGATCGCGACGAAGTCCAGGATGGGGATCAGCAGGTAGGGGCGGTGCATCAGCCGCTCCCAGGGGACGAGAAGGCAGCCGAGGAAGAGCGCACCGGAGAGCAGGATCCCGGCCAGAAAGAGCGGGCTGTTAAGGAGTGTGGGCCAGGCATACGGCGTGGCGACGGCAAGGGCTGCGACGATAAGCGTCAGGGGAAGCTGGCACAAGGCAACCTGCGAACGCGGCCCGAGCCGTTGGAACAAGCGGGCCGGCCCGCGGGGAAAAACGCGCTCAGCCATTGATCCTGCCCGAACCGGCCGCGGGCAGGAAGCGAATTGCCGCAGCATGTGCGTACGTCTTCCTATGGGGCAACGCGCACACGTCCTCTCCGGCTCGTAATCTACATCTCTTGTCATAATAATTGACTTTCGAAATGCATAGTTGAAACGGATGTCACCATTCGTGGTTACTTGTAGCGTATAAAGGGTTTGAGTGGTTATGGCATTGGCGCTGGGCTGATGGGGGGTCATAACCGCCTGGCGCAGGGATATCAATGGACGATCTTGGTGTGGCTGTAGTAATCGAAGACGATGCCGATGTGCGGAACCTCCTTGAGGGAGTGTTGAGCCAGGCAGGCTTCGAGGTGCATACGGCGGTTGACGGGCGGGCCGGAGTGGAAGTGGTCCGGGACAAGCAGGCCAACGTGGTGACGCTTGACATCGGGCTTCCGGACATCGACGGCTTCGAGGTGCTTCGGCGGATCCGCAACTTCAGCAATGCCTATGTGGTGATGCTCACCGGCAGGTCAGAGGAGCCCGACCTGCTGTCCGCCCTCAACGCCGGTGCTGACGACTACATTGCCAAGCCTTTTCGGCCACGCGAACTGAGGGCCCGCGTGGCAGCCATGATGCGCCGGCCCCGGCATGAGGTTAATGGGCAGGAGGCGTCGCCGGTGCGGGGCGCGGCGCCTGCTGCGGCCGCCCGGCCGGAAGACTCCGCCGTCCTGCACCACAACGGGCTGGCGCTGAATCACCGGACCCGCACGGTGGACATCAAAGGCGAGCCCCTGGCGCTTACCCGGAGCGAATTCGATTTGCTGCACGTCCTCCTGCGCGGCGGCGGGGCGGTCTGCACACGGGCTGATCTTGTGCGGGCAGTCCGCGGCGAGTACTACGACGAGGACACCTACATCAGCGAAGCCGACGAACGCGCCGTCGAGGTTCACATCGGAAACCTGCGGCGGAAGCTGAAGGAGGACCCGGTATCGCCCTGTTGGCTGCAGACCGTGCGGGGCGTCGGGTACCGGCTGGCGCCGAGCCGGCCGGACGCTGGACAGGTCCCCTGACCGGAGCGCCATGCGCGAAGGGCTAGCCGTTCTTGAGGATGTAGGTTGACTGCAGCTCGGACACCGTCAGGCCGCCGTCGAGGGCCACCCGCTCCATAAGGACCTGGCCCTGGCCGAAGTCTCCGCGGCGGATCAGCATTTCCAGCAGCTCGGCAAGCCTGGCGAGGCGGAGCCCGCCCACCATGGCTGAGCTGATCTTCAGGCTGATGGCCGCATCCAGGGCTGAATCGCTGTCCTGGCTGTCCACCGCCGCGGCAAGCCGCGAGCAGCGTTGGTCCCACATGCTTGCGTAATCAACGGCGAAACGCTGCGCGAGTCCGGAACCGGCAAGCTCGTCCTCGAGCTCCTCCAGGACTGCCGCGTCAACGAGCGGCAAGAGCCCGACAGCTTCCTGCGAAATGTCCGAGCCGGTAACTGTTGTGATCCCGGGCTGCGGAGGAAACGCAGCTGCGCTCCTGTCGCTGGAGCCGGGATCTGGACTGTGCATTCTTCAAGGCTACTTCCTGGAATTAGTTGGCTGCCCTATTTCGGGTGATCCTGTGTAAAACTTGAGGCATTTCTGCAGCCGGGACCAGCGGAGCCTATTGGGCGCTGAATGTTTCGATCGTGTTGATGACCGCAGGTCCAAGAATTGCGATGAAGAGAACCGGAAAGATAAAGAACAGCAGCGGAAACAGGATCATCACGGGAAGCTTCATGGCCTTTTCTTCGGCGCGTTGGCGGCGCTTGACCCGCATGACCTTCGCCTGCACGCGGAGCACCCGGCTGATTGCGATGCCGTAGGTATCCGCCTGGACCACGGCCTGCACGAAGCTGCGCAGCTCCGGGATGTTGGTCCTTTCGGCCAGCGCAACATAGGACTCCCGGCGGCTGCGGCCCACCTGCATGTCCTGCAGGGTGCGGACAAGCTCTTCCGCCAGCGGTCCCTTGCCGTTCTCGCCGGCCCGGGCCATGGCGCCTTCGAAGCCGAGCCCGGCCTCCACGGAGATGAGCATCTGGTCCAGGGTGTTGGCCAGTTCCAGCTGCATGACCTTCTGGCGTTCCTGCCCTTTGCTGTAGAGCAGCAGGTCCGGGATGAAGTACCCCAGGAACAGGACGAACAGGCCGGCGAGCTTCATCAGGGGGGTGCTGCCGATCGACGTCAGGTAGACCCCGACGGCGACGCCCGCGAAGCCGAGCGCCAGTTTGGAGCCGAGGACTTTGCCCAGCGGCATGGTGGCGGGGCGGCCGGCGAGGGCGAGCAGGCGGTCCAGGAAGGAGACATACGACGGCGGTGTGAGGCGCCGGCCGATGCCCTCGAGCAGGCCGGGCCTGCTGGCTTCAACCACAGTGAGCGGGGCGGCCCCGCGCGAGAGGAGATCGTTGACGGCCAGGCGGCCCTGCCTGTCCGCGGTAAGGACGGACCAGGCCAGGCCAGCGGCGGGGACACAGACCAGCAGGATGGAGAGGAGAACTATCAGGTTCATGGCGTCCTCAGAACTTCAGGTCAATGATCTTGCGCATCCAGAGGGCGCCGATGGTCATGAGGACAAATGAGGCTCCGATCATGACCCAGCCCAGGGGATGGGTGAACATGGAGTTCATGTAGGTCGGGCTGACGGCCAGCAGCATGGCCACGATGCCAAAGGGCATGGCAATGAGGATGTAGGCGGAGAACTTTCCCTCCGCGGCCAGTGCCTTGATGTGTCCCTTGATTTCGCTGCGCTCGCGGATGGTTTCGTTGACCTGGTCCAGGACGTCCGCCAGGTTCCCGCCTACTTCGCGGTTGATCTGGATGGCCTGGGAAATCCAGACGAAGTCCTCGTTTTTCATCCTGTCGGCGGTGTCATTGAGGGCAGCGAGCAGGTCGCGGCCCAGGCTGGTTTCGGTGATCACCCGCCGCATCTCCTCCGACGTCGGCTTCTGTGATTCGGTGGCCGCGGCGTCGATGGCCCGCAGGATGCTGTGGCCGGCACGGAGGCCTCCGGAGAGCAACTGGAGGGTATCGCCGAGTTGGCTGTCGAAGGCGCCACGGCGTTTTCCGGCGAGGAATCCCAGAATGAGTTTTCCCACGAACGGTGCGGGGACGGCCAGCAGGATGCCCGCAAGTGGCCCCACCGTGACCACACCCGCGAGCATTCCGATGCCGGCCCCGATGCCCACCAACAGGAAGAACTCGGCCTGGCTCAGGTGGAGTCCGGCATTTTCGAGTTCCGCCCGGGAGAACAGGGAGACGTGGCGTCCCTGCAGGAGGCGTTCGAAGGACCGCACGGCGGAGAGTGCCAGGCGGGAGATTGACGACGGCGGCTCGGGTTCGAACGGACGACGACGGTCCAGCGGCACTTCGGGAGCGCTCGGCAGCAGTGCCGCCACGCCCAGGAGGCTGACGGCCACGAGCAGGATGACTGCACCAACAGCGAGAATCATGGCCGGGCCTATCTTCCGGGGGTGGTCTGGCTGGCGGGGGCTGTAGGACCGGCGAAGACGGCGGGGGAGACGTGGATGCCCAGGTCTTCAAACCTGTCGATAAACCGCGGCCTGATGCCGGTTGCCACGGGCCTGCCCAGGAAGCGTCCGTGGGCGTCCACGCCGGCGGAGTAGTCGAAGACAAAGGCGTCCTGGAGGGTCACGATGTCTCCTTCCATGCCTTGGACTTCGGTGACGTGGGTGATGCGGCGGGAGCCGTCGCGCAGCCTGGAGATCTGGACGATGAGGTTGACAGCGGAGGCAATCTGCTCGCGGATGGCGCGCAGCGGCAGGTCCATCCCGGCCATCAGCACCAAGGTCTCCAGACGTGCAACGGCGTCGCGGGGTGAGTTCGAGTGCACGGTTGAAAGGGAACCGTCGTGGCCGGTGTTCATGGCCTGCAGCATGTCCAGCGATTCCCCGCCGCGGACCTCGCCCACCACAATCCGGTCGGGTCTCATACGCAGCGAGTTCCGGAGCAGCTCGCGGATGGTGACTTCGCCTTTGCCCTCGGTGTTGGGTGGCCTGCTTTCGAGCCGCACCACGTGCTGCTGCTGGATCTGGAGTTCCACGGCATCCTCGATGGTGACGATGCGTTCATCAGCCGGAAGGAAGGAAGACAGCACGTTCAGCAGCGTCGTCTTGCCGGTGCCCGTACCGCCGGAGACGATGATGTTGAGCTTGGCCTTGACGCAGGCGTCCAGCAGCTCGGCCATCTCGGGGGTCAGCGTCCCGAAATCGATCAGGTTGCGGACGGTCAGGGGGACCTTGCTGAACTTACGGATGGTCAGCGACGAGCCGCCCACGGCCAGCGGCGGGATCACCGCGTTGACGCGGGAGCCGTCCTCCAGTCGGGCGTCCACCAGCGGGGAAGACTCGTCGATGCGGCGCCCCACCTTGGACACAATCCGCTCAATGACCTTGCGCAGGTGTTCCTCGGAGCTGAACCGGGACTCGGTGAGGGTCAGTTTGCCCTTGCGCTCCACGTAGATCTGGTCCATCCGGTTGACCATGATTTCCGTGACGGCGGGATCATCCAGCAGTCGCTGGAGCGGGCCGTAGCCCAGCACGTCGTCGGCCACGTCCCGGACCAGCCGGGTGCGTTCTTCGGCGGTGAGCGGGACCTGTTCGGCGTCAATGATCCGCGTCAGTTCCTCCTTGGCGGTGGCCCGGAGTTCCTGCTCGGTGACGGCGCCGTCGTTGAAGCGCGCCCCCATCCGCTCGAAAAGGGCGGTGGCCGCCCGGTGCTTCATAGCTGCGAAGACATCCACGGGCTGGACCTTGGGCACAGCGGGGGTGCCGGCGTCGTACGTTGATGTTGCTGGAGCCTGCTGGGCAGGAAGGCGCCGCGGCTCGCCCACTGGTGCGGGGGGAACGACGGCGGCGCTCGGCGGTTCAAGTACGGCAACATTGCTGCCGGTTGGCTGGTTACGGTCCTGGAGAGCGCTGATCCGCTCGGAAAGCTTCATCAGATGACCACCCTTCGGTGAAGCTTGCGCTGGGCCTGGGCGCGCCACGCAGGGTTGAACCTTTCCACCAGCTGACGGAGGCTTTTCACGGCGGGGTCCTTTTTGGATTCCTGGAGGACGGGGATGCCGCGGTTGGTGGAGAGGGCCACGGCGCGGGACCGGGGAACGCTGACGTCCACGGGCGCGCCGATGGTGGATTCGACGTCCTGGACGTTGAGGCCGGCTTTGGCGTCGGCCATGTTCAGGACAACGTGCCGTGACTCGGGCATGATGTCGAGCTGCCGGAGCACTTCCAGGCCGGAGCGCAGGCCGCGGAGGCTGGGGATGTCCATGGCGCTGACCCACACTACGTCGGTGCACTGTTCCATGGCGGCGAGGCCGATTTCGGGCATGCCGGGAGCGGTGTCGAGTACGACGTACTGGAATTCCTGGGCCAGCTGCTCGAGGAGGCGGGTGATCTGTTCCGGGGTGATGTGGTCCGCGTCCACCGGGTTGGGCGGCGCGCAGAGGGCGTAGATGCCGGCCGGGTGCACGGTGAGGAAGGCCTTGAGGACGAGGGAGTCCTGGGCGGCTGCCGGCGAGACGGCATCCGTGACGGTGTGCTCGGGGGTGAGGTACAGGCCCGAGGCGACGTCGCCGAACTGCAGGTCCAGGTCCACGATGACAACGCTCATCGGTGCGATCTGGCCGAGTCCGATGGCGATATTGGTGGCAAGGGTTGTCTTGCCGACTCCGCCCTTGGGGGAGAAGACGCCGATCACGAGGCCTTTGCCTCCTGTTTCTCCTTGCGTTTCCGGGGCGCGGTGGCGGGTGGCGAAGGACTGGCAGGCGCGTTCGAGGAGGACGCGGATTTCGGCGGCGTCAGCCTGTGGGCTGAGAATGTCGCGGATGCCGGCGCGCATGGCGGTGAGGAGGTGCCCGGCGTCGACGTCGCTGACCAGCACCAGGCTAAGGCCGGGGAGCTGGACGTCGAAGACCTTGGCGAACCGCAGTGCCTCCTCGTAGGGGACGTCCGGGCCGATGATGAGGACTTCAGGCTGCTCCTGGTTCAGGAGGGCGAACAGCTCCTGCGGGCCGGCGGGGAGGATGTCCGAGGCGATGGTCTGGACGGAGCCGCGGAGGCCGTTTGCTACTGCTTGGCGGAGTTTGTGGTCGAATTCTGCGCTGGGGGAGAGGAGGACGAAGCGGCTCACTTGTACACCACTTCCTTCCGTTCGATCCGGGGGCCGTTGTCCTGGGCGTCCAGGGGTTCCTTGGTGAGCCAGAGGCTGCCGTTGATTGAGGTGAAGATGATTTTCCCGGCGTCAACGTCGGTGACGGCGACCGTCAGCATGAGGGAGCCCTCGGGGAGCGTGGTGTCCGCGGGGTCCGCTCCACCCTCGGCCGGCTGCTCGGCGCTCGCAGGCTGGGGGGCGCGTTGAACGGCCGTCACCAGGACCTTGCGGATGGTTAGTTGCGTGGTGGCGTCCTCCGCTTTTGCCTTGTAAGCGCCGTTCTCAAAGTTCAATGAGATGCCCACGCGGTCGCCCACGTTGATCCGGCCGCCGACCACCCGTTTGGGTTCCACTTCGAAGGAGACTTCCTGCAGGCCGGCGGGCACCTCGACGGCGCCCTGTGCTTTGACGTCTTCCGGGGCGACGAGCCGTTCTTCCAAGAGCTGCTCGCCGGGGACCAGGTCCACGGCGGCGACAGTGCCGGCTTTGTTGTCCAGGGTGCCGAGGGCGGAGTCTGAAACTCCTGCCGCCGGTACCTTCTCGATTACCAGTGAGGCGGCCATGTCATTGACCGGGGTCCCGGCCGGGATGGCCGTCTTAACCACGAGGACGTCCTTGGGTTCCGTTGAAGCCAGCGCCCTCTGGTCCGCGCCCTGGGCGTAGAAGACGATGAGGAGGGCTCCCACAATCGCCAAAGCGACCGCAGCCGTTCCGGCGAACAGGCGAGACTTCACTTTCAACTCCTGGATGAAGGGTACTGGATTAGAGGGTGAGGCGGGCGACGGACGCCCCATAGTTGGTGGTATTCCCGAGTTCAAAGCCTTGCGCCAGTGAGACGAACTTCACGAAGTATCCCCTGATGGCCTTGTTGTCCACTTTCGCCCCGGCTGTCCAGCTGATGCTGGCGAAGTGGTAACCGGTTACGTGGAACGCGGCAAAGCCCTTGATGTAGTACTTCCCGCTGGAGCCGGTTCCCGTCGCAATGTCGTACAACGGCAGGAGGACCGTTTGGTTCTGCATCTGGGTGAAGTCAGCGGCGCTGCACGTGGAGGGGACACTCGCGCCCGTGTCGCTGGCGAACCAGATGCCGGAGTTGCTGGCGGCTCCCGCGGTTGCGGTTACCGAACATTTTGTTGATGTGGTCTGTATCCAGCCGAACCCGCCGGGGATACCACCGCATCCATTGACTGACTGTTCCAGTAACTGTTCTGTGCCCTTTGCGCCGCCGGCCGGGATGTTCAATTTGCAGTGGGCAATGGCCAGCGGGAGGATAACCGGTCCCTTGGAGGGGTTACCCCATTCCGCGGTTGCTCGAGCGCCGACCTCTTTGCTCGGGATGCCCAAGACGTCTGCGAAGAAAAGCGAGACAGAGTTGTCTGGGCCCCCACCTTCTTTAGCTGACGTAGTGACACTGACCTTTCGGGCGGTCTCATTCAGCTCGATGTCGTAGACCTTGCTCATGCCGTCCAGAGCATTCTGGTTGACGAGGCTGGTGGCGAGGTCGGACGTCGTGGAACACGCGGGGTCGTCCCCGTCTTTGGCGCACTTCTGGGCGAGGGCTATGGCGGCGGAGTCGGCGCCGTTTTGCAGTTGAGCGCGTTCTGAGTAGATAACTCCGACGTCAACGGCGATTGCCGCAAAGCCTAGGAGGGTTACCAGGAGGATGGCGACGATGACGCTGACTGCGCCCTGTTCTTTGTGTTGCCTATTCGTGCTCAGCCGCCGCACAGCATGACCCCCTTGCCCGTCATGGAAAACGGTCCTGCAATGCCGGTGATGGTGGACAGGCTGTACTTGATGGTGAGCGTGACCTGGGCGCCGGTGCTGCATGTGTTGGTGCTGAGGGTGACGTCTGAGGTGGGGATAGTGGTGCCGACGGAGGCAGCCGCATTCTTCGCCGCCACCTTGGCGCTAACTGGGTCATTGGCAATTGCCATGACTCGAACGCCGTCCCGGGCAGCGTTGGTGAGAGTGATTTGGGCGTTGTATGCCCGGCCGAATTCGATCGTGCCCAGCACCAGCATCAAGAGGAGGGGCAGCAGGATCGCAAATTCGACGGCGGCTGCACCGCGTTCCGAATCATGTGACACCTGCTGCACCTCCTCTCGAATGACTCGTTTGTGCCCTCCTGCTTGAGGCTTTCCGGTTCCGACATGGGGTCCGGAAGGTGACGTGTTTTTACGGGGTGGTGGCAGCGGGGGTCGTGGCGGCGGTCGTCGGCTTCACGCTGTTGGCCACATCATTGAAGGTGCCCATGACGTTCTTTCCGAGGAGTGTGACGGCGACTATGATGACCACGGCGATGAGCGCGACCATGATGCCGTATTCAACGGCAGTGGCGCCCTTCTCTTCACGGCGAAGGCGGATCATCAGATTGGTGTAGAGAGAAAGCATTGTGTACTCCTGAGCGAGTCGGTTGGCTGGCCCTGCACCAGCACTAAGACGAAGTTAGCAAGCGGTTTTCGCTCTAACCCTGGATCTTGGAATATCCTGTGCAAACGCTTTTACTCCCGCACATTTCCTGCGCTTTTGCTTTGACTTTGCTGCGCTAACAATGTGACTTGGCGCTTTGACCAGGCACGCAAACGGACCCCCTCGGTTCTGGGTGCCGAGGGGGTCCGGTCTATGGGGCCGCGCTAGGACAGCGCGAGCTGAGTGCCAGGGTCAATGGAAACTCCGCCCTGGCGTTCAGAGGCGTGGCGACCTAGGAGAAGGCTGCGATGATGTTCATGACTGCCGGCCCCAGCAGGATAATGAAGAGGGCCGGGAAGATGAAGAAGATGAGCGGGAAAAGGATCTTCACGGGAATTTTCATTGCATGTTCTTCTGCCCGCTGACGTCGCTTAATTCTCATCTCGTAAGCTTGAAGCTTCAAAACTTTTGCGATTGCGATGCCATAGGCGTCTGCTTGAACAATTGCCCTGATAAAAGATCGCAGATCCGGGACGTCAACGCGGTCAGACATCGCTAGGTACGCCTCCTTCCGGGACCGACCTACCTGCATGTCCTGCAAGGTCCGGGTTAGTTCATCCGCGAGCGGCCCGCTCCCGTTCTGGGCAGTGCGGGCCATCGCGGCCTCGAACCCCAACCCGGCCTGTACAGAAATAAGCATCTGATCCAGCGTGTTCGGCAGTTCCTGTCTAATTCTGGCCCGCCGTTTCTCTGCGTTTGTTCGGATCAGCAGATCCGGCGCGAAGTAGCCGAACGCTATTGAGGCGAGCAGAACGGCAAAGCGTGCCGGTGCCGGGGATGCCAGGAAGATGTACAGTCCGACTGCGGCTCCTCCGAGTGCCAACACCGGTTTGACAACGAGGAGGCGTTCCAGCGGCCACTCCTTCGGCCGCCCCAGGGCGCCGAGTTGCTTGTCGAGCCAGGCGACATAACCCGCGGGCGTGATTCTGCGGACGATGGTGCTCAATTCAGCCGAGAGATTCTTGGGATCGGCGTTCCTGGCTCGCTGTCCAAGGTTTGCCTGGATGTTCCGTATGGCAGCACGGTCTGTGGCAGCGACCGCCCACACCAGATACGTGACAGGTACGACTATTGCAAGAATCAAGGCAAAAGCCAAGGGTGACATCTCGGGCCTCCTAAAACCTGGGTTTGATCAGTCGGCTGAGCCAGAAACCACCGGCGGTGAGCATGACCGCGACAGCCCCGAGCATGAGGTAGCCGGGAACGGTGCTGATAAAGGTCTTTGCATACTGGCCGTTGATGAGTATCAGTGCGAAGAACAGGACTACAGGGAGCCCCATCAGAACGGCGGCCGACATCCTTCCCTCAGCGCTCAAGGCCTTAACTTGACGCCGGATCTGGTTTCGATCGCGGATCGTCTCAGCCACGTGGTCCAGAACTTCCGCAAGGTCGCCTCCCACCTCCCGGTGAATCTCGATAGCTTGCGCAATCCAGGCGAAGTCCTCGCTGCTCGTGCGGCCAGCAACGTCATTCATCGATTCGCCCAGGTCCCGCCCAATCCGGGTCTCGTTGACGATCCTGGCGAGCTCCTCCGACATTGGGGCGTCCGATTCCCGTGCCGTCCCGTCTATAGCCCGAAGGAGTGAGTGCCCGGCCCGCATGCCGCCAGTCAGCATTTGCAGTGTGTCTGGTAGTTGCTCGTCGAACTTGCTTTTACGCCGGGACGCAAAGACCGACAGCGAAGCAAACATGACGCCAGGCACCAGCAGGATCATCAGGATGGCGAAGAACAGGCCACCCAGAAGGAACCCGAAGACGCTGCCTGCCAGGGCGCCGGCTCCCGCCATCAGAAGGAAGTTCGCCGGCTGGGTCTTTAAGCCTGCGCGTTCGAGCCTGCCGCGACTTATCGCAAAACCGTCCCTGCCCTTCAGTTGCTTGTTGATGGCACCCAACGCGGAATCCGTGAGGACACTTAGCCTTGTTGCAGCGGCCGGGACATCTGGACGACGGCGGGACAGCGGAATAGTGTTCCCGGGCTTCAAGACAACGGCAACGAGGAGAACGATAGCTGCGACTACCAATGCCACGCCCGTGATCATCATCGTCACGGGGACTTCAGGGACCTGCATCATCGGCTCCTAACTGCTGGAGCGCCAAAGACCGCCGGAGAAACTCGAATACCCAGTTCGTCGAACCTGTCCGTGAAGCGTGGTCTGACCCCGGTAGGTACTGGCTTCCCGAGGAAACGCCCGTCGGCATCGATCCCCGCAGAATAGTCGAAAACGAAAGCATCCTGGAGGGTCACAATGTCGCCTTCCATACCTTGCACTTCCGTGATGTGAGTAACACGGCGCGATCCGTCGCGGAGACGTGAGATGTGCACGATGAGATTGACCGCGGAGGCGATCTGCTCACGGACAGCCCGCAAGGGGAGGTCCATGCCTGCCATGAGAACCAAAGTTTCCAGACGGGCCACCGCGTCGCGGGGCGAATTTGCATGCACAGTTGATATGGAACCGTCATGCCCGGTGTTCATCGCCTGCAGCATGTCCAACGATTCACCTCCGCGGACTTCACCGACCACGATTCGATCTGGCCGCATGCGAAGGGAATTCCTGACCAGGTCGCGTATCGAAACCTCTCCTTTGCCCTCTATGTTCGCCGGCCGGCTTTCCAAACGAACAACGTGCTCCTGCTGAAGCTGAAGTTCGACAGCATCCTCGATGGTGACGATTCGGTCGGTGGACGGTATGAACGAAGACAACACGTTCAACATTGTCGTCTTGCCTGTTCCCGTACCGCCGGAAACGATGATGTTCATGCGGGCAAGGACACAGGCCTGGAGCAGCTCTGCCATTTCAGGTGAAAGGCTTCCGAGCTCGAGCAACTTCTGCACGGTCAGGGCCTCGCGGCCGAACTTCCTGATTGTTAGAGATGCACCGTTGACGGCCAGGGGTGGGATGATGGCGTTCACGCGCGAACCGTCCGGGAGGCGTGCATCGACCAGCGGAGACGACTCGTCAATGCGCCGACCGATCCTGGTGACGATTCTTTCGATCACCCTGCGCAGCGCCTCGTCAGTGACGAACCTGGTGTCAGTGAGAAAAAGGTGGCCGTTCCGCTCAACGTAGATCTGGTCGGCCCGGTTCACCATTATTTCGGTGACTGACGGGTCATCGAGGTACCGCTGCAAAGGCCCGTGACCGAGGACGTCGTCTATGATTTCGCGGGACAGTCGTTGCCGCTCGCCCTGTGTTAGCGGGACCTGTTCCTCGTCGACTATCGTCTTCAACTCGTCCTTCACGAACTGATGAAGTTCGACTTCATCCAGGTTTGAATCCGTGATCCGGGAGCCCAACCTCTCGTAGAGGGCTTGGCTGGCCCGCTCTTTGAGGCCGTTCAGGGCCTCGCTGGCAATCCCAGCAGTGACCTCAACGGGAGTGGGAGTCTGGGCCTGTTCCGCCGCCTGCGCCTGCTGCAGGGCACCCAGCGTTGCCGGCGCCGAGTACGTGTCCTGTGAATTGGGCGCATCGGGTGCGGTCACCTCGCCCCGAAGCTTTGCGAATCTGTTTGAGAGTGTCACTGCACAACCGCCCTTCTGTGAAGCTTCTTTCGGGGGCCCTCCCAGTTAGGCTTGAAGCGCTCAACGAGGTGCCTCAAACCTTTGGCCGCAGCGTCACGGCTGCCGTCCTGGAGCAGCGGGACGCCTTTGTTTGTCGAGAATGGAACCGCGCGGGAGCGGGGAAGGACAACGTCCACCGGGGCTCCGATGGTGGCTTCCACGTCCTGCACTGTGAGGCCAGTCCGGCGGTCGGCCATGTTCAGCACGACGTGCCTCCCGTCGGGAAGCAGGTTCAGTTCGGAAAGAATCTGAAAACCTGTGCGCATGCCCCGGATACTGGGTACATCCATTCCACAGACCCATACTGCGTCTGTGGCCCCCTCCAGTGTTGCCAGCACGTGCTCTCCCAACCCGGGTGCGGTGTCAATCACCACATACTGGAATTCGGTTCGCAGCTGATGCAGCAGGTGGACGATATGTTCTCCGTTGATCCCATCCATGTCGATGGGGTTGCGGGGGGCGCACAGCACGTAGATGTTCCCGGGGTGAAGGGAGAGGTAGGTCTTAAGGACCATGGCGTCCTGACTGGCCGCACCCACTACCGAATCGGTGATCGTGAAATCAGGGTCAATCATCAGCCCGCTGGCGATGTCTCCAAACTGTAGGTCCAGGTCCACCAGAACAACGCTCATTGGAGCTATTTGACCTAACCCGATCGCCAGGTTGCTTGCAACCGTCGTTTTGCCCACGCCCCCTTTTGGGGACATGACAGCGATGACGCGGCCTCCCTCTGTAGTCGGACGTTCGGCTGTGTTGGGCGCGAGTCCCCGGCGACGGCCGGCAGCTGCCAGGCTGGCGCGCTCAACCAGTGCCCGGATCTGCTCCATGTCAGCTGACGGACGAATGAGGTCCCGCACTCCCGACCGCATGGCGTTCAGCGCGAGTTCACCATCATCTTCTGCCACGAGGACGATGCTGATTTCCGGGTACTGAAGGTCCATCACCGCCGCGAACTTCAACGCTTCGTCGCGCGGCAATTCGGGCCCCAGGATGAGGACCTCGGGCTGTTCGCCAACCTGCTGGTGGATGATGGCCTCCGGACTCTCCGGGAGGTAGCTGGCTTGAAAGGACTGCAGTGACCCGCTGAGGGGTGCTATTGAGGCGCGGATGGTCCGTTCGTACTCCGCAGAGGCGGTGATCAGGATGAACCGGCTCATCGGAAAACCTTTGTCTGGGAGACGACTCCGTTAGTGCCCTCAGTAGCGTCTATGGGTTCTTTCGAAAGGTAGATCTTCCCGAATTCCGCGGCGTATACCAACTTTTCCGCGTCGACGGCATTCCGGGCAAGGGTAATAAGGTATGAGTCACTGGAGCCCTGCTTGCTGCTACTTTCGGAGTTGAGCGCGCCCGCGGACGTGGCCTGCGTGGCCTCGCCCTGCGTTTGTGCAGCCTGTCCTGAACTGAACTGAACTGCTGTAACAAGGACCTTATGGAAGGTCAGCTGCGTCCCACTTGCACCGGCCGCGGCGGGGTCCGCGGCGGCCGGGTCACCGAGGGACACGAAAACGCCAACAGTGTCGCCGGCCTGGATGCTTCCACCTACAACCCGATCAATGTCCAGTCTGAAAGTGATTTCCTGAAGCCCAGCCGGAACCTCAACCCGGGCGGGACCCATAAAGGTGGTTGCGTCCACCAGCCGGCTGGTCAGTAGCTGTTCGCCAGGAACCAGGCCGACGGAGGTGACCATTGCGCCTACCGAACCAAGATCCACGACGGCGTCTTCCGCTACCGCCATCCGCGGTACGGCCTTCTTTATGAGGTACTGGTTGAGCTGGCCTGCAGGTGTGCCGGCAGGCACCTCCTGCTTCACCACAAAGACCACTTCGGTCTCGGTGTTGGCCAGTGCGCGGCGCTCCGCGCCTTGAACGTAATTGAACAGAAGGACTGTGCCTATCACCGCTACAACCAGCGCGGCAATGCCTCCCAGTAGGCGAGCTTTCATGTCTTCCCCTTGGTCTTGCCCTAATTGATGAGATGGGCTGGCAGGGAGACCCCGCCACCCGAATATCCGCCACCCGAGTAGGTGGTGGGGTCCGCTACCCAGGTCACGAACTGACCGCGAATCCCGTTATCACTGCCGCCCAGCCCGGCCATATCGCCGCCCGACATGCCGGGGAACCTGTAGCCCGCCAACTTGAAGGCTGCATAACCCTTGATGTAGTACTTTGCGTTTGCACCTGTCTTCACGACGCTGGAGTAAACAGGGAACAGCACGACCGTATTGAGCAATGTTTCGATGACTGGTTTGCACGTGGACGGCATACTGAGGCCTGTCTTGCTCTGCGAGTAAGGATCCGTCACCCCTGGAGTTGCCGGATCATCGGGACGAACAGTCGTCCCACAAACACCGGCATCCGGAACCAGCCATTCGAACCCGCCTGCCACCGAAGCGCCGGAAGGGCTGTCGCTGACGCAGGTCTCAGTGCCATGGATCGTAATGGTTTGCAGACCTCCGCCAATGTCGAACTGGCATGGTGCGAATGTCAACGGAAGGGCAGCCGGACCGTATCCGGGGGCACCCCACGCTGCGGTCGCGCTCGCCCCGACTTGGACGGGGCCGGCGTCGAGTGCCGTCGCAAACAGATTGGTCAGGAAAGACGACGAGCCCGTCCTGGTTGATGTGCTGACCGTGACTTGACCAGTCGCCGACAAATCCACCGCAACATCGCTGGCGTTGTCGTTCGAGTTCGCATTCGCAAAACTCCCCGCCAGGCTGGAGTTGCAAGCCCCTGCCTGACAGCTGGCCGCCACCGCGAGTGCCCCAGCGTCCGCTCCGTTCTGAAGTTGGGCACGTTCTGAATAAATTTGGCCGACGTCGACAGCCATCGCTCCTGCCCCGATCAGAGCGAGCATCATGACTGCTACCGTTACGCCGGCCGCTCCCCGCTCACCGGCCCGGTCGGCTCCGTAGGCCTTTTTCAGCCGCCGCATTGCATGGCTCCTTTGCCTGTCAGGACCAAGGAAGACCCGAAGAACCCTGTAAGCGGAGTTCCTGTGTAGGTGACGGTAACGAGGGCTGTCGGAGCCGGGCTGACGGAAGGACATCCCGCCGCGGAGTAGTCGAAGCTGAGCAAGGCCGCGTTGATTGAGGGCGCTCCGGCCCTTCCGGCTGTAGTGGCCTTGACCATATCTTTGGTGATAGCCATGGTCCGAGCAGCCTCCCGTGAGGCCTGTGTGACGGACACCTGGACGTTGTAGGCATTCGAGAACTCGACGATGGCAATGAGTATCGCGACAAGGATAGGTGCGACGAGCGCGAACTCCACGGCGACTGCTCCGTGTTCCCGCCCTTGCGGATCTTTGCTAGGTTTCACTTTTCTCCCCGAGTCCCTCTGCGGCCAACATAAGAAGTGCCGCGTCCGCGCTTGCGAACGCGGCACCTTGTAGCTCCTGCAGTAACTTCTGTTACCAGCCGTTTACTGTGCCGGCGATTTGGTTGAAGAAGCCGTTCAGAGCACCGCTAAAGGCAGTGACACCGCCAACGATGAGTAGGGCAATGAGACCTACGAGAAGTGAATACTCCGTTGCCGTGGCTCCCTTTTCGGACTCAAACCGATCCTTGACGCCGGCGATAAAAGCCATCATTGAGACCATGAGAGAAGTCATTATGTTTTCCTTTAATTCGATGAAATGGATTAATTGATTTCAATGAATCTCCAGCTGCCCCATAATTCATAGCGGCTGGACTTCGCTAGGAAGAGATTGTCATTTGAGGATTGAAGGCAACAATGCGTAGTAGTACTCGACTTTTAGCAAGCGCTAAAAGAGTACGTACTCGAAAGGTAGAAGCAGTACTCGGGAATCAGCCGGCTACGCCTGCCTACTACTCGTTCCGAAGTGCCCCTGACCAGCGGAAGGACACAAAAATCCCGCCGGACGGGATTAAGGGAAGAGGAGGCCGGCTGCCGCGGCAGCACCAAGCATTGACGGACCGTGAGCCACTTCTGTGGCTTTATTCCTGCCTTTTCGGCCAAGAATAATGACCGTGACAAGGCCGTTCAGGATAAACCCGAGGAGGCCTCCGTAAAGCAGCTGGCTCCAACCTAGGTATCCCAGGTATAGACCGACAGGTGCTGCCAGCTTCACGTCGCCCATACCAATCCCGCCAGGAGAAATTAGTCCCAATATAAGATAGCCCAGGAACAATATGGCGGCCCCCAACGCCGCGCGGAAAAGATTATCAATTTGATGGTTAATCATTCCCGGGCTGAACAACAGCATGAAGCCGCCCACGAGCAGTATTAATACGAGCGGGTTGGGCAGGAGATGCAGGGCAACGTCTATCCGGGCGAGCTGTACGCCCAGCACGGCCAGGAATAGGAAAGCCGGCAAGCCGAGGGTGATTCCAAGGCGCATGGCGAAGGCCAGGCAGAAGAGGCCGGTGAGCGCCGCCGTCGTGATGCGTACTGAAGGGCGGGGGAGGCCGCCCAGTCTCGGCAGGTACCTGGCAATGAGGGCCTCCGCAACGGGGGAGAGGACCAGCCCCAGGAGCGCGGCCCCAATGACAAGGAGCCAGTCCGTGGTGCCGTCATTACCCGTTGCAAACACTGCGACCCCCTGCCTCCGTCAGGCCGGCGGGAGCTGAGGCGCCGCCCGGCTACCCCATTTTGACCCTGAACCCCTTAACGCGCTAATCTTGGTAGTCGTTGTGCGTGTCCTATTCCGATGGTGCGTGCCCGCTTGAGAATCCGGTTGCAGGATAACTACTCAACGTGCACATTCGGAACCACAGGATGACTGGTTACATAGAGCCCTCACCTCTGTTCCGGTAGCGCATAGATAGTAGGTGCACGAGCTAGTGACACCTAAACCAGAACGCCAGAATAAGAACGAGGCAAACACCGTGCGTACGTACACCCCGAAGCCCGGCGATATCAACCGCCAGTGGCACGTCATTGACGCCACAGACGTTGTCCTTGGTCGTCTCGCCAGCCAGACCGCAATCCTGCTGCGCGGCAAGCACAAGGCCACCTTTGCATCCCACATGGACATGGGCGACTTCGTCATCATCATCAACGCTGAGAAGGTAGCCCTCACCGGCGCCAAGCTGGAGCAGAAGCGCGCTTACCGCCACTCCGGTTACCCGGGCGGCCTGACCTCCGTCAACTACGCGGAGCTGCTGGAATCCAACCCGGTCCGCGCCGTTGAGAAGGCCATCAAGGGCATGCTCCCCAAGAACTCCCTCGCTGCACAGCAGCTGGGCAAGCTGAAGGTGTACCGCGGTGCTGAGCACCCGCACGCCGCCCAGCAGCCCAAGACTTTCGAAATCACCCAGGTCGCCCAGTAGTCCTGGCCACCAAACAACTTATCTATACAAGGAGAATCGTGGCTCAGAACGAAGAGACCACCGAAGCCGTTGAGGCTGAGGAAACCCTGACCAGCTACACCTCTGAAAGCTCAGCTGCTGACGCCGCTGCGCCGAAGAAGGAGCGCCCGGCCCTGACCGTTGCCGGCGCAGCAGTTGGCCGCCGCAAGGAAGCCGTTGCACGCGTTCGCGTTGTCCCCGGCTCCGGCAAGTGGACCATCAATGGCCGCGCGCTGGACAACTACTTCCCGAACAAGCTGCACCAGCAGGACGTCAACGAGCCCTTCAAGATCCTTGATCTCGAAGGCGCCTACGACGTTATCGCCCGCATCCACGGCGGCGGCATCTCCGGCCAGGCCGGTGCCCTGCGCCTCGGCATCGCCCGTTCACTGAACGAGATCGACGTCGAGAACAACCGCGCCACGCTGAAGAAGGCAGGCTACCTGTCCCGTGACGCCCGCGTCATCGAGCGTAAGAAGGCCGGTCTCAAGAAGGCCCGCAAGGCTCAGCAGTACTCCAAGCGCTAAATCCGCTTGCACAGAAGCCCGTTCCGCCATCGGCGGGGCGGGCTTCTGCCGTTTAACGCGCTCTTGCCTCCATCCGGAGAAGCGTTTCGGCAGGCCCGTGACCAGCGGTTTCAAGCCGCAGCACGCCCATCCTCTAGACTTGACCGGTGTCTAGATTATTTGGAACTGACGGTGTCCGGGGGCTGGCGAACGGTCTGTTGACTGCGGAGCTGGCCATGCAGCTGGCCCAGGCGGCCGCCGTGGTGCTTGGCCACGAGCGCAACTCGAACGGGTCCCGGCCGCGCGCCGTGGTGGCCCGCGATCCGCGCGCCAGCGGCGAATTCATCGCCGCCGCCGTGGAGGCAGGGCTCTCCAGCTCCGGCGTGGACGTCTACGACGCCGGAGTCCTCCCCACACCAGCCGCCGCATACCTGGTTGCCGATCTGGACGCGGACTTCGGTGTGATGATCTCCGCCTCCCACAACCCGGCCCCGGACAACGGCATCAAGTTCTTCGCCCGCGGTGGCCAGAAGCTCCCCGACGAGGTGGAGGACGCCATCGAGGCTCAGATGGCCAGAGACGCAGTCCGCCCAATCGGCGCTGACGTCGGACGCATCCAGCGCTTCTCCGACGCAGAGGACCGCTACATCGTCCACCTGCTCCAGACCCTGCCGCACCGCCTTGACGGCCTCAAGGTCGTCCTCGACTGCGCCCACGGCGCCGCCAGCGGCTGCTCGCCCCAGGTGTTCAAGGACGCCGGCGCGGACGTTGTAGTCATTGGCGCGGACCCGGACGGCCACAACATCAACGACGGCGTTGGCTCCACCCATCTGGGGCCCCTCAAGGAAGCTGTCGTAAAGCATGGCGCCAATCTCGGCATCGCCCATGACGGCGACGCCGACCGCTGCCTTGCGGTGGACCACGAAGGCAACGATGTGGACGGCGACCAGATCATGGCCATCCTCGCCGTTGCACTCAAAGCCTCAGGCAAGCTCAAAGACGACGTTCTGGTGGCCACGGTCATGAGCAACCTCGGCCTGAAGATCGCGCTCCGCGATGCCGGCATCCGCATCCGCGAAACCGCAGTGGGGGACCGCTACGTCCTTGAGGAAATGCGCGACGGCGGCTTCAACCTGGGCGGCGAACAGTCCGGCCACGTGATCTTCGCCGACCACGCCACCACCGGGGACGGTGTCCTCACCGGCCTGCAAATCGCCGCGCAGATTGCCCTGACGGGAAAGCCGCTCAAGGAACTCGCCACGGTCATGACCAAGCTCCCGCAGGTACTCATCAACGTCAAGGGCGTGGACCGTGCCGGAGTCCGCAGCAACGAGGTCCTGGCCCAGGCCGTGGCAGCAGCGGAAGCCTCGCTGGGCGATACCGGCCGCGTCCTGCTTCGCCCCTCCGGAACCGAACCCGTTGTGCGCGTCATGGTGGAAGCGGCCGACGAAGAGACCGCCCACTCCATCGCCGATCACCTTGCCCAGGTGGTCCGCGCAGAGCTGGCACTGGAACTCGTCTCCGAATAGGTTCCAGCACAAAAAGAGCGGCCCGCCTCCGACAAGAAGCGGGTCGCTCTTTGCATCTGACTTGCTAGGGCGTGCGGCTCTTCAGCGCATCGCGGATCTCGGTCAGCAGCGCGATCTGCGGATCCTCCGCAGAAGCCTCCTTCACGTCCTGGTTGACCCCCAGCCTGCGGTTGCGCCGTTCGATCATCAGATTCATCGGCATCACCACCACGAAGTAGATGGCCGCGGAAATCAGGAGGAAGTTGACGATTGCGGTCAGCAGGACACCGAACTCGATGGCGTTGCCGTTGAGCTCAACCTTCGCAAAACTGTCGAAGTTCGGGGAGCCCACTATCGCCGCGACGAAGGGCATCAGCACCTTGTTCACCAGCGCCGTTACCACCGCGCCGAAGGCAGTTCCAATCACAACGGCGACGGCAAGGTCCACGACGTTGCCCTTCATAATGAAATTCTTGAATCCAGTCAGCATAGGAATCACGCTAGCCCATCTCACGGATACCCCGGCGCCGCCTCCACGCCGAAATACTCCTCGAGCGTGTTGATGCCGCGGTTCACCATGTCCGTGGCCGCCTCCACCCCGATGTACCGCAGGTGCCACGGCTCGTAGTAGTAGCCCGTGATCGGGTGGAACATCCACGGGTACCGCACCACAAATCCGAACCGGTGCCCGTTCGCCTTCGCCCACACGGCCGCGGGCTGGTCGGCGAAGCACGGCTGGAATCCGCAGGCGCCGCCGCCGTCGGCGATGTCGAACGCCCACCCCGTCTGGTGTTCCGAGTACCCCGGCCGGGCACTGGCCGTGTCCGCGTCGGCCTGGCCCCTGGACGCGACATAGCCGTTGTACGTGAACACCTGCGTGCCGTAGGAGCGGTACCCACTCGCCAGGACCATCGCCACGCCAGCCTGCGCGGCCGCCGCGAACATCGCTTCCGCCGCCGCCGCCGTGGTCCTGTTCAGTAGTGCTGCCTCCCCGAAGGCGGACATCGCGACGGCGGGTTGCACCAGGTCAGCCGGCACGTAGTCCGCAGGGACCAGCGGCCGGTGCTTGTTCACCACCAGCCACGGGCTGGCAGGGTCCGTGAGGGAGAACTGCCGCGGCAAGGCAGAGGAGGGCGACGGCGTGGGGGACGGCTCCGGAGGCGGGGGAGCCGCCGCCGTGGCCTCCGCCGTCGTGCCCGGGACTGCGGTGGGTGACGGAGCGAGCGAAGATGACGCAGCAGGAGAGCCGGACGACGGCGCCACCGCCCCGGGTGCCTCCGGCGTGCAGGCTGCCAGCACAGTGAGCCCCGCCCCCGCTGCGAGGAACTGGGCGAAGCTGCGGCGGCTGGTCACCTTTTCAGCCGTACCGGCGTGAGGAGCGCAGTGGTAGCACACCCGTGTTAAACCTTTCGGAGCAGCATCCGGCGGATCGAGTGGTCCGCCTCCTTGGTGAGCACCAGCTGGGCCCGGCCGCGGGTGGGAAGGACGTTCTCCTCCAGGTTGGGCTCGTTGATGCGCTTCCAGATGTCCCGGGCGGTGCTCTCGGCCTCGTCGTCGGACAGCGCCGCGTACCGGTGGAAGTAGGACTCCGGCTGCGCGAACGCCGTGGTGCGGAGCTTGCGGAACCTGTCCACGTACCACTCCTCGATGTAGGAGGTCTTCGCGTCCACATAGATGGAGAAGTCGAAGAAGTCGCTCAGCGCCAGCCCCTGCCGGCCGTCGTGCCGGGGCCTCGCCGGCGCCAGGACATTGAGCCCTTCCACAATCAAGACATCGGGCCTGCGGACCACCACTTCCCTGCCCGGAACGATGTCGTACGTGACGTGGGAGTACCAGGGTGCCCGCACTTCCTCGGCGCCACCCTTGATCTCGCTCACAAAACGCAGCAGCGCACGCCGGTCATAGGACTCGGGGAAGCCCTTGCGCTCCAGCAGCTGCCGGCGCTTCAGCTCAGCCAGCGGGTACAGGAAGCCGTCAGTGGTGATGAGTTCAACATTCGGGGTGCCCGGCCAGCGGCGCAGCATCTCGCGGAGTACGCGGGCAATGGTGGACTTGCCGACGGCCACCGAGCCCGCCACGCCGATCACAAACGGGGTGCGCTGGGTCTGCTCGCCCAGGAAGGTAGTGGTGGCGGCGTGGAGCTGGCCAGCGGCCTCGACATACAGGTGCAGCAGCCGGGAGAGCGGCAGGTAGACCTCCCGGACCTCCTTGATGTCCAGGGGATCGCCAAGGCCGCGGAGACGGACGATGTCCTCCTGGTTAAGGGGCTGTTCCATCTCGTCTGCGAGCCGGGACCAGGTCTGCCGGTCCAGCTCAACGAACGGGGAGACGCCTTCGCCGTTCGCGTCATTGCGTTGCACAGTCACCATAGAGATTCTGCCCCCACCCCGGCTGAGAGCGAAATGCGGGCGCGTGCCCGCACAAGGGCGTGCGCAACACCAGCGGCTCCCCGGCGCCGCGTCCGGGTTTAGATCTGGGGCACTCGTGCCGATAGTCTTGAGCCTATGTGTGGAATCGTAGGATACGTGGGCCGTTCTAATAACGGCGGAAGTCACAGTGCGCTGGATGTTGTCCTTGAGGGGCTGCGCCGCCTGGAGTACCGGGGCTACGACTCCGCGGGAGTCGCCGTGGTGTCCCACGGCTCCATCGAGTCCCGGAAGAAATCGGGAAAGCTGAGCAACCTCATTGCCGAGCTGGAAGCGCGTCCGCTGCCTGAAACGGTGACCGGGATCGGCCACACCCGCTGGGCCACCCATGGCGGGCCGACCGACCGGAACGCCCACCCGCACCTGGCCGATGACGGCAGGCTCGCCGTGATCCACAACGGCATCATCGAAAACTTTGCCGAGCTCAAGCTCGAGCTGCTGGAAAAGGGCGTCACCTTCCTGTCCGAGACGGACACCGAGGTGGCCGCGGCGCTGCTGGCGGACATCTTCCGGAACAAGCTCGGCGGCGACGTCTCCGACGGCGGCCTGACCACCGCGATGGAGCTCGCCTGCCAGCGCCTCGAGGGCGCGTTCACGCTCCTCGCGGTCCACGCCGACCAGCCCGACGTCGTGGTGGCCGCCCGCCGCAACTCACCCCTGGTGGTGGGCCTGGGCGAGGGCGAGAACTTCCTGGGCTCGGACGTGTCCGGCTTCATCGACTACACCCGCCGTGCAGTGGAGCTGGGCCAGGACCAGATCGTCACCATCACCGCGGACACCGTGGATATCACCGACTTCTACGGGAACCCGGCCGCCGGCAAGGAATACCACGTCGACTGGGATCCCGCTTCTGCCGAAAAGGGCGGGTTCAGCTCGTTTATGGAGAAGGAAATCCATGACCAGCCCGACGCCGTCGCCCAGACCCTGCTGGGACGTTCTGACTTGAACGGCATGCTGACCCTGGATGAGCTCCGGATCGACCCGGAGCTGCTGAAGCAGGTCAACAAGATCATCGTCCTGGCCTGCGGCACCGCAGCCTACGCCGGCACGGTGGCGAAGTACGCGATCGAGAACTGGTGCCGGATCCCCACCGAGGTGGAGCTCGCCCACGAGTTCCGCTACCGCGATCCGATCCTGGATTCGAACACCCTGGTGGTGTCCATCAGCCAGTCCGGCGAAACCATGGACACCCTGATGGCCGTCCGCTACGCGCGGGAACAGGGCGCGAAGACCATCTCCATCTGCAACACCAACGGGTCCACCATCCCGCGTGAATCGGACGCCGTGCTCTACACGCACGCCGGCCCGGAGATCGCGGTGGCGTCCACCAAGGCGTTCCTGGCCCAGATCACCGCCGCCTACCTGCTGGGCCTGTACCTGGCGCAGCTGCGCGGGAACATCTTCTCCGGCCAGATCAAGGACGTCCTCGCGGACCTGAACAAGATCCCCGCGAAGATCCAGACCATCCTGGACGGCGCCGGCCCGCTCCGGGAGCTCGCCCGCAGCATGGCCAATGAAAAGTCGGTGCTGTTCCTGGGCCGCCACGTGGGCTACCCGGTGGCCCTCGAAGGCGCGCTGAAGCTCAAGGAAATCGCGTACATCCACGCCGAGGGCTTCGCCGCCGGTGAACTCAAGCACGGCCCCATCGCCCTGATCGATGACGGCCAGCCGGTGTTCGTGGTGGTCCCGTCCCCCCGCGGCCGCGACTCCCTGCACGCCAAGGTGGTCTCCAACATCCAGGAAGTCCGTGCCCGCGGCGCCCGCACCCTGGTGATCGCCGAGGAAGGCGACCAAGCCGTGAAGGCCTACGCCGAGCACGTCTTCTACGTCCCCGAAACCCCCACCCTGCTCATGCCGCTGCTGACCACCGTCCCGCTGCAGATCTTCGCCGCGGAACTCGCCGCTGCCAAGGGCTACGACGTGGACCAGCCCCGTAACCTCGCCAAGAGCGTCACGGTCGAGTAACTGGTTCCAGACTGACAAACAAAGGCCCCGGGTTCACGAACCCGGGGCCTTTTGTTTGTGCCGCGCAGAACCCCGTTTGCGTAACTTTTACCAACTTCAACTCCGGGGAGCCCCGGAAAGGCGGGGCGCCCGCTTGAGCTCCCGGCGTGAAAGAGACGCATTTGTGTTCAGCCGCGGAGGAGCGGGACGCCGGCGATGGTCCGGCCAGTAACGGGCGTCACCGTAGAATAAGCCGCATGATCGTTGGCATAGGCGTAGACGTTGTAGACATCGAGCGGTTCGGCCGCCAGCTTGAGCGCACCCCCGGCCTGCGGGACCGGTTGTTCGTCCCGGCCGAGCGGGAACTGAACACCCGCTCGCTGGCCGCAAGGTTCGCCGCGAAGGAAGCCGTCGCTAAGGTCCTCGGTGCGCCGGCCGGCATGAACTGGCAGGACTGCTGGATCGGCCTGGACCACAACGGCCCCACTGTCCAGGTCAAGGGCACCGTGCTGGCCGTCGCCGAGTCCAAGGGCGTCAAGCGCTGGCACCTCTCCATCAGCCACGACGGCGGCATCGCCACGGCCACGGTCCTGGCCGAAGGCTGAACCGGCCGTCCGGCCCGGTACCACTGACACCGTGATCAGCGCCTACACCGGAACCCAGGTCAGGGAGGCCGAGGAACCCCTCCTCGCCGCGGGCCTGGGCGACGTCCTGATGCAGCGCGCGGCCCACGGACTGGCCAACACGGTGGTCCTCGAGCTCAAGGCCCGCAACCGGCGGATCTACGGCGCCAGCGTGGTGGTGCTCACCGGCAAAGGCAACAATGGCGGGGACGGCCTCTACGCCGCGGCTTTCCTGGCCGCCCGGGGGATGCGTACGACGGCGGTGCTCACCGCTGATTCAGCCCACCCCGGGGGGCTGGCTGCTTTTGAACGGGCTGGCGGCCGGGTCCGGCACCTTTCCGCCGACGCACTCGCCGGGCTGGCCTCAGAAGCGGCGCGCGCCGACGTCGTCATCGATGCTGTCCTGGGGACGGGTGCGAAGGGCGGGCTGCGGGGGAGTGCCGCCAGCCTGGTCGGTGCCCTCGTTGATGCCCGGGCCGGCCACACTGCCGGTTTTGTGGTGGCCTGCGACCTTCCCAGCGGCGTCGACGCCGATACCGGTGAGGTGTCGGGGCCCGTGCTTCCTGCGGATGTAACAGTGTCCTTCGCGGCAGCCAAGGCCGGCCTGCTGGCTGACCCCGGCGCCGATTACGCCGGCAGGGTGCAGGTGGTGCCCATCGGCATCGAAGACCACCTCGCCCGGCCTGCGCTGCGCCGGCTGGAAGATGCGGACATCGCTGACCTCCTTCCCAATCCTGCCCGGCGTGCCCACAAGTACTCACGAGGCGTCCTCGGAGTGGTGGCGGGATCCGCCGACTACCCCGGCGCCGCCGTCCTGGCCTGCAGGGGCGCCCTGGCCGCCGGGGTGGGGATGGTCCGGTACCTTGGTCCGCCCGAGGTCGCCGGCCTGGTCCGCCAGTCCTGCCCCGAAGTGGTCTGCAGTACCGGCAAAGTGGCCGATAACCGGGTGCAGGCCTGGCTGGTGGGGTCCGGAATGGGGCCCGAAGACCACGAGCAGCTGCAACGCGCGCGGGACGCCGTGGAGTCCGGCCTGCCCGTGGTGGCCGATGCCGGTGCCCTGCCAGCCCTCCCCGATGTCCTCGCCCCGCACGTGGTGCTGACCCCGCACGCCGGCGAACTCGCCGCACTGTTGAAACGGCTGGGCGCTGACCTTGACCGCTCGGCAGTGGAGGAAGGAACCCTCGGCGCCGCCCGCCGGGCTGCCGGGCTGACCGGGGCGACCGTCCTGCTCAAGGGCGCCACGACCCTGGTGGCCGCACCCTCCGGGGACGTGTTCAGCCAGGCGGACGGCACCGCCCGGCTCGCCACCGCCGGCAGCGGCGACGTCCTCGCGGGCATCATTGGTGCCCTGCTCGCCCAAGGCGGTCCCGACGTCGGACGCCCCCTGAATCCGGGCATGGAACCTGAAGGCCGTTGGGCTGTGCTGGCCGCGCTGGGAGCCGCCATGCATGGCAGGGCCGGGAGGGCGGCGTCGGACGCCTGCTTTGGCGGGCCGATCGCTGCTGGCGGAATTGCGGACTCCCTACCTCATGTTTGGGGTAAAGTAAGCACGCTTAGTAACTCTGGGGTCCGGAAACGTAATAGTCACACCCAGCCGTTACGGTAGGCATAAGTTCGCACCGGCAACAGGGGGCCTGCCTTCTGCTGCCGATCAAAACATAGGAGCATTATGGAAGTCTGGCCCGGATCGGCTTATCCCCTTGGCGCCACGTTCAACGGAACCGGCACCAACTTTGCGCTGTTCAGCGAACGAGCCGAAAAAGTGGAGCTCTGCCTCTTCGACGAGGACGGCAAGGAAACCCGCATCACCGTGGATGAGGTGGACGGGTACGTCTGGCACTGCTACATCCCGCAGGTCCAGCCCGGCCAGAAGTACGGCTACCGGGTCCACGGCCCGTACGACCCTGATTCCGGCAACCGCTTCAACCCCAACAAGCTCCTGCTGGACCCCTACGCCAAGGCCGTCCACGGCCAGGTGGACTGGGACCCGTCGCTGTTCACGTACAACCTGGGCGAGCCGGACTCCATCAACAATGAGGACTCCGCCAGCCACATGATGATGGGTGTGGTCATCAACCCGTTCTTCGACTGGGACGGCGACCAGAACCTCCGCATTCCCTACCACCAGTCGGTCATCTACGAAGCCCACGTCAAGGGCCTCACCGAACTGCACCCGGAGATCCCCGAAGAGCAGCGCGGCACCTACGCAGGCGTGGCGCACCCGGCCGTGATCTCGCACCTGCAGAAGCTGGGCATCACGGCCATCGAGCTGATGCCCGTGCACCAGTTCGTCAATGACGGCACCCTGCAGGACAAGGGCCTGAACAACTACTGGGGCTACAACACCATCGGCTTCTTCGCGCCGCAGAACACCTACAGCTCCACCGGCGACACCGGCCAGCAGGTCCAGGACTTCAAAGCAATGGTCCGTTCGCTTCACAAGGCCGGCATCGAGGTCATCCTCGACGTGGTGTACAACCACACCGCCGAAGGCAACCACCTGGGCCCCTCGCTGTCCTTCAAGGGCATCGACAACGCCGCCTACTACCGGTTGATGGAGGGCGACGAAAAGCACTACATGGACTACACCGGCACCGGCAACTCCCTGAACGTCCGCCAGCCGCACTCCCTGCAGCTGCTGATGGACTCCCTCCGCTACTGGGTCACCGAGATGCACGTGGACGGCTTCCGCTTTGACCTCGCCTCCACCCTGGCCCGCGAGTTCTACGACGTGGACAAGCTGTCCACCTTCTTCGAACTCATCCAGCAGGACCCGGTAGTCTCCCAGGTCAAACTGATCGCCGAGCCCTGGGACGTTGGCCCCGGCGGCTACCAGGTGGGCAACTTCCCGCCGCAGTGGACAGAGTGGAACGGAAAGTACCGCGACACGGTCCGCGACTTCTGGCGCGGCGAGCCCGCCACCCTGGGCGAATTCGCTTCCCGCATCACCGGTTCTGCAGACTTGTACGAACACTCCGGACGCCGCCCCGTGGCCTCCATCAACTTCGTCACGGCACACGACGGCTTCACCCTGGCGGACCTGGTGTCCTACAACGAGAAGCACAACGATGCCAACGGCGAGGACAACAACGACGGCGAATCCCACAACCGCTCCTGGAACTGCGGCGTCGAGGGCGCCACAGATGATCCCAAGGTCCTCTCGCTGCGGGCCCGCCAGCAGCGCAACTTCATCGCCTCGCTGCTCCTGTCCCAAGGCGTACCCATGCTCCTGCACGGCGACGAAATGGGACGCACGCAGCAGGGCAACAACAACGGCTACTGCCAGGACTCCGAGCTCACCTGGATCAACTGGGACAGCATCGACCAGCCGCTGGTGGAATTCACCTCCGCAGTCAACGCGCTCCGCGCCAAGCATCCCACCTTCCGCCGCAGCCGGTTCTTCGACGGCCGGCCCGTCCTGCGGGGCGAAGGCGAACGGCTGCCGGACATCGTATGGCTGGACCCGGACGGTGAAACCATGAAGCCCGAGGCCTGGGACAGCGGATTCGGCCGGTCCGTCGGAGTCTTCCTGAACGGCGACGGCATCCAGGGCAAGGACAGCCGCGGGCGCCGGATCACCGACGTCAACTTCCTGCTGTACTTCAACGCGCACGATGACACGGTCAAGTTCAACCTGCCGTCTGATGAGTACGCGCCGGCCTGGGACATCATCATCGACACCGCGGGCCATAACGCTGACACTGAGCCAGTGACGGCCGGGGAGCCGCTGCCCGTGGAAGCGAAGTCCCTGGTGGTCCTGCGGGCCCACACTGTTGAGGAAGTAGAGCCGGACCACTCCGTGGCGGCATCGCTCGCGGCGCTGACGCAGTCCACCTCCAGCGAGGCGGAATCCATCAGCACCCCCGTCATCGCTGAACCCGGCAAGACCACCAAGGTGGGCTCGCGGAAGGCTACGGAGAAGTGAGGGTCCCTTCCTCCACCTACCGGCTCCAGATCCGCAGCAGCTTCACCTTGTTTGACGCCGCGGAGAAGGTCCCGTACCTGAAATCGCTCGGGGTGGACTGGGTGTACCTTTCGCCCATCCTGACGGCGGAGCAGGGCTCGGACCACGGCTATGACGTGACCGACCCCTCCGCCGTAGACCCGGAGCGGGGCGGGCCGGAAGGCCTGCTCGCCCTGTCCAAAGCGGCCCGCGAACACGGCATGGGTGTCCTGGTGGACATCGTGCCCAACCACGTGGGCGTCGCAACGCCGGCGCAGAACCCGTGGTGGTGGTCCCTGTTGAAGGAAGGTCAGGGATCACCCTACGCGGACGCCTTCGACGTCGAGTGGGAACTGGCCGGCGGCAAGATCCGGCTGCCCATGCTGGGCTCGGATGATGACCTGGACAAGCTGGAGGTCAAGGACGGCGAACTCCGCTACTACGACCACCGCTTCCCGATCGCCGAAGGAACATATTCCGACGGCGACTCAGCCCAGGAGGTGCACAGCCGCCAGCACTACGAGCTGATCGGCTGGCGCCGCGCGGATGCCGAACTGAACTACCGACGCTTCTTCGCGGTCACCACGCTGGCAGGGATCCGGGTGGAGACGCCCCGCGTGTTCGAGGAAGCCCATGCCGAAGTGGGCCGCTGGTTCACTGAGGGCCTCGTGGACGGGCTCCGCGTGGACCATCCCGATGGCCTCGCGGATCCTGCCGGCTACCTGCGGTGGCTGAAGGACCTCAGCGGCGGAGCCTACGTCCTAGTGGAAAAGATCCTGGAGCCGGGCGAAGTCCTGCCCCAGGACTTCGCCACCGAGGGCACCACCGGGTACGACGCCCTTGCTGATGTTGACCGGGTGTTTGTTGATCCGGCCGGCCAGCAGCCGCTCGAGGACCTTGACGCGAAGCTCCGGGAATCAGCCGCACCCGCCGATTACGCCGAGATGATCCGCGGCACCAAGCGGATGATCGCCGACGGCATCCTCCGCTCAGAGGTGCTGCGGCTGGCCCGCCTGGTTCCGGAGTCCTACGGGCTTCCGGTGGATCAGGCAGCTGACGCGCTGGCGGAAATCATCGCAGCCTTCCCGGTGTACAGGTCCTACCTGCCCACGGGCGCCGAGATCCTCAAGGAAGCCTGCGAGTCCGCGGCGGCCCGCCGGCCCGAGCTGGAGGTCGCCGTCGGCACGCTGCTTCCGCTGCTCCTGGACCCGGCCAATCCGATCGCGGTCCGGTTCCAGCAGACCTCCGGCATGGTGATGGCCAAGGGTGTGGAGGACACGGCGTTCTACCGTTACACCCGTTTGGGCACGTTGACGGAGGTGGGGGCCGAACCGACCGAGTTCTCCGTTTCACCCGAGGAGTTCCACCACCGGATGGCGCGGCGGCAGGAACAATATCCGCTGTCCATGACCACCCTGTCCACGCACGACACCAAGCGCAGCGAGGATGCGCGGGCCCGGATCTCCGTGATCGCGGAACTGCCGCAGGAGTGGACGGCCACCCTCAACACCCTCCGGGAACTTGCCCCGATTCCGGACGGCCCGTACGAGAACCTGCTGTGGCAGGCCATTATCGGCGCCTGGCCGGCCAGCCGGGAACGGCTCCAGGGCTACGCGGAAAAGGCTGCCCGCGAAGCCGGCAACTCCACCACGTGGACGGACCCGGACGAGGAGTTCGAGTCCTCCGTAAAGGCCGCGGTGAACGCCGTGTTCGACGACGGCCGGGTCACCAGGGTGGTGGAGGACTTCGTGGCACGGACCGACTCCTACGCCGCGTCCAACTCCGTGTCCGCCAAGTTGGTCCAGCTGACCATGCCGGGAGTCCCGGACGTCTACCAGGGCAGCGAATTCTGGGAACGGTCCCTGACCGACCCGGACAACCGGCGGCCGGTGGACTTCGCGGTCCGCCAGGCGGAGCTGGCAAGGCTCGACGCCGGCACATTGCCGGAAGCGGGCACCGAAATCAGCAAGCTCCTGGTCACCTCCCGGGCGCTCCGGCTCCGCCGCGACCGGCCCGAACTGTTCCAGGGCTACGCCCCGGTGGCAGCAACAGGTGCGGCCGCAGAGCATCTGGTCGCCTTCCACCGCGGTGCTGACGGGGTTCTGGGCGCCCTGACCCTGGCTACCCGGCTCCCCGCCGGGCTGGCGGCCGACGGCGGATGGCGGGACACCGCCGTCGAACTCCCCGTTGCGGTGCGTGATGAGTTCTCCGGTTCCGTTTACGGGCCGGGCACGGTTTTGGTGGCTGACGTCCTGGGTACCTACCCCGTGGCTTTGCTCGTACCGGTGGATGGAGAAAAGGCATGACCCTCGTCAATGTGGGGCCCGGGCGTTTCGACGTCTGGGCTCCGGACGCACAGTCGGTAATCCTGCTGGCGGACGGCCGGCAGTACCCGATGCTGAAGAAGGCGACGGCACCCGGCTTGGAGGGGTGGTGGACGGCGCCGGACGCACCCGCTGACGGCGACGTGGACTACGGCTACCTTCTGGACGGCGACGGCCAGCCGGTGCCCGATCCGCGCTCGCGCCGGCTGCCCTCCGGCGTCCATGAGCTCTCCCGAACCTACGACCCCTCGTCCCACAGCTGGCAGGACGGCGGCTGGAAGGGCAAGGAGCTGCAGGGTTCGGTCATCTACGAACTCCACGTGGGGACCTTCACGCCGGAGGGGACCCTCGACGCTGCGGCCGGGAAGCTGGATTACCTGGCGGGCCTGGGCGTGGACTTCGTGGAACTGCTGCCGGTCAACGGCTTCAACGGCACCCACAACTGGGGCTACGACGGCGTGCAGTGGTACGCCGTCCATGAAGGCTACGGCGGGCCGGCCGCGTACCAACGCTTTGTTGACGCAGCCCATGCCGCCGGCCTGGGCGTCATCCAGGACGTGGTATACAACCACCTCGGACCCAGCGGCAACTACCTGCCCAAGTTCGGCCCGTACCTGAAGCAAGGGGACGCCAACACCTGGGGCGACTCCGTTAACCTGGACGGCCCCGGCTCGGACGTAGTGCGCGAGTACATCCTGGACAACCTCGCGCTATGGCTCCGGGACTACCATGTGGACGGGCTGCGGCTGGATGCCGTGCACGCGCTGCGCGATGAGCGGGCCGTGCACATCCTGGAGGAGTTCGGCGCCCTGGGCGATGCCGTCTCGGCGGAAACCGGACTGCCGAAAACGCTGATCGCCGAGTCTGACCTGAACAACCCGCGCCTGATCTACCCGCGGGACGCCAACGGCTACGGGCTCGCCGGGCAGTGGAGCGACGATTTCCACCACACCGTGCATGTGAGTGTCAGCGGCGAGACCACCGGGTACTACGAGGACTTCCAGTCCCTGGCGGTGCTGGCGAAGGTCCTGAAGGACGGCTTCCTGCACGACGGCAGCTACTCCAGCTTCCGCGGCCGCCACCACGGCCGGCCCATCAATGCCTCGCTGGTGCACCCCGCCGCGCTGGTGGTGTGCAACCAGAACCACGACCAGATCGGCAATCGGGCCACCGGGGACAGGCTCTCGCAGTCCCTGTCCTACGGGCAACTGGCCGTTGCGGCAGTGCTCACCCTGACGTCGCCCTTCACGCCCATGCTGTTTATGGGCGAGGAATTCGCGGCGAGCACACCGTGGCAGTTCTTCACCTCGCATCCGGAACCGGAGCTCGGCAAGGCTACGGCGGAAGGGCGGATCAAGGAGTTCGAGCGCATGGGGTGGGATCCCGCCGTCGTGCCCGATCCCCAGGACCCGGAGACCTTCCGCCGGTCCAAGCTGAACTGGGACGAAGCTGCCGGGGGAGACCACGCCCGGCTGCTGGAGCTTTACCGCTCGCTTACCGCGCTGCGCCGGGAGCACGGCGAGCTTGCAGGCCTTGGCTTCGGGGAGACGGACGTAACGTTCGACGACGACGCCGGTTGGCTGCGTTTCCGGCGGGGGAGCGTTGAGGTGCTGCTGAACCTTTCGGACGCGAAGGTCCGGCTGGAGGACGCCTCCGGGTCTGTCCTGCTGGCCACGGATGAGGGGACCGGCCTTGAAGGCGATGTCCTGGACCTGGCTCCCTGGAGCGCCGCGATCCTGAAGTCCTGACCTTCCGGTCTGTAACGGAAGATGCGCCGCGGGCTGATGATGTCAGCCCGCGGCGTAACTTTCCCGGCTCCCCTCTGTTGCGCCGGTCACAGCTGGCAGGATGGAATCCATGACTTACTCCGCGGCGGAAAACCGCTACGAATCCATGCCCTACCGCCGCGTCGGCCGCAGCGGCCTGAAACTTCCGGCCATCTCACTCGGCCTCTGGCACAACTTCGGCGACGACAAGCGCTTTGACGAACAGCGGGCCATCCTTCGCCGCGCCTTTGACCTGGGCGTCAACCATTTCGACCTCGCCAACAACTACGGGCCGCCGGACGGTTCCGCCGAGACCAACTTTGGCCGGCACCTGAAGGACGACTTCAAGCCGTACCGTGACGAGCTGGTCATCTCCACGAAGGCCGGCTACTACATGTGGCCCGGCCCCTACGGTGAATGGGGCTCCCGCAAGTACCTGATCTCCAGCCTGGACCAGTCGCTCCAGCGGATGGGCCTGGACTACGTGGACATCTTCTACAGCCACCGGCCGGACCCGGAGACCCCGTTGGAAGAGACCATGGGTGCCCTGGATTATGCGGTGCGATCGGGCAAGGCACTGTACGCGGGCATTTCCTCCTATACCCCGGAACAGACCCTTGAGGCGGCACGAATCCTGAAGGAACTCGGCACGCCTCTGCTGATCCATCAGCCCAGCTACTCCCTGCTCAACCGGTGGACCGAGAACGGCAGCCCCAACCTGTACGAAGCACTTGACCAGGTGGGGGCCGGGTCCATTGCCTTCTCGCCGCTGGCCCAGGGCATGCTCACCAATCGTTACCTCAACGGCATCCCCGCTGATTCCCGCGCCGCCAAAGCCCGCTTCCTCTCCGAGGACGCCATCACTGCCGAGAAGCTGGACCGGATCCGCGGCCTGCACACCGTCGCTGAGGGCCGCGGGCAGTCCCTGGCACAGATGGCCATCGCGTGGATCCTGCGGGACCAGCCCAAAGGTTCGCCCGTCACGTCCGCGCTGGTGGGTGCGTCCAGCGTCGCTCAGCTGGAGGACACCCTGGCGGCGATCAACAATCTCGAGTTCACCGCAAGCGAGCTGGCCGCCATCGACCAGTTCGCGGAGGAATCGGACATCAGCCTCAGCACTCAGCCCGTCTAATTCGCCTCCGTCATTTTCCAGAAGGTGGGACGGGGGAACAACTTTCCGTCCCACCTTGTTGGGTAATATGAAAAGGCGCCGCGCGGCGCCGAGCCTGCCGGCCGCCGTCGTACTTTCCTCGCAGCGGAACCCGGCCGGCTGACGTTTGTCCTAAAGGAGTTCCGTGTCTTCACATCCGATTCGTGTTGCAATCGTCGGCGTAGGAAACTGTGCCGCATCGCTGGTCCAGGGCGTCCACTACTACAAGGACGCAGATCCCAAGGCCACGATCCCGGGCCTGATGCACGTTGAGTTTGGCCAGTACCACGTAGGTGACGTTGAGTTCGTCGCCGCGTTTGACGTTGACGGCAAAAAGGTCGGCGTTGACCTTGCCGATGCGATCCTCGCGAGCGAAAACAACACCATCAAGATCGCTGACGTGCCGCCCACCGGTATCACCGTCCAGCGCGGCCACACCCTCGACGGTCTCGGCAAGTACTACCTCGAGACCATTGAGCAGTCCACCGAAGAGCCCGTGGACGTAGTCCAGGCACTCAAGGACGCCGCCGTTGACGTTATGGTCTGCTACCTGCCCGTCGGCTCGCAGGAAGCTGCCGAGTTCTACGCCCAGTGCGCCATCGACGCCGGTGTCGGCTTCGTCAACGCCCTCCCCGTGTTCATCGCCGGAACCAAGGAGTGGGCGGACAAGTTCACGGCTGCCGGTGTCCCGATCGTCGGCGACGACATCAAGAGCCAGATCGGCGCCACCATCACGCACCGCGTGATGGCCAAGCTGTTCGAAGACCGCGGTGTCACCCTGGACCGCACGTACCAGCTGAACGTCGGCGGCAACATGGACTTCAAGAACATGCTGGAGCGCGACCGCCTGGAATCCAAGAAGATCTCCAAGACCCAGGCCGTCACGTCCAACGTGGAAGCCGAACTGGCTGCCAAGGACGTCCACATCGGCCCGTCCGACTACGTCCAGTGGCTCGACGACCGCAAATGGGCCTTCGTCCGCCTCGAAGGCCGCAACTTCGGCGACGCCCCCGTATCGCTCGAGTACAAGCTCGAGGTTTGGGATTCGCCCAACTCCGCCGGCGTGATCATCGACGCCATCCGCGCCGCCAAGATCGGCCTGGACCGCGGTATCGGCGGCCCGCTGCTCTCCGCATCGAGCTACTTCATGAAGTCCCCGCCGGAGCAGTTCAATGACGACCTCGCCCGCGAGAAAGTTGAAGCCTTCATCCGCGGAGACCTCGAGCGCTAACCCGGGCATTTACTGCAGTTGCCCTATCACTTTTGGTCCTCAAACCCTTGGTTTGGGAACCATAAGTGATAGGGCAACTGGCTTTTAAGAACCCCGGAGGGCCAACCGCACTTGATTGATTGCGCCCCGGAAGTCCTTGGCGAGATCATCGGCATTGAATTTGAAGTACCGCCACCCCGCCCGGTTGAAGACTTCGTCCCGCCGATTGTCCCGGGACTGCTGTTCCCTCGTGAGGTGGTGGCCGCCGTCGTACTGGATGGCGATGCGATGCCGCCGGTATCCCATGTCAGCAGCCGGGGAAAAGGGATCACCGGGCACGATCCGCACTTGTAGTTCGGGCTCGGGGAGACCAGCCTCGCCAAGGGCAAGACGCAGGAAGGTCTCTGGAGCGGAGTCAGCTCCGGGGCGGATCAGCAGTAATGCCTCCCGGGCTTTAACGATCCCCTTCATTTTGGGATGCTTGTTCAGCATGCACTGCAACCGCTCCACTGTGCTCCAGGGCTCTGTTCGTTCTTCCAAACCGTTTCGTGGCTGACGTACCAATTGGTCGCCTACGGCCACAAGATCCGCCAGGGGCAACAAGGCTGCAAGATCCAGCCATGTGCGGGCAGGAGTCGAAATGCGCATTCCCTCCCAGATCATCGTTTCGTCTTCGAACGCCAGCACCGTATGTCCAATGACGCCTTCACGGCGGACCGGTGGCAGCGTCTTCGGCTTACTGAGGTGGAGTTGCCGGCAATCCTGCAGCCAGGCCGGAAGCCACAGCCCCCACAACACTGCTGCCGTGATATGCGAGATCCATGCCCCGGGAGTGGCAGCGGAAAGTGCCCGGGAGAGCCCGTGGAGTTCGAATTCCCAGCCGGCCGGCAGATAGAGTAGGCGTCCTGTGGAGGCGATATCCGAAGAACGCAGCCTGCCATTACTGAGCCTCGCCGCCCGGGCTTCGTGGACAGTGAACGGCATCGAGGAGAGGCGGGCCGGTAAAGGCGCGGGAGGTCGCATGCCGACCATTGTTACCCGGACGCCGTTTTGCCTGCAGAAGATATCCACAGGTTGCCGTTGCCCTATCAGTTATGGTCCCCAAAACCTCCTTATGGCAGCCAAATCTGATAGGTCAACGTTGGGGGAGAGGTCAGGAGAGGCCCACCGGGTTGCCGGCATCGTCCACGTCCATTCGCATGGCGGCGGGGGCGGCAGGCAGGCCGGGCATGGTCATCACCGCTCCGGTCAGCGCCACGATAAAGCCGGCGCCTGTCTTGGGGAGGAGGTCGCGCACGTGGATAGTGAAACCCTTGGGTGCGCCGAGGCGGGAGGCGTCGTCCGTGAACGAGTATTGGGTCTTGGCCATACACACGGGCATCCCGGACCAACCGTTCCTTTCGATGTCGGCCAGCCGCTTCAGGGCGGGCACGGAGAACTCGACGCCGTCCGCACCGTAAATCTCCTGCGCGATGGTCCGGATCTTGTCCTCCACCGGCAGCTCCAGCGGGTACAAAGGCCGGAAGCTGTTGGGCCCGGCCACCACGCGCGCCACGAGGGCCGCGAGTTGGTCGCCGCCGTCACCCCCGCCGCCGCGACCCCACACATCGGCGACGGCGGCCGCAACTCCTTCCGCCGCACACCAGGCCAGCAGCCACTCGAGCTCCTCAGCAGAATCTGAGGAGAACCTGTTGATGGCCACCACCGGCGTGACACCGAACTTTTCCACGTTCCGCACATGCCGGCGCAGGTTGGCCACCCCGGCTTCGAGGGCCGGCAGGTCCGGTGCAGTAAGCCGGTCCTTGGCAACCCCGCCCTGCATTTTCAGTGCACGTACTGTCGCCACCACCACGACCGCTGACGGGGCCAGGCCGCCAAACCGGGACTTGATGTCCATAAACTTTTCGGCACCCAAATCAGCCCCGAAGCCTGCTTCCGTGACAACCACGTCCGCGAGCCGGCGAGCTGTCTGGGTGGCAATCAAGGAGTTGCAGCCGTGGGCGATGTTGGCGAAGGGACCGCCATGGACCAGGGCCGGGGTGCCCGCGATGGTCTGCACCAGGTTCGGTTTGATGGCCTCCTTCAGGAGCAGGGTCAGGGCCCCCTGCACACCCAGATCAGCCACCGTGACAGGGGAACGGTCATAGGTGTAGCCGAACGTGATCCGGCCCAGGCGCCCGCGGAGGTCCGCCAGATCTGTGGCCAGGCAGAAAACGGCCATGATCTCCGAGGCCACCGTGATGTCGAAACCGTCCTGGCGGGGAATCCCCTGCGCCGGCCCGCCCAGGCCGATGACCACCTCCCGCAGGGCGCGGTCGTTGACGTCCAGCACCCTTTTGAACGTCATTCGCCGGGGGTCGATATTGAGCTGGTTGCCCTGGTAGATGTGGTTGTCCACCAGCGCCATCAGGGCATTGTTTGCCGACGTCACGGCGTGGAAGTCCCCGGTGAAGTGCAGGTTAATTTCGTCCATAGGCAGGACCTGCGAGTATCCGCCGCCCGTCGCTCCGCCCTTCATGCCAAGGACCGGTCCCAGCGACGGCTCCCGCAAGGCGATCATCACCCGGTGCCCGGCCCGGGCAAGGGAATCGGCGAGCCCCACGGTGGTGGTGGATTTCCCCTCACCGGCCGGAGTGGGGGACATGGCCGAGACCAGCACCACCTTCCCGTGCGGCGGGGGCGCCGATAGCCGCGCGGGATCAATTTTCGCCTTGTACCGCCCGTACTGTTCCACCGCCTCCGCGTTGATCCCCGCGGATGCGGCGATCTCCTCGATGGGCCGGATCCGTGCCGCGCGGGCAATTTCAAGGTCACTCGGGGTAGCAGACATCTTTGTCCTTTGCTGGAGCGAAGTGGCAGTGGGCGGTCAGGAGGCGGGAACCGGTGTGGTCAGCCGGCGCTGCACAAAGTTGTCGACGGCGGCGTGGTAAGTCTCGAGCGTGATGGCGGCCGTGCGCTGCCACCCCGAGTTCTGGGCGCGGATGGCGGCTGCCCGGCCCATGTCCTCCCGGGTGGCGGGGTCGTCATAAAGGGCCTCCAGCGCATCGGCCCAGTCCGAGGCGTGATGGCCGTCCACCAACAGCCCGGTCCTGCCGTCGAAGATCGCCCGCGACAGCCCGCCGACCCGCGTGGCCACCACGGGCGTGCCGCAGGCCTGGGCTTCGAGGGCCACGAGCCCGAAGGACTCGCTGTAGGAGGGCATCACCACAACGTCGGCCGCCCGGAACCATGCCGCAAGCTCCGGTGCCTTCACCGGCGGAAGCTGCGTGACGACGTCGTCCATTCCCGCCTCGGCAACCAGGCGCCGGAGGTTGAATTCCTTGTTCCCGCTCAGTGAGCCCAGGACGGTGAGCCGCAGGTTGATGTCCGGACGCCGGTGCCGGAGCAGGGCCGCTGCCTTCACCAGGATCTGCGGCCCCTTCAGCCGCTGGATCCGGCCCGCGAACACGAGGTGGAAAGTCTCCGGGCCGATGTTCCGCTCACTCCGCGACCTGGCCCGGAATGCAGGCGTGAACGTGCTGAGATCCACACCCGGCGGGGCGATGTCTATCAGGTCGTACGAGGCGCCGTAGTGGGACACAAGCTCGGCCGCCTCGGCACTTGTGTTGGCAACCAGCCGCGCGGCGCCGTCCACTATCCGGTGCTCACCCAGCTCCCGGCGCCGCGGCTCGGGCTGCTCACCGGACTCGAGCAGCAGGTTCTTGACCTTGGCCATGGTGTGCATGGTGTGGACCAGCGGCACGCCCCACAGTTCCGAAAGCTCCAGCCCCGCGATTCCGGAGACCCAGTAGTGGGAATGGATAACGTCGTAGCGGCCGTGCGGCTGCCGTTGCCGGATCTGCTCAATCTCTTCGACCATGTGGTGGAGAAGTCCCGGAAGCTCCTCCTTGGGAATCTTCTTCGCGGGCCCGGCCAGGACGTTGTGGACGCACACCCCGGGATCGGGGTGCTCGACGGCGGGCTGGCCGGCGGAGGTGGACCGCGTGAAGATCTCCACTTCCACGCCGGCTTCGGCAAGCGCGGAGGCCAGTTCGCGGATGTAGACGTTCATGCCGCCGGCATCACCGGAACCCGGCTGCTCCATGGGGGATGTGTGGAGGGACAGTAAGGCCACCCTGCGGACCGGTGCCACGGGACCTCCTTCCGGCCGCCGGCGCAGGTGCGCGCCGGGTCAGTACTGGGCATTCGCTAAAACATTACTCCTGTGTCAACGCGTGCCGCCGCGCCACAGCTTCCCCAGGGCCGGAAACGCCTGCTCGTACCCTGCCAGCAGCGCCGCGCCGAGCTCGTCGGAGCCTACCAGGGGATGCCGGGCGAAAGCCTGGAATGCCGCGTCCCGGTCACCCTCTGCTACTGCACGCACGGTCAGCTGCTCCACGTCCTTCACCTGCCGCAGCAGCCGGAGCTGCTCCGGCGGGGGAGACTGCTGGGCCAGCGGCAGCACGCCGTCGGGCGTTATGGTGCAGGGAAGTTCGACGACGGCGTCCGCCGGCAGTCCCGGAATGGCGGCTTCGGAGGTGGACGGCTGAGCGGTGAACGGCTGGTGCGCTGCCGTCGCGGCGGGTTCCGAAGGCAAGGTGTTGCGGGTGTTCAGGACCAGCTGCGCGTGACCGGACCCCGAGAGGGCGCGCATGGCTGCCAGCGCGACGCGCTCGTAGCCTCCGCCGGCGAGGTCGGCCTCATCGCGGCGTTCGTCTTGCCCGCGCGCCTCGGCGAGGTAGCCCTCCTCCCGGGACCGGCGCGCAGCCTCCCACAACCCGAACGCCTTTCCGCCCGCGGCGGCGAGCCGCGGGTACAGCTCCTGCTGCTGGCTGTGGATGGATTCCCCGCGGGTGGCGGACATGGCACGCATCGCCTCCCGGGCGGCGTCCTGCTGGTAGTAGTAATACAGGTACTCATTGGGAAGCGCACCGAGGCGGGCCAGGAACGGCTGCGGAAACAGCCTGCCCTCTTCAAAGGACTGAAGCGCCTGCGGATCCGACAGCAGCGCGGGAAGCACGTCCCGTCCGCCGGACTCCAGCCGGTACAGCCAGCCCAGGTGGTTCAGGCCGTAGTAGCCCACGCCGTCGAGCGCTCCTTCCGGCAGCGTGATGCCGGCAGCCCGGGCCGCACGGTGCACCAGTCCGCCCGCGGAGTCGCAGATCCCGATGACCCGGCGGCCGAGCACGGGCACGAGCGCTTCGGTGACCATGCCGGCCGGGTTGGTGAAGTTGATCAGCCAGGCGTCCGGGCAGTGTTCCCTCATCAGGTGCGCGAGGTCCAGCATGTGCGGGATGGTCCGGAGCGCGTAGGAAATACCGCCGGCCCCGGTGGTTTCCTGCCCCAGCAGGCCCAGGTCCTGCGCCACCTTTTCGTCGGCCACCCGGCCGGCGGTACCGCCGGGGCGGATGGCGGCGAACACCATCCGGGTACCCTGCAACGCCTCCGGGAGGTTGGTGGTGGGATGGACCGGCAGGCTGGCACCTGCAACGGGCATACTGCGCAGGACAGCTGTCACGGCGGCAAGGCGGGAGAGGTCGACGTCGTACAGCACCAGTTCGGTGACCACTCCGGTGAAGGGGCCCGAGACCAGCGCGCGGTAGATCAGCGGAACCCGGAAACCACCGCCGCCCACAATCAGTAGCCGCATAATCAGCAGTCTAGCTTCGCTTTCCGGCTCGGGCGGGGGAGACGGCGGCCCTGCTTGAGCGGGCGGGGCTGGGCGTGGTGCTGAAGGCACAAAAACGCCTGCCGCCCCTTTCTTTCGGAAAGGGCGGCAGGCGCCATGGTGCTTTTGAGGGTCAGCCGACGCGGGTGTAGCTGATTTCCGTCTCTCCCGCAGGAGCCGAGTGAAGCGTTACGTAGGTGCCCTGGGCCTTGTTGGCATTGCCGGGCAGCGCGCCGGGCAGTGAAACGTAATGACCCCCGGCGCGGACTGGAATTTCGCGGTCAGCCGGGAGGGAGATGTAGCTGCCCCCACGCGGTGTGCTGCTGCGGACGGTGGCTTGGGTTTTCTGGGTTGCGGCCAGTTGGGAATGCAGAGTCATGGTGTCTCCTGGTTATCGGGGGCTTGCCGGTATTGCCGATGCCGGTGCAGTACCGCCTGCGCGCCAATCAGGAGGGGCACAGGCGGACATCGGGGGCCGGACTGCGGCGGCCGACTGCCAGCACGCTGGGACGGTTTACGCTGCGGCACCACCTAAAGTTTGGCGGCCTGGTATTAACTCTACGGAATTAATATGAGCAGCTCATAATAAGGTGGGCGATCTCACGGGACGTGCCCGCCCCTACCGGATGTCCGGGGCAGGGCGTAGTGTGCGGCACATGGACGCGATTCCCGCACGCCCGTTTGACCCCCTGGCTGCCGTCCGCTCGCCCTCGGACCCCGGGTTTGACGTGCTGCTGGCCGGAACGGTGTTCCAGGACATCATCTTCACCGGCCTGCCCCACGGCCCGGAACCGGGTACGGAGATCTGGAGCGACGGCATGGGCAGCTGCCCGGGCGGTGTGGCGAACCAGGCTATTGCTGCGGCCCGGCTGGGCCTGCGCACCGGCCTCGCGGCAGCCTTCGGGGACGACGGCTATGGCGACTTCAACTGGAAGATCCTGTCCCGCCAGGAGCACGTGGACCTGAGCCTGTCGCGGAAGGTGCCCGGCTGGCACTCTCCGGTCACTGTGTCACTGTGCGTGGATAAGGACCGGTCGCTGGTGACGCACGGCCATGCGGCGCCGGTCACTGCCTCCGAGCTCATCGGGAACCCGCCTCCCGCGCTCGCCGGCATCGCGGAGGTGGGGATGGAAGTTGAGCCGTGGGCGAAGGAAGCGCATCAGGCCGGGGTCAAGCTGTTCGGCGACGTCGGATGGGACCCCAGTGGCGTGTGGGCGCCGGTCCGGCTGGACAACCTGCAGTACTTCCACGCGTTCCTGCCCAATCAGCGCGAGGCCATGGCGTTCACCGGCAAGGACGATCCGTGGACCGCCCTGTACGCGCTGGCGGACCGGGTGCCGGTTGCCGTGGTGACCCTCGGGCCGCAGGGTGCCATGGCGGTCGATTCCGAAACAGGCGAGGAAGAATGGGTGCCTTCGCTGCCCGTCAAAGCGTTTGATCCCACGGGCGCCGGTGACTGTTTCGACGCCGCATTCATCGTGGGGACCCTGGCCGGCTGGCCCCTGGGCAACAGGCTGCGGTTCGCGAACCTGTGTGCCTCGCTGGCGGTGCAGGAGGTGGGAGGATCGCTGGCTGCCCCTGGCTGGGGAGACATCGCTGACTGGTGGAAACGGGCAAACGCCCGCCCGGAACGAAAGTCCAGCCAGTGGCTCCGCCGCTTCTCCTTCCTGGCCGACATCGTCCACGACGTCCCGCTCGCTGCCCAGCGCAGGGCATCGGCCACCATCGCACACCTCTCGGACGCCTGATTATTCGGCCCGAAGCGCCAGCACTAGAATCACTAGGGTGACTTACCCCGCAGCAACCGGTGATTTCGATGCCGCCACGGCACAGGACCCCCGCAATGAACGGTCAGCCGTGATCGACCTTGACGCCATCCGGCACAACGTCCGCCGGCTGGCGGCCGCAGCTTCCCCGGCGAAAGTCATGGCGGTGGTGAAGGCGGATGCCTATGGACACGGCGCGGTTCCGGTGGCGCGTGCGGCGCTGGACGCCGGCGCCTCCTGGCTGGGGGTCGCCCACATTTCCGAGGCCCTGGCGCTGCGTGCCGCCGGCATCGAGGCGCCGTTGCTCGCTTGGCTGCACACCACCGAAAGCAACTTCAGTGCGGCGGTGGCAGCCGGCGTCGACATTGGGTGCTCGGGCTGGGAGCTTGACCGTATTGTCGCGGCAGCGCGGGAGCAGGAGCGCCCCGCCCGCATCCATCTGAAAGTGGACACCGGCCTGGGACGCAACGGGGCAACGCTTGATACCTGGGACCACCTGGTGGGCGAAGCCATGGAATACCAGGACCAGGGACTGCTGCGCGTGGTGGGGATCTTCTCGCACCTCGCGGTGGCTGACGAACCCGAGCGGCCCGAAACCGACCAGCAGCTGGCAGCGTTCCGGGAAGCGATCGCCGTTGCCGAGGATGCTGGTGTGGACCCTGAAGTCCGGCACCTTGCCAACACGCCGGCCACCCTGTCCCGCCCGGATACCCACTTTGACCTGGTCCGCGTGGGACTGGGAATCTACGGGCTGTCGCCGTTTGACGGGCAGACGTCCGCGGAGCTGGGGCTCCGTCCGGCCATGACGCTGCGGACCCTGGTGTCCCAGTGCAAGGAAGTCCCGGACGGGCAAGGCGTCTCCTACGGACTGCACTACCGCACCAGCGGCCCCAGCACGCTGGGCCTGATCCCGCTGGGCTACGCCGACGGCGTGCCGCGCGTCGCCACCGGCGGCCCCGTCCGGGTGGCCGGCAAAACCTACCCCGTGGTGGGACGGATCGCCATGGACCAGATGGTCATCGACTTCGGCGGCACTGGCCCTGCGGGTGCGGGCCTGCTGGGTGCCGAGGCCGAGCTGTTCGGCGACGGCGCCGACGCCGGCCCCACTGCCGATGACTGGGCGCGTGCCGCCGGAACCATCAACTACGAAATCGTCACCCGGATCAGCCCCCGGGTTCCCCGCCGCTTTATCAACGAAGAGGCCCCGGCCGCCGTCGTGCAGTCTGCGGAGGGGGCCGCGTGAACGCGCCCCAGGCCCGCGACAACGGCGGGGCCCGTCCCAACTGGGAAAAGTCCCTCACGGCGACGACGGCGGAGCAGACCCACGCGCTCGCCGTACGCCTTGCGGCGGTCCTCGAAGCCGGGGACCTGCTGGTGCTTTCCGGCGAGCTGGGTGCCGGGAAAACCACGTTCACGCAAGGTTTGGGAGAGGGGCTGGGCGTCCGCGCCGGCATCATTTCGCCCACGTTTGTCCTGGTACGCATCCACCCCAACCTGCCCGACGGCCCACGCCCCGGCGGACCGGACCTGGTCCACGTGGATGCCTACCGCCTGGACTCGGCCGCCGAAATTGACGACATCGACCTCGAAAACACCCTCGACTCCTCCGTGACGGTGGTGGAATGGGGCCACGACCGGGTGGAGCACCTGAGCGAGAGCCGGCTGGAGATCGACCTGCACCGTGCCATTGGACTCGGTATTACGGGCTTCACGAGGTCCGACGGCGGCACCCTGGACTTCGGAAACGAGGACACTGACGAGCCCCGCACCATCGTGATGCGCGGATACGGTCCACGCTGGCCTGCTCCTCCGGAGCCGGTTGCCACCTTTGAAGGGAACGCCTGATGCTCATCCTCGCCATCGACACCTCCGCCGTGGCCAGCGCGGCACTGGTTTCCGGCGACGCCCTCGAAGGTGTGGTGGCCAGTTTCTCCACCGAGGACACCCGCAGCCATGCGGAGGTTCTCGCGCCGGGAATTGAACAGCTGTTGGCGGACGCCGGCGTGGGCGGCAGCGACATCGACGCCCTGGTGGTGGGCGTGGGCCCCGGCCCGTTCACGGGGCTGAGGTCGGGCATCGCCACGGCCCGCACCCTCTCGTTTGTCTGGGGTAAGCCACTGCATGGCCTGATGAGCCTGGACGCCGTGGCGCTGGAAGTCGCCGAATCCACCACGGCTGCCGCCGAATTCCTGGTGGTGACGGACGCGCGCCGCAAAGAGGTCTACTGGGCAGGCTACAGCCTTGCGGACGGGCAGCTTCCCGTGCTGGAGGACGGCCCGCACGTCAGCTTCGCCACGGACCTGCCGGACCTGCCCGCCTACGGCGCCGGCGCCGGGCTCTACGCAGAGACTCTGAAGGCAAACCCGGAATTCGCCCAGGAACAGCCGGACGCGCTGTACCTGGGCCAGTTCGCGCTGGCCCGGCTCGCCGCAGGGGATGCACTTTTGGACTCCACCCCGCTGTACCTCCGCGAATCCGACGCCCAGGTCCCCGGACCGAGGAAGAGGGCCCTGTGAGCACTGCCCCCGATCCCGGCAACCATGGCGTCTCGGTCCGCGCGATGACCCCTGACGACGTCGTCGCCGTCAGCGTTTTGGAGCAGCGGCTTTTCCCCGTGGATGCCTGGCCCCTGCACATGTTTTACGACGAACTGGCCCAGCCGGAGACCCGTTGGTACCTGGTGGCCGAGGGCAGCGACGGCATCGTGGGCTACGCCGGGCTGATGTGCATCGAACCCATCGCGGACGTGCAGACCATCGCCGTCGTGCCTGAATACGAAGGGCGGGGGATCGGCACCACGCTGCTGACCCGGCTCGTCGAGGAGGCGCAACGGCGGTACGCGGTGGACGTCCTGCTGGAGGTCCGCGCGGACAATCCCCGTGCCCAGCAGCTTTACCGGCGTTTCGGTTTCGAACAGATCCACGTCCGCCCCCGCTACTACCGTGACGGCGTGGACGCCCTGATCATGCGGCTCCAGCTTCCCGGCAGGGACGGCCAAGGATCAGACGACAGATCAACGGAAGGAGGCAGGCCATGAACCGCTCGCAGCCCCTGGTGCTCGGCATCGAATCGTCCTGCGACGAGACCGGCGTGGGCGTTGTCCGCGGGACCACCCTCCTGACCAACACCGTGTCATCTTCCATGGATGAGCATGTCCGGTTTGGAGGCGTCATCCCCGAGATCGCCTCAAGGGCACACCTTGATGCCTTCGTGCCCACCCTTGAGCAGGCACTGTCCGAGGCCGGCGTGACGCTGGACGACGTGGACGCCATCGCCGTGACCTCCGGCCCGGGCCTGGCCGGTGCCCTTATGGTGGGCGTCTGCGCAGCCAAGGCCCTGGCCGTTGCCACCGGGAAGCCGCTCTACGCCATCAACCACCTTGTAGCCCACGTGGGCGTGGGGTTGCTGGACGGGCCGGACAACGGGCGGGCCCCGCAGCTGCCCGAGAACCTCGGCGCCTTGCTGGTCTCCGGCGGGCACACCGAGATCCTGAAAATCAACAGCATCACCGATGACGTGGTCCTCCTCGGCTCCACCATCGACGACGCCGCGGGCGAAGCGTACGACAAGGTGGCCCGCATCCTTGGACTCGGCTATCCGGGCGGGCCTGCCATCGACAAGGTGGCCCGCACCGGCAACGCAAAGTCCATCCGCTTCCCGCGCGGCCTCAGCCAGCCCAAGTACATGGGAACCGCTGAGGAACCGGGCCCGCACCGCTACGACTGGTCCTTCAGCGGCCTGAAAACTGCGGTTGCCAGGTGCGTTGAGCAGTTCGAGGCCCGCGGCGAGGACGTTCCGGTCCCGGACATTGCGGCCGCCTTCCAGGAAGCCGTGGTGGACGTTATCTCCTCCAAGGCTGTCCTGGCCTGCAGGGAAAACGGCATCAAGGATGTGCTCCTGGGCGGCGGTGTGGCGGCCAACACCCGGCTGCGCGAGCTGACGGCCCAGCGCTGCGCCTCCGCAGGGATCAGGCTGCACGTACCCCCGCTGGATCTCTGCACGGACAACGGCGCCATGGTGGCCGCCCTCGGTGCGCAACTGGTGATGGCGGGCGTACGTCCCAGCGGAATTGGCTTCGCCCCGGACTCGTCCCTGCCGGTCACGTCGGTGTCCCTCCCGGCCTGACCCCAGGATGTCCCTCCCGATGCCCTATCAGTTGTGGTCCCTAAAACACCTGTTTGGGAACCACAACTGATAGAGCAACGAGGGGAAAATCAGGCGGTGGGGCCGTTCCGCATCTGCTTGACCAGGTCCAGGACCACTGCCTGGAGGTCCCCGCCGTGCTCCTCGGCAACCCGGCGCTGGCGCTGGTACCCGGCGCCGCGGCGGATGATTTTTTCGACGTCGGCAAGCTCATCGGGGCAGCCGAGCTTGGCGGCCACGGGCTCAAGCCGGTTCAGGGTGTCCAGGAGGTGGTCGGTGACCAGCTGCTCCTTGCCTGCGGCATCCAGGATGATGATGGCGTCCATCCCGTAGCGGGCCGCCCGCCACTTGTTCTCCTGAACGTGCCACGGCGGCATGGTGGGGATGGTCCCGCCGTTGTCCAGGGTGGTGGAGAACTCGTCCACGAGGCACTGGGTGAGGGCGGCGATGGCGCCTACTTCCTCCAGTGTGGCCAAACCGTCGCAGATGCGCATTTCGATGGTCCCCAGGTTCGGCACGGGCCGGATGTCCCAGCGGATTTCCGAAAGGGTGTCGATCACGCCGGTGGTGAACATGTCCTGCACATAGGACTCGTAGTCGTCCCAGGAGCTGAACTGGAAGGGCAGGCCCGCCGTGGGGAGCTGCTGGAACATCAGTGCCCGCTGGGATGCGTAGCCGGTGTCCTCGCCGCCCCAGAACGGGCTCGACGCGGAGAGCGCCTGGAAGTGCGGGAAGTAGTTGACCAGCCCGTCCACCACGGGAAGCGCCTTCTCGCGGCGGTCCAGCCCCACATGTACGTGCACGCCGTAGATGACCATTTGCCGGCCCCACCACTGGGTACGGTCGATCAGCTTTGCGTACCGGGCCTTGTCCGTCACCGGCTGCAGCTGCGGCGGGCTGAACGGGTGGCTGCCGGCGCAGAACACTTCCACGCCCATGGGATCGGTGATCTCCCGCACGGCCGCGAGGGACCGGCTGAGGTCCTCTTTGGCCTCCGCGGCGGTCTCGCAAATCCCGGTGACCAGCTCCACGGTGTTCAGCAGCAGTTCCTGCTTGATGTGCGGGTGCTCGTCATCCTCGTTCAGCTCCGGGTGGCGGGAAGCCACGCCGCGGAGCACCTCATTGGCGACGGAGGCGAGCTCACCCGTCCTGCCGTCCACCAGCGCGAGTTCCCATTCGACACCAAGTGTTGACTGCCTCGATGAAGCGAACTCAATGTTCACGCGTTTCCTAACTGTCCTGTTGCCGCTGGCTCACGCCGTCACTGAGGGGCTTCTGCCGGCAGGCGAACGCGTGTTTCAAGTCTAGTGCAGGGGTAGCATCGTATTGATGGCCTCGTTCCAACACCTGCGTGACAGTCTTCACAAAACCTTCCCGGTTCTGGCTGCAGCCTCTGCTGCGTTGGGGCTCGCGGCCTGCACTGCCGCCCCGGCCCCTGTCCCGTCGCAGGCCCCTTCCACGTCCGCCGCGCCTTCTGCATCACCGCGTACGACGCCGGCACCCCGTACCGCTTCCCCCGCACCTTCGCCGTCGGCCGACCCAGCCCTGCGCCCGCTGGGGTGGGGCCCGCAGCAGCGCGACCAGGACGCCGCCGCAGCCGCCGTGGCGGGGATGTCGCCGGAACAGAAGGCCGGCCAGGTCCTCCTTCCCTTCTTCACCGGCAGGGACGCCGGCGCCCATGCCGCCGTCGTCGAACGCCTGCACCTCGCCGGGTCCATCATCATGGGCGACAACGTGCCGCTGGACCCGGAGGGGGGAGTAGACCTCGCGGCCATGGGCGCCATCAACCAGCGGCTGGGGCAGGCGGCCACTGCGGACGGCAGGCCCTGGCCAGGGATGATCGGCGTCGACCAGGAGGGCGGGCTGGTGGCGCGCCTCGGTGCGCCGCTGACGGAATGGCCGAGCCCCATGAGCTACGGCGCCGCGGGCAGCGGAGCCCTGGCGCGTGAGGCCGGGCAGGGCCTTGCGGGGGAACTGGTGCCGCTGGGTTTCAACACGGATTTTGCCCCGGACACTGATGTAACCATCGGGCCGGCGGATCCCACGATCGGGGCCCGGTCCATGTCGGGCAACCCGGACACCGCCGCCGCGCTGGGGGTGGAGTATTCGCAGGGCATGCTGGCCGCCGGCGTTCTTCCCACCGTCAAGCATTTTCCCGGCCACGGGTCGGTGACCACCGATTCGCACCTCAACCTTCCCGTGCAGCCGGCCAGCGTGGCGGAGCTGGGCTCACGTGACTGGAAGCCGTTCCAGGCCGCGATCGCCGCCGGTTCGCCCATGGTGATGACCGGGCACATCGCCGTGCCCGCGCTGGAACCTGGAGTCCCGGCGTCGCTCTCCACACCTACCTACGCCGCGCTGCGGGGGCTCGGGTTCAAGGGGGTGGCGGTGACGGACGCCCTGAACATGGGGGCAGTGCACAAGCAGTATCCGGCCGGATCCGCCGCCGTTATGGCCCTCGCGGCGGGAGCCGACCTGCTGCTGATGCCCGCCGACGTCGCGCAGGCCCACGCCGCAATTGTTGGCGCCGTCGCCGCCGGTACCCTGCCCGCGGCCCGCCTGGACGAGGCGGCCGTCCGGGTGGCAACCATGATGACCTGGCACGCCCGGGCAGCTGCGGGCACGGGCAAACCAACAGGCGCTGCCGCCGGCAGCGGAGCCCCCCTTTCCGCCAGGGTGTCCGCCGCCGCCGTCACCGTCCTCTCCGGGCACTGCGGCGGACCCCTCGTTCCCGGAGCGGTCCGGGTGTCCGGCGGCAGCCCCGCGGACAGGGCACGGTTCGAGGACGCTGCGGCCCGTTACGGTCTCAGCTTGGGATCCGGCCCCCTGGTCAGCCTCATCCCGTACGGCGGACGGCCCGCGGGGGGAGACATCGCCGTCGCCCTCGACGCCCCCTGGCCGCTGCAGGGCTCGGCCGCTCCGGTTAAGGTGGCCCTGTACGGCCGCAGCCAGGGGGCTTTCGACGCCCTCGCCGCCGTCCTGGCCGGGAAGGCGCCAGCACCCGGCAAGCTGCCCGTCGCCGTCGGAAGCTTCCCGGCGGGCACCGGCTGCCCCTGACCCAACTGACTCGCATTAGTTGTCGTTTTGCGCGGTCAAAACGACAACTATTGCGAGCTAGTTGGGCGGGAACGGGTTAAATGGTCAGGTGCCCATTCTGAATAAAGACATGACCCTCTGCATCTCGCTCTCGGCCCGGCCCAGCAACAACGGGACCCGGTTCCACAACCACCTGTACGGGCAGCTGGACCTGAACTGGATCTACAAGGCATTCGCCCCCACCAACCTGGAGCAGGCCATCGCCGGAGTGCGGGGGCTGGGAATCCGCGGTTGCGCCATCTCCATGCCGTACAAGGAGGACGTGATTGCCCTCGTTGACGAAATGGACCCGTCGGCCACAGCCATCGATTCCGTCAACACCATCGTCAACACCGACGGGCACCTGAAGGCCTACAACACCGACTACACGGCGATCGAGCAGCTGCTCGCCTCGAACGCGGTGCCCAACAGCTATTCGGTGCTGGTCCAGGGGGCCGGAGGCATGGCCAAGGCCACCGTCGCTGCGCTTCGGGACGCGGGGTTTACTGACGTCACGGTCCTCGCACGGAACGAAACCACCGGGCGGGCGCTCGCGGAACAGTATGGGTTCCAGTGGCGTCCGGCGCTCGACGGCAGGACTGCAGACCTGATCATCAACGTCACACCCCTGGGTATGGCCGGCGGGCCAGGAGCGGACACCCTGGCCTTCCCGCAGGAAACCATCGACGCCGCCCGGGTGGTGTTCGACGTGGTTGCCCTGCCTGCCGAAACCCCGCTGATCAGTGCCGCCCGGGCCGCCGGAAAGCCGGTAATTACCGGAGCGGAGGTGGCCACCATCCAGGCGTTGGAGCAGTTTGTGCTCTACACCGGGGTTCGGCCCACCGCTGAGCAGGTCCGTGCGGCCGAGGAGTTTACGCGCGCCCAGTAGCGGCGTGTTGGACAGGTTCCACCACGATGGCCACCCTGTCCTCCCCGATCCGGGTCAGGACCAGGGTGGCTGTTTTGTTGCCGGCCTTTTTTCCTCCGGCGAGAAGCTGCTTCCGCAGATCCTCAGGGGTGACGGCGGTGCCGCGCTTCTTGATGTCCAGCACCCCGATGCCCTCCGCCTTCACCCAGGCCTTGAGCGCCTTGACGTTGTACGGCATAACGTCCAGCACCTTGTAGGCACGCGCGAAGGGTGTGTCCACCAACTGCGGCGCGCAGATGTAGGCGATGTGTTCATCCACCAGGTGCCCGCCCAGCTGCAGGGCGGCGTCGGCCACCAGCCCCGCGCGGATCACGGCGCCGTCGGGCTCGTACAGGTAGCCGTCCACCGGACCCACAGGGGCGGCGGGACCCGCCCCGAAATCCTCGCCGCTGGTGAGCTCGGCCGCACCCCAGGAACCCAGGACCAGCGCTGCCCGGCGGACGCCGGGCCGGCGCACGGCGTTGAACCACAGCGCCACCTCGGTGACATCGCCGGACACGGAGACCCACTGGGCCTCGCAGTCTGCCGGCACGGAGTCATGGGGCATCCCCGGCCCCATCTTCACCCCGACCGCACGGCCGGTCGCCGCCAGGGATTCAACAAAGGACAGAGGCGGCGAAAAGGCCTCGGGGTCCCAGATGCGTTTGGTACCGGACGTGGAGGTGACCCGCCGGGCAGGGTCCAGCCAGACGCCGTCGATCCCGTCCAGCGGAACGGCGGTGGCATCTGCATGAACCACCGTGGCGTTGGAGAACGGAATGAGGTTGACGGTGGCGCAGGCGGCGGTGGCCTCGTCCATTTCCACCGCCGTCACGTTGATGTCCATCGATGCCAACGCCAGCGAGTCGGCGGCAAGGCCGCAGCCCAGGTCCGCCACGTGGCTGATGCCGGCCCCCGCGAAGCGCTGGGCGTGACGCGCGGCCACGGTGAGCCTTGTTGCCTGCTCCAGGCCTGCCTGGGTGAACAGCATGCTGCGGGCGAACTCACCGAACTTCGCCTCGGCTTTCGTGCGGAGCCGGGACTGGGTCAGGACTGCGGAGACCAGGGCGGGGGAGTGGCCGGCCTTCCGCAGTGCTGAATTGAGCTCGAAGGACTTGTCCTCCTGGTACGGGCCCAAAGACGCCAAAAGCTCCCAGCCCTCTGGGGTGAGCAACGGCGCGATGTGGTCCTGGGGAGCGTGAGACATGCATTCCAGCCTAGTGGAGGAGCGTCCGGCGGGATGCGGATAGTGTTGAAACCATGGAAGAGAGCGCAGGCCCCCAGCCGTCCGGAGAACCAGCCCGGGACAGGGGCCCCGCCAGATTCGCCCGGCCGGCACTGATCGCCGGAGCCCTGGTGGCCGTGGTGTGCATCGCGCTCCTGGTGGTGATCTTTTTCCTGGACACGTTCAACGCCACCGTCTACTCAGTAGGCGGCAACGACATCGCGGACGACACCCAGGAAGCCCGGGACATCCGCGGGCTGTACGACGGCGCCCGCGCAGGCAGCATCGCCATCCTGGTGTTCGCCCTGCTGGCCGCAGCTGCCGCAGGCGTGGTTCTTTACCGGGCGCGGAAACCGGCGGACGGTGACGGCGAGGCCGGCGATGACGTCGACTTCGACGACCTGGGACGCTGAGGCGCTCTGCCGCCTGCACTGGTCAGCAGCACCCCGGAAATAACCAGGACGCCGCCGAGGACCTGCGGAACAGTAATGGGCTGGCCCAGGATGACCGTGATAATGGCGGTGAATACGGCAATGAGGTTCAGGTAGTTGCCGGCGTTGGCCGGGGTGGTGCGTTTGAGGGCCAGGTTCCAGAGCAGGTACGAACCCAGTGAGGGGAACAGGGCGATAAACACCAGGGACCAGCCCTCCCCAGGGGTTTCCGGCAGGCCGGCGCCCGTGATGAGGGCCAGCGGGCTGAGGACGACGGCGGCAATCGCCACCTGGACGGCCGTGGAGGTGATTGCGGGGACGCTCAGCCGGCGGGCGAGGATGGTGTAGAGGCCCCAGACGGTGATGGCAGCGAGGATCAGCAGTTCGCCCTTGTTGATCGAAAAGGTCAACAGCCGCTGGAGGTCGCCGCCGGTGAGCACCAGCAGGACGCCACAGAGACCCAGGCCAATGCCCACCCAGCTCAGCGGGCGCGGCCTGTCTCGGAGCAGGACCACCGCCAGCACCATAATCAACGCCGGGTTTGCCGCCGTCACCAGGGAAGCGTTCAGGGCGGACGTATTCTGCAGGGCGCTGTAAAGAAGCAGGGTGTAGCCGCTCATGCCCAGGGCGCTCAGGAGCAGCAGGATAGGCCAGCGCCGCAGGACCGCGCGCCAGTCCGGCTTTTCCACGAGGTGGGCCAGCAGCAGGAGGGGCCCAGCCGCGATCACCCAGCGCCAGAACGTCAGCTGGAGCGGCTCCATGGTTTTCATGGCGGCCTGTCCGACCACAAAGTTTCCGGCCCAGAACAGGTTGGCAAGGATGAGGTAAACGGCGGCTCGCACCGATCAAACCTACACGGCAGCGAGTACTCCAATGACGAAACGCTGGCACTCGCCTTGACCGAGTGCTAACCCTTACATAGAGTCTTCATTAGCACTCTCCCTAGGAGGGTGCTAACACATGAAGAGCTGCCAGCCAGGCTGCTGCCGGCACCGCGACGACGGTTTGCCAGCCACGGCGGGAAGCTTTCCAGTCCACGAATTTGCTGACGAAAAGGAGAGGTCCGAGTGTCGGTCTCTATTAAGCCTCTTGAGGATCGTATTGTTGTCCGCCCGCTCGAAGCCGAGCAGACCACGGCTTCCGGCCTGGTTATCCCGGACTCCGCGCAGGAGAAGCCCCAGGAGGGCGAAGTTGTTGCAGTAGGCCCCGGCCGCTTCGAAGATGGCAACCGCGTTCCTGTCGACGTTGCCGTGGGCGACGTCGTTATCTACTCCAAGTACGGCGGAACCGAAGTCAAGACCGGCGGCACCGAGTACCTCGTGCTGTCCGCCCGCGACGTCCTGGCGATCGTCGTAAAGTAACTCCCCGGATCCCCGTGCCGCTGGTCTTGCATTCTGCTGGTCAGCTGCGCGGGGTTCTGTCTTGAAAGGACAAAACCATGGCAAAGCAGCTTGCGTTTAATGACGCTGCCCGCCGGTCTCTTGAAGCCGGCATCGATAAGCTCGCCAACACCGTCAAGGTGACGCTCGGCCCGCGCGGCCGCAACGTCGTCCTGGACAAGAAGTGGGGCGCGCCCACCATCACGAACGACGGCGTCACCATCGCCCGCGAAGTTGAGCTGGACGACCCGTACGAGAACCTTGGCGCGCAGCTGGCCAAGGAAGTTGCCACCAAGACCAACGACGTTGCCGGCGACGGCACCACCACCGCGACGGTCCTGGCCCAGGCCCTGGTCAAGGAAGGCCTGCGCAACGTAGCGGCAGGCGCCGCTCCCGGCCAGATCAAGCGCGGCATCGAGGTTTCCGTTGAAGCCGTTGCTGCCCGCCTGCTGGAGAACGCCCGCCCCGTTGAAGGCACCCAGGTGGCCAACGTGGCAGCAATCTCCGCCCAGAGCGACGAGATCGGCGAGCTCCTCGCCGAGGCATTCGGCAAGGTGGGCAAGGATGGTGTGATCACCATCGAGGAGTCCTCCACCACCCAGACCGAACTGGTCCTCACCGAGGGCATGCAGTTCGACAAGGGTTACCTGTCCCCGTACTTCGTCACCGACGCGGAACGCCAGGAAGCAGTCCTCGAGGATGCCCTCATCCTGATCAACCAGGGCAAGATCTCCGCGGTGCAGGAATTCCTGCCGCTGCTGGAAAAGGCGCTGCAGAGCTCCAAGCCGCTGTTCATCATCGCCGAAGACATCGACGGCGAGGCCCTGTCCACGCTGATCGTCAACCGCATCCGCGGCACCCTGAACGTTGTCGCCGTCAAGGCTCCCGGCTTCGGCGACCGCCGCAAGGCCATGCTGCAGGACATCGCCACCCTCACCGGTGCACAGGTTGTGTCCCCGGAACTGGGCCTGAGCCTGGACACCGTTGGCCTTGAGGTGCTGGGTACCGCCCGCCGCATCACGGTCACCAAGGACAACACCACCATCGTTGACGGCGCAGGTTCGGCCGAAGACGTGGCAGCACGCGTTGCCCAGCTCCGTGCCGAGCTGACCCGCACCGACTCCGACTGGGACAAGGAAAAGCTGCAGGAACGCCTGGCCAAGCTGGCCGGCGGCATCGGCGTGATCAAGGTCGGCGCAGCCACCGAGGTTGAGCTGAAGGAAAAGAAGCACCGCATCGAAGATGCAGTGTCCTCCACCCGCGCTGCCCTCGAAGAAGGCATCGTGGCCGGTGGCGGTTCCGCGCTGATCCACGCACTGAAGGCCCTCGACGAGGATCCCGCCGTCAAGGCACTCGAAGGCGACGCCGCCGCTGCTGTGGGCATTGTCCGCCGCGCACTGGTGCAGCCGCTGCGCTGGATCGCCCAGAACGCCGGCTTCGATGGCTACGTCATCACCGCCAAGGTCGCCGACCTCGAAACCAACAACGGCTTCAACGCCAAGTCGGGCGAGTACGAAGACCTGATCGCTGCCGGTGTCATCGACCCCGTCAAGGTCACCCGCGCAGCCCTCCGCAACGCAGCCTCCATCGCTGCACTGGTTCTCACCACCGAGACCCTCGTTGTGGAGAAGCCTGCCGAGGAAGACGAGCACGCAGGCCACAGCCACTAGCATCCCCGCCCTGTAGCCGCAAAAAACCGGTCCAGCACCTGCTGGGCCGGTTTTTTGTGTGACGGCGGGAATTAAGTGGCCGCCATCTCCTGCGTCTCCACTTCGCCGGCACGCTCGTACACCAGTGACACTGCTCCCTTTGGGAAGGTGCGCGCCGGCTCGGCGAGGCGGAAGGTTGCCGGGACGGTCCCGGCGTCGAAGAGGCGCTTGCCCTGGCCCAAAGCCACCGGGTAAAGCCAGATATGCAGGCGGTCGAGAACGTCTGCGGCCAGCAGGGAACGGATAAGGACGCCGCTGCCGAACATGTGGACCTGCCCGTATTCCTCGCGCAGCCTGCCCGCGGCCGTGGCATCCGGCAGGACTGTGGTGCCCGCCCAGTCCGGAGCGGTGAGGTTGCCGGAGACCACGAACTTGGGCACGCGGTTGAGCGTGCCGCCGATGTCGTCGGACTGGTGGGGCCAGTAGGAAGCGAAGATGTCGTAGGTCTTCCGGCCGAGCAGCAGGGCGTCGATCTTGCCGACCTCGGCCTCGATGGCCGCCTCTGCCTCATTATCGGAGACCGGCGCCTGCCAGCCACCGAAGGCAAAGCCGCCTTCGGGGTCCTCCTCGCGGCCGCCCGGCGCCTGGTAGACGCCGTCGAGGGTCAGGAACAGGTTCGCGACGATGATTCCCATCCGTCCAGTGTGAGACTGCCCCCGGATGCTGTCCAGAGCCGGCGTGGCAGACTGGTGCCATGCTGCTCGAGGAGCTCGTGAAGACTACTGACGCTGTTGCGTCCACGCGCTCCAGGCTCGCGAAGGTCGCCGCGCTGGCAGACCTGCTGCGCCGGCTTGAGGCCGGGGACATTGCGACGGCGGTGGGCCTGCTGATCGCCAAACCGCGTCAAGGCAGGGTGGGGGTCGGCTGGCGCGGCATGTCAGCGGCCATGGGGGAGCCGGCCGCCGAGCCCAGCCTGACCGTCGCCGACCTCGACGCTGCACTGGACCGGCTGCTCGTCCCGGCAGGCGCCGGCTCGGCCGCGGAGCGCGCCGCCGCCCTCCGGTCGCTGACGGCGGCAGCCACCGAACGCGAGCAGGCCTTCATTTCGGGCGTACTGCTCGGTGAACTGCGCACCGGTGCGCTCGAAGGCGTTCTCACCGATGCTATTGCCCGTGCCGCGGATCGGCCCGTCGACGCCGTACGCCGCGCCGCCATGCTGTCCGGCGATCTCGGCGGGACCGCCCTGCTGGCGGTCACGGGCACGGCGGCCCAGCTCGACGCCGTTGGCCTCGTCGTCGGCCGGCCGGTGCAGCCCATGCTCGCCTCAACCGCCGCCAGTGCAGCGGCGGCGCTCGATGCCACGGGGGAAGCATCTGTGGAATACAAGCTCGACGGCGCGCGCATCCAGGTGCACCGGCTCGGCGACGAGGTGCGCATCTACACCCGCACCCTGGCCGAGGTGACCCACCGGCTGCCCGAGGTGGTGGAGGTGGTGCGCGGGCTCCCGGTGCACGATGTGATCCTCGACGGCGAAACCCTCGCCCTCGACGAGGACGGCGGCCCGCGGCCATTCCAGGAGACCATGTCGCGGTTCGGGGCGGACGCCGCGCGCAGCACGTTGCTGCATCCCTGGTTCTTCGACGTTTTGCACATCGACGGCCGCGACCTGCTGGACGAGCCACTGGCCACGCGCATCGCTGTGCTCGAACGCATTGCACCCGAATACCGGATCCCGGGGGAGATCACGGCGGATGCCGCGGCTGCCGAGAAAGTATCGCAGGCTGCGCTCGTTGCGGGGCATGAGGGGGTGGTGGTGAAGGCCGTGGGCTCAACCTACGCGGCCGGCCGGCGCGGTTCCAACTGGATCAAGGTGAAGCCGGTGCTGACCTATGACCTCGTGGTGCTCGCGTGCGAGTGGGGGTCCGGACGGCGCGCCGGGCTGCTGTCGAACCTGCATCTCGGAGCGCTCGACCCCGCCGGCGAGTTCGGCGAACCCGGCAGCTTCGTGATGGTGGGGAAGACCTTCAAGGGCCTCACCGATGCCCTGCTGCGCTGGCAAACCGAGAAGTTCCAGGAGCTTGAAGTGCGGCGCACGGCGGGCACCGTCTGGCTGGAGCCCGTCACCGTGGTGGAGATCGCGATCGATGGCGTGCAGCAATCCCCGCGCTATCCCGGCGGAATCGCGCTGCGGTTCGCACGCGTCAAGCGCTACCGCGACGATAAGACGGCTGCGGAAGCCGACACCATTCAAACGCTGCGCTCGCTGTTGCGTTCGTAGCAGGCGCGCGGGGGAACCCACCCGGGTGTGACGTGCCTCAGGCGCCCCGATTGCGGGCAACAGCGGGGTCTCGCCAGGGCCCCCGGGCCGCTTGTCCCGCGTCCGCCGCGGGCGTACGGTGGCGCTTAAGTACGGTCGGCGCCAGGCAACGTCGCGTGCAGTGCGCGACGGCGGCACTCCGGCTGGGGTAGGCGGGCAGGAGGCCACCATGTCAGCTGAGACGGGCCTTGACCACGGCAGGTGGGCCTTTCAGGAACATCGCTGGACCGAGGCCTGCCTGACCCTCCGCGAAGCCGACCAGCGCGGCGGCTTGCCCGCTGCCGACCTGGAACGACTGGCGACGGCCGAAATCCTGACGGGGGAGAGCGCCGCCGGTTTGGCGACCCTCACCCGCGCCCACGAGGAGTACCTGGTCGTCGGTGACGTCGAGAGTGCCGCCCGGTGCGCAGGCTGGATGGGCATGCAACTGATGTTGCTGGGGCAGCATGCCCAGGCGGGAGGGTGGCTGGCACGCGGCCAGCGGCTCGTGGATGAGTTGGCCGGGCCCACGGCCGTGCAAGCACTCCTGTTCCTCCCCGAGGGCCTGGGCAAACTTTATGGCGGCGACCCGGCCGCCGCGCTGGAGACATTTTCGCTTGTTGCCGCACTGGGCCAGCAGTTCCACAGCAAGGACATGTCCGCGCTTGGTCTCCTCGGCACAGGCCAGGCCACCCTGATGCTGGGCCACCCTGACGAGGCGCTCAAGATGTTCGACGAGGTCATGGTGGCTGTCACTGCCGGAGAACTTTCCCCTATTCCCTCAGGTATTGCCTACTGCGCAGTCATCGTTAATTGCCACCTGGCCTTCGACCTGGAGAGAGCCCTGGAATGGACGGCCGCCCTGGACCGCTGGTGCAGGGCTCGCCCGGACATGGTCTTTTTCAGCGGCCAGTGCCAGGCCCACCGCGCCGAGCTTTTCCGGCTGCACGGTGCCTGGGCCGAAGCGCTCACTGCGGCTGCAGCTGCCCAAGGACTTGCGGTGCGTGGTGATCCCCAGGCACTTTACGGAGGCTACTACCAGCAGGGAGAAGTGGAACGGCTGCGGGGACAGCTGGACGATGCCGAAGCGTCCTACCGCCAAGCGGCCCGCACCGGCTATGAACCACAGCCTGGTCTTGCGCTCCTCACCTTGGCACGCGGGGACAAGCAGCAGGCGCAGTCGATGATCCGCAGGGCAGCCGGGGCAGCCGACGCCGCTACCCGCCGGACCCTGCTGCCGGCGCTGGTGGAAATCGAACTGGCCGTGCCTGATCCGGAGGCAGCGAGGCGCGCGGCTGACGAGTTGGAAGCCTTTGCCCGCGAATGCCCCATGGCCATGGTCCGGGCCGTGGCCGGCCAGGCGGACGGCGCGGTCCGGCTGCACGAAGGCGATCCTGCTGGTGCAGCCCGGGCGCTCCGCCAGGCCTGGCACCTCTGGCTGGACCTTGGAGCGCCCTATGAGGCTGCCTGCTGCCGGGCCCTGATCGGGCGGGCGGGCCGGGACCTCGGTGATGAAGTCTCGGCCCTGATGGACTTTGAGGCGGCCCATTCGGAGTTCCTTGAATTGCGGGCTGCTCCCGCCGCGGCCTGGGCCGCGTCCCTGATGCAGAAGGCCGACGGCGGTGCCTTCGGACCACTGACGCCCAGGGAAGCGGAGGTGCTTCGGCTCGTGGCATCCGGCCAGGGGAACCGGGCCATCGCTGCAGCACTTTTCCTCAGCGAAAAGACCGTGGGCCGGCACATCAGCAACATCTTCCTGAAGCTTGGGCTGTCCTCCCGGGCAGCCGCCACCAGGTACGCCTTTGAGCACGGGATCGCGGGGTGAGTGCCTGCACATAATTACCCATCAAGGGCCCGCTCCAATTTGCATGTTTTACCCGACGCGGACCGGCTGGCTGCGCCCGTAGCCTCAAGACATGAACCTTCCAGTCCTGGGCCCAGCGGGACGGGAGGGGTCTGCCGCAGGCATCTTCATCACTGAAACAGGAGCGCAGCCATGAACAACAGCAACGTGACCGGCATGCTGGACACGATCATCATCGGCGGCGGCCAGGCAGGACTCGCCCTGGGCCACCACCTGAAGGAACAGCAGCGGAAGTTCCTTATCCTGGACGCGAGCGCGCGCACCGGTGACGCCTGGCGCCAGCGCTGGGATTCGCTCCGGGTGTTCACCCCCGCGAAGTACGACGGACTGCCGGGCGAGCCGTTTCCGGCGGACCCGCTGTCTTTCCCCACCAAGGACGAGGTGGCCGGGTACCTGGAAGGCTATGCCGCAAGGAACGCCCTGCCTGTGCTGCACCGAACCCGCGTGGAACGCCTGTGGCGGGAGGCCGACCACTTCGTGGCGGCCTCCAACGGCCGCCGCTGGGAGGCGCGCAACGCCGTCGTCGCCACCGGAGTCAGCCAGGCTCCCAGGCTGCCCGCTTTCGCTGCCGACCTGGCACCTTCCACGCTCCAGCTCCACTCCGGCGACTACCGGAATCCAGGGCAACTGCAGGACGGCCCGGTCCTGGTGGTGGGGCTGGGAAACTCGGGGGCGGAGATTGCCCTCGAAGTGGGCCGCACGCACCCGACCACCGTGGCCGGAAAGCCAAGCGGCGAACTCCCGGTGAAGCACGGGCGCGCCGCGGCCCGCTTCGTCCTGCCGATCGTGCGCTTCCTCGGCCTGCACGTGCTGACGCTCGATTCGCCGGTTGGACGCAGGGTGGCCCCCACCTTCAAGGCGCACGCCACGCCCCTGATCAGGACCAAGACCAGGGACCTGATCGCGGCCGGCGTGCAGGTCAGGCCGAGGGTGGCCGGCGTCGAGGACGGGAAGCCGGTCCTGGCGGACGGAGCCCGGCTGGACGTCGCAAACGTCATCTGGTGCACCGGGTTCCGGGACGACTTCAGCTGGATCGACCCGAACCTGCTTGACGGCGGCGGGCTTCCCCGGCAGCACCGGGGCGTGGCTCTGGATATCCCTGGCCTGTTCTTCCTGGGGCAGGAATTCCTGCACGCTGCGGCATCCGCCACCCTCCCCGGCGCAGGCCGGGATTCGCGGTACCTGGCAGGGAAAATAACCCCAAACGGGTAGAATCGATGTTTTGCCTATGCGCCTGTGAGGTCTTTTTGTGTCGATAGCGAGAACAGAGGCTGCAGCCGGAACGCTTCCCGGAGCCGACGCCAAGGGCCGGAAACCAACGTTCCGGCCCGAGGTACAGGGCCTCCGCGCCCTCGCCGTGCTGATGGTGGTTGCCTATCATGTCTGGCTGGGCCGGGTGTCCGGCGGAGTGGACATCTTCCTGCTGATCTCGGCTTTCCTGCTGACGCTTTCCTTTGTCCGAAAAGCCGAAGCAGGACGTCCCTTCGGGCTTCTGGCACACTGGCTGCACCTGTTCAAGCGGCTGCTGCCGGCCGCCGTCGTGGTCATTCTCGGCGTCCTGGCCGGCACGTGGCTGATCCTGCCGCAGAGCCGGTGGCCGCAGGTGCTGGACCAGGCCTGGGCGTCGCTGCTCTACGGCCAGAACTGGCTGCTCGCTGACACTGCTGTTGACTATTACGCCCAGGACCACGCCGGCGCCAGCCCGCTCCAGCACTTCTGGTCGCTGTCCATCCAGGGCCAGGTGTTCATCCTGTGGCCAGTGATTTTCGCCGGCACTGCCGGGTTGCTGGTGCTGCTGCAGCGGGTCCCGGCTTTTACCCGCGTGAACTACCGCGGATTGCTGGCGCTGGTCTTCGGGGCGGTCTTCGCTTTCTCGCTGGCGTACTCCGTGGAGCAGACCGCAACGAACCAGGCGTACGCCTACTTCGACACCAGGGCCCGGCTTTGGGAGTTTGCACTGGGATCCCTCCTGGCCCTGGCGCTGCCCTACCTGAAACCTGCCCGGGCGCTGCGGGTGGTCCTGGGCTGGGCAGGACTGGCTGCCATGATCTCCTGCGGCCTGCTGCTCACAGTGGACCGGTCCTTTCCCGGGTACGTCGCGCTGTGGCCCACCCTCGCCGCGGCTGCCATCATCGTCGCGGGCCAAAGCGGCAGCCGCTACGGCGTCGACCGGTTCCTGGGCAGCAAGCCGCTGGTGGCGCTTGGTGACAATTCGTATGCCCTGTACTTGTGGCACTGGCCGGTATTGGTGCTGGCGCTCGCGGCCACCGGAGTGGAGGCACCCAACCTGATCCAGGGCCTCGCAATCGTTGGGGCAGCGGTTGTGCTCGCTGTCCTCACTACGCGGTTCGTTGAAAGGCCGCTGCGGGACTGGCACTGGCCGAAACTTCGGGCCTGGCGCACCGCCGTCGTCATTGTTGCCTGCGGGGCAGTCCTCGCCGGTCCCGTGGCCGTCTGGCAGACCACGCTCACCGCAGAGGAAAGCGCGACGGCGGCCCAGCCGCGGGAGCTCACGCCGGGGGCCGCGGTGCTCAGCCCGGACAACGCGCCGGTTTCCGATCCACAGGCAAAGATCATTCCAGGGCCGGCCGCGCTGGACCGTGACTGGGCCGGCATCCACGCTCCCTGCACTGGTGCCAACGCCACCGGCGACCCCATTCTCAAGGGGTGCCGGCAGGAGGTCCCGGAGGGGGAAGCCACCAAACGGATCGTGGTCCTGGGCGACTCCCACTCGCAGCAGTACCTGGGGGCACTGGCGCCGATCGCGGCTGAGCGGGGCTGGGAACTGGTGACGCTGCTGATGCCGGCATGCCGCTTTGGTGCCGAGTCACCTGAAAGGAACGCGGAGTGCAATGCCTACAACCGGGCCAGCGCCGCGTATGTCCTGGAACACCGGCCCGATGCCGTGTTCACCGTGGCAAGCCTGACGTATGAGGAAGCTCCCTTCGAGACCGAAGTCCCGGGCTACCTGGACGGTATCCGGCCGTTCGCGGACGCCGGCATCGAGATCATCGGCATCAGGGACAACCCCCGCTTCACGTTCAACATGCCTGAGTGCATCCAGCGGAACGGCCCGGACGCGCCGGAATGCAGTGTGTCCCTGGAGGAGTCCCTGGTGAACCCCTCACCGCTGGACAGCTACGCGGGCCAGGTGGAGGGGCTGCACCTGATGGACTTGAGCGACTTTATCTGTGCCCGCGGCATCTGCCCCGGCGTGGTGGGGAACGTCTACGTTTACAAGGACGACAACCACCTCACCCGCACCTACGTGGAAAGCATGATCCCCATGTTCGAGCAGCGGCTCCTCGCCTCGACAGGCTGGAACTGACGCTGCGGGCGGGGCCGTGCGGTTGCTCACAATTCCTGCCTGGAATAGGGGGATCGGCGTCGAGGTTCTAATATTTACTCAACACTTTCTGAACCCCGAGCGCCGCATCCAGCGGTGGTCCGCACAATCTTCTGCACAGGCCAGTCCCGTAATGACGGGCTGGTCATCGGCTGCAACCCCTACCCGCACAGCAACCAAGGTAAGAGGCGCACTCATGACCGAGCCCGAACACAACCCCTTTGGCTTCATCGGCCTGACCTACGACGACGTCCTGCTCCTGCCCGGCCACACCGAGGTCATCCCTTCCGAGGCGGATACCTCTTCCCGGATCTCCAAGCGCATCACCGTGCAGACACCCCTGCTGTCCGCGGCTATGGACACCGTGACGGAATCCCGGATGGCCATCGCCATGGCGCGCCAGGGCGGCCTGGGCGTGGTGCACCGCAACCTGTCCATCGCCGACCAGGCGGACCAGGTGGACCGCGTCAAGCGCAGCGAGTCCGGGATGATCACCAACCCGCTGACCATCCGGCCCGAGGCAACCCTGCGCGAACTGGATGACCTGTGCGCCCAGTACCGCGTGTCCGGCCTGCCCGTGGTGGACGAGGACAACCGCCTGCTGGGCATCGTGACCAACCGCGACACCCGCTTTGTGCCCGAGTCCGATTTCCCGCTGCGGCTCGTCAGCGACGTGATGACCAAGATGCCACTGGTCACCGGGCACGTGGGGATCAGCCGCGAGGAGGCCTCGCACAAGCTGGCCACCAACAAGATCGAAAAGCTGCCGCTGGTGGACGAGCAGGGCCGGTTGAAGGGCCTGATCACCACCAAGGACTTCACCAAGGCGGAGCAGTACCCGCTTGCCACCAAGGATGACGAAGGCCGCCTTCGCGTGGGCGCAGCCATCGGCTTCTTCGGGGACGGCTGGGAGCGCGCCATGGCACTGGTTGATGCCGGCGTCGACGCCCTCTTCGTGGACACCGCCAACGGCCACTCCCAGGGTGTGCTGGACATGATCCGCCGCCTCAAGTCTGATCCCGTCGCCGCGCACGTGGACGTCATTGGCGGCCAGGCCGCAACCCGTGAAGGCGCCCAGGCCCTGATCGACGCCGGCGCTGACGGCATCAAGGTGGGCGTGGGACCTGGCTCCATCTGCACCACCCGCGTGGTGGCCGGCGTGGGCGTTCCGCAGATCACGGCCATCTACGAATCCGCCAAGGCAGCCATCCCCGCCGGCGTTCCGCTGATCGCCGACGGCGGCCTGCAGTACTCCGGCGACATCGGCAAGGCCCTCGTTGCCGGCGCCGACACCGTAATGCTGGGCTCCCTCCTGGCCGGCTGCGACGAATCTCCGGGTGAACTGATCTTCGTCAACGGCAAGCAGTTCAAGTCCTACCGCGGCATGGGCTCCCTCGGCGCCATGCAGTCCCGCGGCAAGAACACGTCCTACTCCAAGGACCGCTACTTCCAGGCGGACGTCTCCGGCGACGACAAACTGATCCCCGAAGGCATCGAGGGCCGTGTGGCCTACCGCGGACCGTTGGCGTCCGTGGCGTACCAGCTGGTGGGCGGCCTGCGCCAGACCATGTTCTACACGGGTGCCCCCACCGTCCCTGAGCTGAAGGCCCGAGGCAAGTTTGTCCGGATCACCCCGGCAGGGCTGAAGGAATCGCACCCGCACGATATCCAGATGACCGTCGAGGCGCCGAACTACGGATCGCGCTGACAACGGCAGGGGATAAAACGAAGGGCCAGCCGCCTCGCCGGCTGGCCCTTCGCCCGTATGCCCGGGCGGTAGCCCAAGTGCTGCGCGTCAGCTTCCGTGCCTCCCCGGGCGCTGTGGTGATGAAAGTGCTCGGCTCGCTGATCTCGGCCGTGCTGCCGCTGGTGACCACCTACTTCGCTGCGCTCACCACCACCGCGCTGGCCGCTGCGTACGCCGGTGACGCGGAAGCCGGGCAGTTGGCCATTGTCTACGTCATCATCACCGCCGCCCTGGGCCTGTTCTGGGGTGCATTCAACAGCGTGGACCGCTACATCCAGCAGCTTATGAGTTTCAAGGTGGGCGCCATCGTGGGCGACCAGATGTACGAGCGGTTCCTTGCGCTGGAATTCTGGCGCTACGACGACAAAGAAACCGTGGACCTGTACGACCGCGCCAAAAGGTTCTCCGACTCCTACGCGCGTGTATTGGACCGGATCGCGGCGATCTTTACCCAGCTCGTCTCGGTCATCCTCGCCATCGGCGCGCTGCTGCTGGTCAGCTGGTGGATCGCGGTGATCGTCCTGGTGGCCATCGTGCCCAGCGTGTACCTGCAGTTCAAGCTGTCCCGGGAGCAGATTGCGCACTGGAACACGCAGGTGGATTCCCGGCGGCAGCGCCGGATGATCGAACAGAACCTGCTCCGGCCGCAGCACATAGCCGAGATGCGCCTCTACGGCATCGTGGGCTTCCTGATGGACTTCCGTTCCCGCCTTCGGGACGCAGACGAGCGCCGCCGTCTTGATTTCCAGCGTCGCTACATCCCCAAGCAGCTCGCCGCCGACGCCCTGCAGTATGGCGCGGAGGTGGTCTCGCTGATCTGGGTGGTGGGGCAGATCATCGCCCGCGCCCAGCCTGTCGGCCAGTTCCTGTACGTGCAGCAGATCGTCAGCCGGGCGCTGTCCACGGCCAACAACCTCGTCTCGTCCCTCAGCTCCATCGACGAGGACCACGCAAACCTCAAGGACTATGAGCTGTTTATGGCCCTGCCGGTGCATTCCGAGCACGCACCCCCGCTGCTGGAATCCCCGAAGACAGTGGAGCTGAAGGACATCCGCTTCACGTACACCGGCAGCGACATCGAGGTGATCCGGGGCATCAGCATGACCATCCGCGAAGGCCAGCACATCGCTATCGTGGGGGAAAACGGCGCCGGAAAGTCCACCCTCATCCGGATCCTGGCCGGCCTCTACCGCCCGGACTCGGGCCAGGTAATGCTCGACGACGTGGACCTCGCCGCCGTCGACGTGACCTCCTGGCACCGCCACCTGGCCGTGCTGAGCCAGGAGTTCCTCAAGTATGAGTTCGCCACAGCCGCGGAGAACATCTACTTCGGCGACGTCGACTCACCGCGGGACGATGACCGCGTCCGCCGGGCCGCCGGGGATGCCGAGGCCCTGGACTTCATCAATAAACTGCCCAACGGGCTGGACAACCACGTCAGCAACTGGATGGAGGATCCCCGCGGCCGGAAAGGCAGCGGGCTCAGCGGTGGCCAGTGGCAGCGGCTGGCTATGGCTCGCAACTTCTACCGGGATGCCTCGTTTATGGTGATGGACGAACCCACGTCGGCCATTGATGCCCTGGCCGAGCACCGCATCTTCACCCGCCTCTTCGCGGACCGGAGCAGCACCATCATCGCCATCAGCCACCGGCTGGCCACCATCGAAAAGGCCGACATCGTGTACATGCTCGAAGACGGGCAGATCGTGGAAGAGGGCACCCACACCGAACTCGTGGCACTGAGGGGGCGCTACTTTCGGATGTTTGAATCGCAGCTGACTGTAGAGGAGTCCGAAGGCGCCTGAGTCCGGCGGCGTCCCGGTCCTGGCGGCGATTGAGCTACTTCTCCACCACCGTGGTGCGGACCCGTGCAATGGTTGGCCGCGGCGGGACACTGCTGAAACCAAAGGTAACCGCAGGTTTGATGGGCGCCAGCGCGCCCGCGTCGGTGCCGTTCCAGCGAACGGCGGCGGACCTGATGTTGTGGAGGTCGCTCACCCCGTAATACTCAAGCCGGCCGCCTCCGGCGGTGCCGAACGTCCGCGCACCCGGGGCTACCAGCGCAGCCAGTGGGCTGACGGCGCCCAGCCAGCGGGGGTGGACGGCGAGAGGCCTGGGGACTGCCCGGAGTGCGCTCCCCAGGATAGTCCTGGCTCCCACGACCGCGCGGATTACCAGAGGACCGGCGTCGGCTGCAAGGCCAGCGTGATCCCAGGTCGCGGCCACGTCCACAACACGCACCTCGTCGAAGCTGTAAGTACTGGAGACGAAGTCAGCCACCTCCATGGTGGGCGCCAGCAGCAGCCGATGCCCGGAAGGCTGTTGGAGCATCACGTCCGCAAAGGAACCGAACGGCGACTCCTGCCACATGCCCACCACTGCCCGCAGGCCGGAGGACGTGCCGATGCCGGCGATGTGCCCGTCGAAGATCCATCGTTCTGCCATCTGGCCACTGTAGCCAACCCGGCGGGTTCGGCGGGCGGCGTCAGGAGGATCGCATCCCGTGTGTCCGCCGGCGCTTAGAGCGGGCCGTAACCGGCGTTGCCGTAGGGGTCGCGCCAGGTCGCCAGGTCGGCTTCCACAGCACTCCGGAGTCCGGGGTTTGCCTGGACCCGCAGCCGGAAGGACTGCCGCGCCCGGCCCATCACTGCCGAAGGGACCAATATGCAGGCCACCAGGAGGGCAAGGGTGAGCAGAAAGCAGCCTGCCAGCAGTACCACGGTGGCGTTGCCCCTTGCAGCGGCCGCCGGCAGGAACAAGGACAGGATCCCACCCCCCATGGCGGCCAGCACTGACACCGTGACGATGCCGCCGCGGGCCGATCCGGGGCCACGGGTTATAAGGATCCGGTCGGTGTTTGGCAGGGTGGCCCGGACCCGCTTCCAGGAGAAGAGGCCGAGCACCAGCAGGGCGGCCCCCAGCGCGCCGAGGACCAGCACCGCGGCCGGGTTTCCTGACGTGGCTGAGAAGAACGCGCCGGCCAGGGCAAGGACTGGTCCGCCGGCGATGGCGCTGCTCCAGCCCGCCGCCAGGGTGCCCTGGGCGTCCGCTAGCTGCCGCAACCGCGACGGCGCGTTCGGGGGACTGACCCGGGCCAGTTCCGGGGAGAGCCAATGATCGAGGGAATGTGAGGGCAGGCTGGCAGGGAAGGGAACGGGATGTGTCATGCCGTCCTAAGGCCCAAACCCAAACCCTGGCGCAGCCGGTCCTCCAGGTCTTCCGGCCTCAGGGCAGTGCGGGCAGGTTGTGCGGCATCGCCGGTGGCTATCTCCAGGGAACCATCCGCCGCAGCCTTGATATGGACTGCGTGGAAGGTGCCGTCCGCAACGTGCCGGCGGAGCGTGCCCGCCGCCGGGCGGCCATCCGGCGCGGTGCCAAGGTAGAAGCTGACCATCTCGACGGCGGTGGTGAACATGCCATCGGCATTGGTCAAGGGGCGCAGCTCGTGGACACCGTACTTGCTGAGGCTGAGGATCAGGGCGGCGTCACCGGAACCGAAGAGGAAGTAGACATGCTCCGACTTCGGCGTCACCAAAGCGACCTCCAGCCACGCGTCGGAGTCTGCAAGGATCGCTGCAACGGCGGTGGCAGGACCCGCCGGCAGGAGGCCCTCCCCTTCAACTGTCATAAGCCCGCGTTCCAGGAGGGTAGCCACACCCGCCTGCTCAAGGGGTGCGCCGGCCGCATGGTCAAGCCTGAACAGGCTCTGGCACTTCAGCGCTCCGCTGGTTCCCGCCAGGGCGATCAGGGCAATGAGTTCGTGTTCGGTGATGAGCAGGGGTGAGTCTTCTTGAGTGGTCACAGCAGCCTTTGGGTAGACAGGTCTCGGATGTCATTCTAGGGAAGCCCGGCGGTCAGGTGAGCCAGCCCCAGACTTTCTTGGCGCCGTCGGCTACAGCATCGACGGTCTTTTTGGCCGCATCTCCGACCATCTCGGAGGCTGAACCGTATCCCAGGTTCGTGGCAAGGAGGCCCATGCCACCCCAGGCTATCCCGGCAACCGCGAAGAAGGGACCGGCACCAGGGATGAAGCTTCCCGCCGCCAAAACAGTGGAGATGCTGCCGTCGAGCACCATCCCCGTGTTGCCCGTGGTGGCGCCTTGTCCGATTTGAAGCAACCCGGTGGCCACGCCCAGCCCGCCGGAAAGGCGTCCCAGCATGGACGTGCCGTTGAGAACCTGTGTTCCCCGAACGTAGCCAACCCCGGGAGTCTGGGCATACTGTGCTGTCAGCCAGGGCCAGTTGGTCAGTTTCGTGAGGAGGCCGCCCTTGGCCATGGTTGCCAGGAGGTTGTCCGTGTAGAGGCCGGCCCCGGTCACCGCGGCGTTGGCGGCCCACCATCCGGGGCTTCCAGCAACGGAGAGGACGCCCTCAAGCCCGATGGACGGCGTGGTTCCCGATGCTCCAGGGCTGGGCGGATTGGCCGCCCCGCCGGGACTTGAATCTCCGCCGCTACTGGTGCTGGCATTTTCCTGCTCGTCGGCCTGCGTGAGGAGCATTTTGGAGGCATCGATCAGCGACTGCGAGGTCCTGTTCATCATGGGGCGCCACGTGTCACTCCATTCTCGGCGGAAGTGGAGAGCGTCGTTGCCCTTCCATCCAGCGCTTGAGACCAGGCTGCTGATCCGGCGTTCCGTTTCCATCAAGCGGGACCCGGAGAGGCCCATGGTTTTGGACAAGGACCGCAACTGCTCAATGTCGGCACCGTAAAGGCCAGGGGCCATAGTTAGTTCTCCTTGGAATCGCGCACGGAAGCGTTCATCGAAGCCCCCTGACCTTAGGTTACGGACTTCTTCCGGCAGCTGCCATGGGCACCGCTGCCCATAGGGGGTGCCCCGGCTGGGATAACCTAGAGCAGTGACTTACGAGATCGAGATCGGCCGTGGCAAGCGTGGGCGTCGTGCCTACTCCCTGGATGACATTGCGATTGTCCCCAACCGTCGTACCCGCGACCCCAAGGACGTCTCCGTCTCCTGGCAGATCGACGCCTATCAGTTCAGCATGCCCGTCATCGCAGCGCCCATGGATTCGGCCATGTCTCCGGCAACGGCTATCGCCCTGGGCCGGCTTGGCGGCCTCGGCGTCCTTGACCTCGAGGGCCTCTGGACCAGGTACGAGGACCCGCAGCCCGTCCTCGACGAAATCGGCGCCCTCCAGGACGAGACCAACAGCCCGGCCGTGACGGGGCGGATGCAGGACCTGTACAAGGCCCCCATCCAGCCGGAATTGATCACGTCCCGCCTGGCCGAGATGCGCGCCGCCGGCGTGACTGTGGCCGGATCACTCACCCCGCAGCGCACGCAGGAACACTACAAGACCGTGGTGGCCGCCGGCGTCGACATTTTTGTTATCCGCGGCACCACCGTGTCCGCCGAGCACGTCTCCAAGGACCACGAGCCGCTGAACCTCAAGCAGTTCATCTACGAACTGGACGTCCCCGTGATCGTAGGCGGCGCGGCGGGCTACACACCGGCGCTGCACCTGATGCGCACCGGTGCTGCCGGCGTGCTGGTTGGCTTTGGCGGCGGCGCCACCACCACGACCCGCCGTGCCCTGGGCATCCACTCGCCGATGGCGTCGGCAATTTCCGACGTCGCCGCAGCCCGCCGCGATTACATGGACGAGTCCGGCGGCCGCTACGTCCATGTGATTGCCGACGGCGGCATGGGCAGCTCGGGCGATATCGTCAAGGCGATTGCCATGGGCGCCGATGCCGTGATGCTGGGCAGCGCGCTGGCCAGGGCGGATGAGGCACCCGGCAAGGGCTGGCACTGGGGGCAGGAAGCCCACCACCTGGAACTGCCACGGGGCGACCGCGCCAACGTCGGTACCGTTGGTCCGCTCGAAGAGGTGCTTTTCGGACCTGGCCACCACACCAACGGAACCTCCAACCTCATCGGCGCGCTCCGCCGCTCCATGGCGACCACCGGCTATTCGGACCTGAAGGAATTCCAGCGGGTCGACGTCGTGGTTTCCCCCTACGCAGGAAACTGACCGGCGGCGGGAGGCCCCAATTGGTTCCTGCCGCCCTGCCCAAGCGTGCCGCAACGAAGTAGGGTGGGTTCACTACCGGGACTAGTGGCACTGGAGGCGTTCGATGAAGAGTGTTCCTGCTAACGGCGGGGCCCTGGGCCCCGCAGCCAGGGAAGCAGCCATCCAGCGGCTGCGTGCAACCGCGGAGCCGGGCCAGGAACTGGACATCCTGATTGTCGGCGGCGGCATCGTGGGTACCGGTGCGGCCCTTGACGCGGTCACCCGTGGACTGGACGTGGGCATCGTCGAGGCCAGCGACTGGGCTGCCGGCACGTCGTCCAGGTCCTCGAAGCTCATCCACGGCGGCCTTCGCTACCTGGAAATGCTCGACTTTGGCCTGGTCAAGGAGGCATTGCAGGAGCGCGGGCTGCTGCTCTCCGAACTGGCGCCGCACCTGGCCCGGCCGGTGCCGTTCCTGTATCCGCTGACGAAACCCTTCTTCGAGCGCCCCTACGTTGGTGCCGGCATTGCCCTGTACGACGCCATGTCCGTCTCCAGTGGCCACAGCAGGGGAGTGCCGTTCCATAAGCACCTCACCAGGCGGGGGACGCTGCGGGCCGCCCCGAGCCTCAAGAACGACGCTTTCGTGGGGTCCATCCGGTACTACGACGGCCAGGTGGACGACGCGAAATACTGCGCCAACCTCATCAGGACAGCTGCCTACTACGGTGCCCATGCGGTGAACCAGATGGCGGTAGTGGACTTCCTGCGCGAAGGCGAACGCGTGGTGGGGGCGAAGGTGGTCAACCACGAGGACGGGACGCAGTTCAACATCCGCGCCAAGCAGGTCATTAACGCCACCGGAGTCTGGACGGACGAAACGCAGGCAATGGTCACCGACCGCGGCCAGCTGAAGGTCCGGGCATCCAAGGGAATCCACCTGGTGGTTCCGCGGGACCGTTTCCAGTCCACCGTGGGCCTGATCCTCCGCACCGAAAAATCTGTGCTGTTCGTCATTCCCTGGGGCCGGCACTGGATTATCGGCACCACTGACACGGACTGGCACCTGGACAAGGCCCATCCGGCCGCGTCCAGCAAGGACATCGACTACATCCTGGAACACGTCAACAAGGTCTTGAAGCGCCCGCTCACCCGCGAAGATGTGGAAGGTGTGTACGCCGGCCTGCGCCCGCTGCTGGCCGGGGAAAACGACTCCACCGCCAAGCTGTCGCGGGAACATGTGGTGGCGCACCCCGTCCCCGGCCTGGTGGTGGTGGCCGGCGGCAAGTGGACCACGTACCGGGTCATGGCCAAGGACGCCGTGGACGAGGCCACCCGCACCATGGACGAGCGGGTACCGCCCAGCTGCACGGAAACCATCCCGCTGCTGGGGGCGAGCGGCTACAAGGCCGCCTGGAACCGAAGGAACCGCACGGCGGAGGAATCAGGCGTCCACGTGGCCAGGATTGAGCACCTGCTGAACCGGTACGGGTCCCTGACGCCCGAGGTGCTGGCCATCATCGCGGAGGACCCTGCTTTGGCGGAGCCGATCCCCGGCGCCGATGACTACCTGCAGGCGGAAGCGGTGTACGCGGCAAGCCACGAGGGCGCCCGCCATGTCAACGACGTCCTGACCCGGCGGACCAGGATTTCCATCGAGGCCTGGGACCGTGGCGTGTCTGCCGTACCGGTAGTCGCTAAACTGATGGGTGACGTCCTTGGCTGGAGTGACGCCCAACGTGAAAACGAGGTAAGGCACTACATTGCACGGGTAGAGGCGGAACGCCTCAGCCAGCAACAGCCGGACGACGAATCCGCAGACGCCGCCCGCCTGGGTGTGGAAGACATCGTGCCCTTGCGCTGAGGGGCGCGCCGCACCAGCTTTGCTGACTGAAGGGACACGCCTTGGCGGAACCACTTGACCGGTATGATGCCGGCCTCACCACACCTGAAATGGTGATCCTGGAGCTTGAGGCATCGGACAAGGCGGACGCTGCCACCCAGCTGGCGGAACGTCTCTTCGCCGCCGGACGGGTATCGGACCTGCCCGGATTCCTCAAACACGTCAACGCGCGCGAGCACCAGCTGGCCACCGGACTGCCGGGCGGGATCGGCCTGCCCCATGCCCGCAGTGAATTTGTGTCCCGCACCTCAATAGCGGTGGGTATTGCCAAATACGGCCACGCGCTGGACTTCGGTGCCGCAGACGGTCCGGCCACGGTAATCCTGCTGATTGCCACCCCTGCCAGTTCCTTCTCCGACCACCTCGAGGTCCTGGCAACACTGGCCCGCTCATTGTCCAAGGAGTCATTCCGCGAATCGCTGCGCCGCGCCTATGACGCAGAAGTGATCGCGGAGCTCATCAATTCCAGCCTGGTGTTTTTCGACCACTGACGCACCGGTCACGGCGCCCTTCCCGTGTGGTGCTGCTGCCGTGCGGGAGGGCGCCCGCCCTCGGCGTTTAGTTGTTCTACAGCGGGACGAAGTACGGTTAAGACGTGTGGAAAACTGCCCTCAAACCCCGATGGATCGTAGGTTTCATCCTCGCGATCGTCATTTCCGGGGTCTTCGTGCTGCTCAGCCAATGGCAGTTCGGACGCTCCACCCAACCGGAAGTGCCGGTCAACCCGGCCACCGAGCAGGTGCAGCCGCTGACCGAAACGCTTGAGCCCGGCGACTTCTTCCACGGCACCGACGCCGACCAAATGGTCAGCGCGCAGGGCACCTATGATCCGGCACGGCAGGTCCTGGTCCCGGGCCGCCTGCACGAAGGCAAGACCGGCTACTGGGTGGTCTCCGCCTTCGCCGTCACCGGCGCCCCCGCCCTCAGCGGTGTTGCGGCGTCGCCCCTGACGTGGATCCCGGTGGCCCGGGGATGGGTGGCAGATCCCACAGATGCCCCGGCGCCGCCGTCGGGCACCGTTGAACTCACCGGACGGCTGCTGCCGTCCGAAGCGCCCTTGGCAGGGACGGCCGCAGCACCCGGGGAAGCCACCGCGGTTTCGGTGGCCGAGCTGATCAATTACTGGGAAATCAGCAGCTATCCCGGCTTTGTTGCTGCCACCTCGGAAATCGCTGAGGGTGCGGACGTCAGCCCCGCGGCAGTGCCGGGGGACCTTCTTCCCCTGCAGATCGGCCCGCAGCCGCCCGCTCAGCAGATCAACTGGCTTAACCTCTTCTACTCCCTGGAGTGGGTTGTCTTCGCCGGCTTTGCGCTCTTCATCTGGTGGCGGCTGGTCAAGGACGACTACCACCGGGACCTCGAGGAAAGCCTCGACGACGATGACGAGACCCCGCTACTCCCCGAACAGAACCAGCAAAAGGTACAGCCATGATTGATCCGAAACCCGCAACCCCCGCCGCAGGCACCAACACAGGCAGCGCCACGGCCGGCAAGGCTTCCGGCAAGAAGCGCCGCTTTGGCGGCACCGAGGCGCAGATCCGCTCGGCCCTGAAGTTCTACAAGCTGCTGGCCTACCTCACGGGCACCATGCTGCTGCTGCTCTGCGCCGAACTGATCGCCCGGTACGGGTTCGGGCAGTACCTCTTCGCCGGCGGCACGAACGCCGCCACCGGCCAGCCTTTCGGCTTCGGGTTCGCCGAGGCTGAACCGCGGGGGGTACTGGGCGGAGTCAACCTGTCCGTTGCCGTCCTGATTGTGCACGGCTGGATGTACGTGGTGTACCTGGTCTCGAACTTCCGGCTCTGGTCACTGATGCGGTGGCCGTTCCTGAAAATGATCCTGCTGGCACTGGGCGGCGTCATCCCGTTCCTGTCCTTCATTGTGGAGAAGAAGTTCCACGCCGAAGTTGAGGCAGAGCTCGCCGCGAATCCCCAGGCGCCGCAGCGGTACTAGGAAGCCGCAGCAACGCTGGGGAGTTCGCTGCGTCACAGCGCGGCTTCTCAAGGTGCGCCGGTGCAACGGCGGCCAGTAGGCTAGTACGGTGACTACTCCCACTGCATCCCAGACTTCCCAGAAGCCGGTGCTGGTTGTTGACTACGGTGCCCAGTACGCGCAGCTGATTGCCCGCCGCGTCCGGGAAGCGAATGTGTATTCGGAAGTGGTTCCGCATACCTACACAACCGAGCAGCTCCTGGCCAAGAACCCCGCCGCCATCATCCTTTCGGGGGGGCCCTCCAGCGTCTATGCTGACGGTGCACCCAGCGTCGGTGCCGACCTTTTCGAGGCTGGCGTCCCCGTCTTCGGCATCTGCTACGGCTTCCAGGCGATGGCCAACGCCCTCGGCGGCAAGGTGGACAAGACCGGGCTGCGGGAGTACGGCTCCACGGAAACCACCATCCTCGGTGAGGGCCGTTCGGTCCTCGAGGGCATGCCCCAGCACCAGAACACCTGGATGAGCCACGGCGACTCGGTGCACACGGCGCCGGAGGGCTTTGAAGTCCTGGCGACGACGGCGGGTGCTGAAGTAGCTGCCTTCGCCAACGAGGAAAAGGGCCTGTTTGGGGTCCAGTGGCACCCCGAGGTCAAGCACTCCGCCTACGGCCAGCAGGTCCTGGAGAACTTCCTCTTCAAAGGTGCCCGGCTGGAACCAAACTGGACCACCGGCAACATCCTCGAAGAGCAGGTGGAGCGCATCCGCAAGCAGATCGGCGATGCCAGGGTCATCTGCGGCCTGTCCGGCGGGGTTGACTCCGCCGTCGCCGCCGCCCTTGTCCAGCGCGCCGTGGGCGATCAGCTCACCTGCGTTTTTGTGGATCATGGCCTGCTGCGCGAAGGCGAAGCTGAACAGGTGGAACGCGACTTCGTCGCCGCCACCGGCGTCAAGCTCTACGTCGCCAACGAGCAGGAACGCTTCCAGGCCGCCCTTGCCGGCGTCAGCGATCCGGAAACCAAGCGCAAGATCATCGGCCGCGAATTCATCCGCGCCTTCGAAGAGGCCGAACTTGCCATCATCGCCGAGGCAGCCGCCCACGGCGAAAAGATCAAGTTCCTGGTCCAGGGCACCCTGTACCCGGACGTTGTCGAATCCGGCGGCGGTGAAGGCGCGGCGAACATCAAGAGCCACCACAACGTGGGCGGCCTGCCTGAGGACCTGCAGTTCGAGCTCGTGGAGCCGCTCCGGGCCCTCTTCAAGGACGAGGTCCGCGCTGTAGGTGCCCAACTGGGTCTGCCGCAGGAAATTGTGGGCCGCCAGCCCTTCCCCGGACCGGGACTTGGAATCCGCATTGTCGGTGAGGTCACCAAGGAACGGCTGGACCTGCTGCGCAAGGCCGACGCCATTGCCCGGGCGGAACTCACCGCAGCCGGGCTGGACAACGAAGTCTGGCAGATGCCGGTGGTCCTGCTCGCCGACGTCCGCAGCGTGGGCGTTATGGGCGACGGCCGCACGTACGGCCACCCCATCGTGCTCCGTCCTGTTTCCTCGGAAGACGCCATGACCGCGGACTGGTCACGGCTGCCGTACGAGCTCCTGGCCAGGATCTCGAACCGGATCACCAACGAGGTGGACGGCGTCAACCGCGTGGTGCTCGACGTCACCAGCAAACCGCCGGGAACCATCGAGTGGGAATAGCACCATAAGTGGCCGGCCTCCGGGAAGGAGGCCGGCCACTGCTGTCTCCGCAGCGAAAACCTCCGCAATTTGGCCCGGTCCCGTGTTGCGGTCTCTCAGTCCGGGCGTTGTAGCGGCTACGCTCGAATCTATGCCGGTATGGTCCAGGGCGTCACGTGCAAACGCAGAAAAGAAGGCAGAAGTGTCAGTTGGTCAAGGCCACCCGGAAGGCTCCGAGGAGCTCCGTAAATGGCTGTCCGGGCTTAAGCCCGTCACCGGGGCGGATACGATGCTGCGCTTCACCAAGACCCCCGAAGGTTCCATCGACCTGACGCACGCCCACCCGTCCGGCCTCGCCCAGCTGATGGCGGGGCGCAAGACCCGGCTTTCCACGCTGATCCGCGACCGCCAGCAGTACGTCGTGGCTGCCAGGGCCTCCCGCAACATCCGGTCCAAGATTTTCGAGCTTGCCAATGACCGCGGCATCGACGCCGGCTATTTCTCCGCGGGCACGGTGGTGTGGACGTCGGCTGTGGGCGGCAAGCCCCAGCGCATCTCGGCCCCGGTCATGCTCACGGCGATTTCGCTGACGGTCCGTCCGGGGGAGGACGACTACGAGCTTCAACTGACGGAGCAGGCACACATCAACCCGGCCCTGGTGCGGCACCTGAAGAACACCCACGGGATCGTCTTCGACGTTAACGCCGTTACCCGGCTCGCCTACAGCACTGCCCGCTTCGATCCCCAGCCCGTCCTGGACAGGCTGGCCACGCTCATCCGGCCCATCCACGGCGCAGAAGCACAGCACAACCTGCTGGTTTCCACCTTCGCGGACCTTTCGGGGAACCTGGACGACCCCTGGATCAACGACTCCAACCCTCTCGTCTCCGCCCTGGCCACCGCTGCCGGCGGCGAAGTGGTGGACTTTGACGAGCCGGACCCGTCCCGTTTCCCGCCGTTGGACAGCAGGCATCCCCGGGACGAGATGCTCCTGCTGGACGCGGACATCGACCAGCAGTACGTGATTGACGCGGCCCGCGCCGGCGATTCCCTGGTGGTCAGCAGCCCGCCGGGTACCGGCCAGACCCAGACGGCCATCAACACCATCGGCGCCCTCGTGGACGCCGGAAAGACGGTCCTGGTAGTAGGCGACCGCCGCGCCAGCCTCAATGAAGTGTCCGGCCAGCTCGAAGGCCTTGGCCTTGAGTCCATCCTCTTTCAGCTGTCCGGGAACGTCAGTGCGCAGCAGTTGAAGGGCCAACTGCTGCGGGCGATTGTCCGGAACGAAAAATCCCTGCAACCCCAGCTCGGAAACCTGCATGACACCCTGACGGAGCACCGCCACGCCCTGATGGACCACGTGGCATCGCTGCACAACGTCCGCCAGCGTTGGGGCTGCTCGCCCTACCAGGCGATGCAGTCGCTTGCTGAGTTGACGTCGATCCACCCGGCGCCCGCCACCACTGTGCGGCTCAAACGCAGTGTCCTGGACAGCATCAGGGACCGCGATGAACTTGCCGGCAGGCTTCGGCGTGCCGCCGAGCTGGGCAGCTTCAGTAAGGCGTCCACCAACAGCCCCTGGCATGGCGCGCGGCTCCTCAACCGCAAGGAGACCGAGGAAGCCCAGGACCTGGTCCGGTCCGTGGAGAAGGGCCTCCCGGCCTTGCGCGAACGTATGAACGCCGTGGCGGAGCATGCGGAAATCCGGCTGGGCGCCTCCTTCGCTGAATGGGGCGAACAGCTCGAGCTCCTCGTAGCCGTGCGCGGGAGCCTGGACAAGTTCACCCCGGACATCTTCGACAGGCCGGTCACTGACCTCATCTCTGCCACCGCGCCGTCCGCCTGGCGCCGTGAGCGCGGCATCGAGTTGACCGCAATGCAGCGTTCGCGGCTGCGCAGGGTGGCCAAGGAGTACGTCCGTCCCGGCGTCCATATAGCGGATCTGCACAGCTCGCTGGTCCTGGTCCAGGAGCAGCGCGCCCTGTGGGCAGGATATGCCACCACGCAGCGCCACCCTGCGGTGCCGTCCGGGCTTGCCGAGATCAACGTGATGTACCGCGCCCTTGACCGCGAACTCACCCAGTTGGGCGAGGCGCTCCGGCACACGGAGGCCGGCGGCGCCTTGTCCAAAGTCCGGTATGAAGAGCTGATGGAGCGGCTCGAGCGGCTGGTGGCGGACACCGACACCCTCAAGACACTCCCGGAGCGTACCCTCCTGGTGGAGAACATGCGCGAGCACGGGCTGGGGGAGCTCCTGGCAGACCTGGCGGAACGTGAGGTTCCGGCAGGCTCAGTCGCAGCGGAACTGGAACTCGCCTGGTGGCAGTCGGCGCTCGAAGCGATGATCAGCGGAGACGACTACCTCGCCATGTCCGACGGTGACGCCCTGCGGCAGCTCGAGGCCGAATACCGGCTGGCGGATAACGCACACATCGCCAGCGGAGCGGCACGGCTCCGTTGGGATCTGGCCGAACGGTGGCGGGCCGGCATCGCAGCGCACCCCCGGCAGGCTGACCTCCTGCGCAGCCTCCTCAAAGACGGCAGGGTCTCCCTGCCCGCGCTGACGGCACAGGCTCCCGACCTCATCGGCACCCTCGTTCCCGTCTGGTCCGTCAGTCCCTACCTGATGACCGGCCTCCTTCCCGCCGAACAGCACTTTGACGCCGTGGTGATCCTCGACTCCGAGGCCACATCTCTGCAGGCCGTGCTGCCATCCATCGCCCGCGCCCGCCAGGTGATCGCCTTCGGCGATGCGATGATCGCCAGCCCCCGGACGTTTACGGTGGGCGTGGAGCGGCTGGCCGCCGGGGAGACGGCACACCAGCGCGTGGAGAGTGCGTTCAGGGCACTCTCGGCCGTGCTTCCGGTGTGGCGGCTGAACTTCGTTTACCGCGCGGTGGACGAGGACCTGGTCCTCCAGCTCAGCAAGAACTTCTACGACGGCGCCCTGCACCGCCTTCCGGAGGGCCAGTCCGCTACGGGCCTGGACCGGTCCCTGCTGGTGGAGTACCTGCCGGACGGCACCGGCCTTCCCAGCGCGGACCACGAAGGCGTGGAGTCGGTGGTGGCCGAGGTCAACCGGGTGGTGCAGCTGGTCTTTGAACACGCCCGCACCCGCCCCCGCACGTCACTGGCAGTGGTCACCGCAAGCCTCCGCCATGCTGCCAGGATTGGCGAGTCCATCCGGCTTCAGCTGCCCAACCACCCCGGCCTCGCAGCATTCTTTGGCGCCGGGCCTGAGTCTTTCCGCGTGGTAGACCTCGAGCGGGCACAGGGCCTGGTGCGCGACCACGTCATTTTCTCGCCGGGCTTTGGACGCACCCCCCACGGCCGTGCCCTGCATAACTTCGGGCCGCTCTCTGCTGAGGGCGGCCGGGAAAAATTCGCCCTCGCCATGACGCGGGCCCGCCGGTCCATCCACGTGCTGACCTGCTTCCGGCCCGAGGACCTGGACCACACCCGGCTGACGCACGGGGCAGTGGACCTGTATTCCCTGCTGGACCGTGAAATTGCGGGAAATACGGATTTGGGTACTCCCGCTTCCCGTGCCGCGGCCAGCGAACAGGCATTGGGCGCCGATCCGCTGGTGGCCGATCTCGGGGACCGGCTGCGGGCCCGCGGCGCGCGGGTCTGGCACCAGTATGACGGCGCAATTGACGTGGTGGCGGCCGCGGATCCGCTGGGCACCATGGGCCGGGACGAGACCGACCTGCCGTGGCCTGTGGCCATCGAGTCCGATGGTACCGAGCTGTACCGCACCATGAGCGTGCGCGAACGGAGCCGGCTGCGGCCGCAGCTGCTGGAGCGGCTGGGCTGGCGGTACATGCCGCTGTGGACCATTGAGGTTTTCACTGATCCTTCAGCCTGCGCCGACCGGATTGCCGGCTACCTGGGACTTGAGCGGGTGGTGCTTCCCGGCCGGACGGGAACCTCAACAGGGTTCCTTGACGACGACGTGGACCAGGCGCTCAATGGTATCGACGCCGGGGAGCGGGCACGCCGCCGGCCGCAGGCGAAAGACTTGGACAGCAAGGAGGCGGTCCGCGTGGCCCCTGAAGACAACAAAGACGAATCCGGAGACGGGCAGCCCATCCCGGTGGACCGGGCTCCCGAGGCCGAACAGGTCCAGGAGCAGGAGGGCAGGGGGCAAGGCGGTACGCAAGGCATTCTGCCCACGAAGGCTTCCGAGGATGACCCCCGGCGCTGGGGCGATGCCGACGATGACCATGACGCCTGGCTGAAGGAACAAAAACCCCCGCACTGGGGCTGACGGACCGGCGCTGACTGGCCGGCCCTGACTGCCGGCGCCGCCCTGGGCGGGCAGCTAGGGGCCAACGAGGACGAAGAACAGTTTGCCCTGGGTGGAAGCACCGGCCAGCCGGGCAGCCTGCTCCCCGCTGGCCGCCACCACCATTAGCCCGTCAGTCTCAGCGGTGCCCAGCCACTGCCCGCTCCCGCCGCCCTTGCCGGAGGTCCACAACACCGGCACACCTGTTGCCAGGACTTCTGACGGCGCCTGCTGGTCGAAGCCGTTGCCCGCCGTCAGCACCACGTTCACGAGCTGCCCCGGCGAGACGAGCTGGATGGACGACGGATCAGCCATGCGAAGCGGCACCGCCGCCGAGCCCGGCGGAGTGCCGGCCAGGAGCCCGGGACCGAGCAGTTGCGCGTCCGTCAGGAGCTGTCCCCTTCGCAGGGGAGCGGCCAGTTGCTTTCCGGCCAACTCGCTCTCCTTGGCCAGGAAACCTGGGGCCATCATGGCCGGCGGCACCTGTACATGGGCCAGGTCTGTCGCCACCACAACCGCACCGGCGGGCAGATCCCTGGCGGCGGCCAGCCCGGTGACGGTGTGGACAGGCGCGGGGGTGAGCTGATGCACGGTGATTGAAGCCGCCGCACACAGCAACAGCGCAACGGCGAGCCGCCGGTTCCGGCCCAGCCACGCACCGAACCGGACCGGTGTGGATCTGCGGCCGGCACTGCCGGAACGCCGTGGGGTCCGCGGGTAGCGGGATGCGGCCCGGCCGGGACGGAGAAGGTTTACAGGCATGCGCCTACGCTATGGCCGCGGGGGATACCCGCAACAGGAGCACGGTGCGCTATGTGGACAAACCGGCCCTGCCGGCGTCGAACAGTCCTGCTTAGCTGGCTGCGGCAGCCGGCGCGGAAGCGGCAGGTGCCGCGGCAGGAGCGGGCGTCGAAGCAGCCGGGGCGGGCGAGACGGCGCTCCCCTTGGAGTCCCTGGAATCGGTGCGGTAAAAACCGGATCCCTTGAAGACGACACCCACGCTGTTGAACTTCTTGCGAAGAGTCCCCTGGCACTCGGGGCACGAGGTCAAAGTGCTGTCCGAAAACGACTGGACGATGTCGAAGGCATGGCTGCAATCCTTGCAGGCGTACGCGTACGTTGGCACTGGTGCTCCTCCTCTGGGGCAAACGAGAGGTCCTGTGCTGCGTGAACGGACTTGCCGTTTAGCAGTCGCAGGGCCTGAGTGCTAATTCTATCATCCCCTCAGAGCCGGGCAACGGGCCCTCAGTGGTGGCTGTTAAGCGGCCGAAGTCCGGAAGGCGCCAGCACGGCAGGGACGGGGCGGTCGAATTCCTCCCCCGGGATTTCGCCGGCGGGGAGCAGCTCTTCGTCGTAGATAACGGCGGCCAGTGGAATATTCTTCCCGGCCGTGGCGAGGTGGCCCAGGAACTTGTCGTAGTACCCGCCGCCCTGCCCAATCCGGTTGCCCGAAAGGTCGACGGCGGTGGCCGGGACGAAGAGGGCTGCGGCGGTTCCTGCCACATCGGGTCCGTTCCGGTCGCCCCGGGGTTCGAGGATCGGGGCGTACTTGCTCTGCTCAAAGCCGGCGTCCGGGTCCCAGAAGACCCACGCCAGTTCCCGCCCTGGCTCACAGACCGGGAGCAGGACCCGGTGGCCGTTGTGGTGGAGTGCGTTGATCAGCGGAAGGGTAGGCGGTTCGACGCCGACCCCGAAGTAGACGCAGAACGTGGCAGGCGAGCCGCCGGCCAGGGACGCCGCCCAGTCCGCGCCGTGGCGTGCGATGCCCGTCCCCGCCGACTCCAGCTGCTGCGGGGTCAGGGCAGCCCGCCGCAGGCGGTGCGCGGTACGTATCCTGGTCTTGGTCGCCTTGGCGTCCTCAAGCACGGTGTACTCCTCCATCGGTTGCCGTTATGGCGGTATGGCTGCGGGCGCAGGGCGGCCGGCAGCCGTTCAATGATTACTGAATGCTTGACGCTGACGCTAGATTAGTCGGGTGACTACCAGTAACCCCAGAGTTCGCAAAGCCGTTATCCCCGCTGCCGGACTCGGCACCAGGTTCCTGCCTGCCACCAAGGCCATGCCCAAGGAAATGCTTCCCGTCGTGGACAAGCCTGCCATCCAGTACGTGGTTGAGGAAGCCGTCAACGTGGGACTCAATGATGTCCTGATGATCACCGGGCGGAACAAGCGGGCCCTGGAAGACCACTTTGACCGGGTACCGGCACTGGAGTCCACCCTGGAGGACAAGGGCGATACGGCGAAGCTCGCGTCCATCCAGGCCGCCAGCAACCTCGGCGACATCCACTACGTCCGCCAGGGCGACCCGAACGGCCTGGGCCACGCTGTGCTTCGCGCCAAGCAGCACGTGGGCAACGAAGCCTTCGCTGTCCTGCTGGGCGATGACCTGATTGACGCGCGCGACGAACTCCTTAGCACCATGATCGATGTGCAGGCGAAAACGGGAGGGTCCGTCGTCGCACTCATCGAGGTGGAGCCTTCGCAGATCAGCGCTTACGGCTGTGCCGACATCGAAGAGATCGACGGCGAGGGGTTCGTGCGCGTCAACCGGCTGGTGGAAAAGCCGGCCGCGGACGAAGCCCCCTCCAACCTGGCTGTCATCGGCCGCTACGTACTGCACCCTGCGGTCTTCGAAGTCCTCGAACACACCGGCCCCGGGCGGGGCGGCGAAATCCAGCTCACCGATGCCCTGCAGGAGCTCGCGTCCGGAGAAGGCGAGGGGCAGGGCGTCTACGGCGTTGTGTTCCGGGGACGCCGCTACGATACGGGCGACAAGTTGAGCTACCTCAAGGCCTGCGTCCAGCTCGCCATTGACAGTGATGATCTGGGTCCCGGCCTTCGGGAGTGGCTGCCGGGCTTTACCGCCGGCCTGTCCAAGTAGCACTGTGCGCGCCGGCCCCATCTGGCCCGTAACCCTGGAGTGCGGAGACCTGGTCCTGAGGCCCATCAGGTACCGGGACAAAAAAGAGTGGACAGAAGTGCGGTCGCGCAACAGCCAATGGCTTTCACCCTGGGAGGCCTCCAACCCGGACCCGGCGGGCAGCCTTCCTGATTACCGGCAGATGGTCCGCTCCCTGAACTGGCAGGCGGCCCAGGCAACGGCGCTTCCGTTTCTGATCACCGAGCGGATCCCCGCCAGCCGGAACCCTGCGATAGTGGGTCAATTGACTGTTTCGTCGATTGTTTGGGGTTCGGCCATGATGGCCACCCTCGGGTACTGGGTGGACCAGTCGCGCGCGGGGCGTGGCATAGCGCCCACCGCCGTGGCTCTCGTGACCGACCACTGCTTCCGGACCCTGGGGCTGCACAGAATGGAAATCAACATCCGGCCCGAGAACGGGCCAAGCCTGCGGGTGGTGGAAAAGCTGGGTTTCCGGGACGAGGGATACCGGCCCCGCTACCTGCACATCGACGGCGAGTGGGCCGATCACCGGTCCTTTGCCTTGACGTCCGAGGAGGTTCCGGAGGGGTTGTTGCACCGCTGGCTTGCCTCCCGGCCGTCATAAATCCATTGATTTGTCAGCCGCGCCACGACACACCGCGCCTAATGCGGCTGCAGCCGCCGTGATGCTCATACGGTTTTGATTGTGGACTTCCCCCTTAGCAGCTCAGTGATCCTTGTGGTTGCCGTTGTGCTCTGGATTGTATGGGTTGCCCCCTACGTCCTCCGGAACCGCCGGCACCAGTTCCAGGCCGCCGGCGATTACCTGGCAGACGCCCCCGCCGATGAAGTACCGGACCCGCGAGCAGGGCTGGTTTTGAAGGTCGCCGCCCAGCAGGAGAAAGCCATGGACACCAGGAAGAGCACTGGATCAGCTACCGTCACGGCCAGCGCTGCGCCGACGGGCCAGTTCCGTATCCGCTACGGCCGCACGGCTCTTGCCCTCGTGGGACTGCTCGCCCTGTTGACCGCGTTCGTTTCTGCGGTCCTGCTGGCCTTTGGACTGGGCTCTCCAGTCCTGCCCCTGGGTTGCACGGCACTGACCGTGGTGTCGGTGGTCCTTCTCCGCTGGCTGGCAGTCCGGGACCGCAAAGCCAAGGTGGACGCGGCTTTCCGTTCAGCCATGACCGCACCGGCTCCCCGGCCGGCAGCGGCACACGTCCCGCCACGGCCGGAGGCCGCGCCGGTGCGCCCGGAAAGCCCGCTCTTTGACGCCGAGGCCCACAATCCCAAGGTCAAGCCCCTGACGGCAGTGGAACTGCGCGAGGCAGCCCTGGCCGTTGCCGTGGCAGCCGGTGACACCAGTGCAGTACAGGCTGCGCCGGCCACCACGTGGGAGCCCGTGGAGGTGCCCAAGCCGGTCTACGTCGAGGCGGCCAAGGCTGAGCGCCCCGCACCGGAGCCGCTTGAGCTGCCGGAGGCCCCCAAGGCCACCGGCAAGCCGTCCCTCAAGCAAGGCGCCGCCGCCACTCCCGCCTCCGCCACTTCCGCCGCCACGGCCCCGGAGGCCCAGCTCAGCAAGGCCCAGAGCGCACTCAGCAATCTCGACGACGTCCTGCAGCGCCGCCGCGCCTGAGACTTTCGGGAGGCGGCCGGGGTATTCCGGCCGCCTTTTGTATGCCGGTTGGCATTGGGCGCGGAAAATTTGTAGCCTAGGGTCACCGGTGCCGCACAGCAGTGCAGCGCGGCTCGTTCCGGGGTTATAGCTCAGTTGGTAGAGCGCTTCGTTCGCATCGAAGAGGTCAGGGGTTCGAATCCCCTTAGCTCCACAAATCACCCCCGGCCGCGTGGCGCTGCGGCCCCTGTTGCCTCCGGCCCTACAGCCAGCCCTTCTTCTTGAAAATCCCGTACATCAGCGCGGCCGTTCCTGCCATCAGACCGATCGCCATGGGATAGCCCAGCTGCCAGTGAAGTTCGGGCATATGGTCAAAGTTCATGCCGTAGACGCCGGCCACGAAGGACGGTGCGAAGAAGATGGCGGCCCAGGAGGAGATCTTTTTTACCTGCTCGTTCTGTTCTGCACTTGCCTCGTTTTGCCGGTTGGCAGTGAGGGTGCCGTCCAGGGTCAGTGCGTTTTGCAGCAGATCACGGAAGGAGTCCGCCCGGGAGATTACCCGCTCCACGTGGTCCTCCACGTCGCGCAGGTTGTGCCGGAGGTTGCTTTCGACACCGTACTTTTCAAAGCCCCGCTCCAGCTGGTGCAGCATGTCCGGCAGGGGGTGGATGGCCCGCTGGAACTGGATGACCTCGCGGGCGAGTTCGTAAATGCGGCGCGATACGGTGGTGTCGCCGCTGAACAGCTGGTCTTCAATCTCGTCGATGTCGTTTTCAAGCCCGGCCACCACGGGTCCATAGTCATCCACCACCCGGTCCAGCAGGGCGTAGAGGACGGCCTCCGGCCCGTGCCGCAACAGGTCCGGCCTGCTTTCCAGCCGCTGCCGAACCCTCGCCACGCCGGCGGTCTCGGCATGCCGGACAGTAACCACGAAGTTCTTGCCCGTGAAGATGTGCAGCTCACCGAACTCCACGGTTTCCGTGGCGTCCAGGTAGCGTGCCGGCCGAAGGACGGTAAAGAGATTGTCCTCGTAGCGCTCGAGTTTGGGACGCTGGTGCGCGGAGATGGCGTCTTCCACAGCCAGCGCGTGCAGCCCGAACTCAGAGGCCACCGCGGCCATTTCCTCCGCAGTGGGGCGGTAGAGGCCAATCCAGGCCATCCCCCCGTGGTGTGCCAGGGTCTCGAAAGTCTGTTCCAGGTTTTCGGGCTCGGCGTGGCGGATGCCGTCCACGTAAACCGCGTTGTCAATGATGGTCATGGCTTGCCGGGCTTTGCCAAAGTGGTCCGCGGCATCAGGACATGGCCCCGATGATGGCACCGGATACTGTCATGGCCAGCAGGTCGTGGCCGGAGTCGATGAGGGTAACAGCCGCAGGCCGGCCCGCGAAGCCGTTATGGATCACATGGCCGCCGGCACGGAAGACCAGTCCCAGCACGAAGGCGAACCAGCCACCGGCCAGGGCGTTGTCGAGCCCAAGCTTGCTGATCAGGACAGCCAGCAGGATCGCCGTCAGGGCAGCCGCCACCATCATGGGCACCCAGATTCCGGGTCCGCCGCTCATGTTCTTGAGATCGTCCTCGGTCTTTCCGATGGCTGCCATCCACCTGTTGCCCAGGACGGCGGGCATGTACCAGACAAAGCCCACGGCCATAGTGGCGATGAAGGCAAGCAGCACGGCGAGCCAGTTGATCTGTGAAACGTAAGAGAGCCAATCCATTCTGAAAATCCTAGCTGTCCGTCCCCGCCCCGGCGGCCCGCGGGGGCTTGCCCGGGCCGTGTTGGCCGGCTTCGGCGGCTTTGGTGAGGCCGCTGATCAGGGGCTCGGTCCGGTAGGGGATGTGCGTGTGCAGTGCCAGCACGGTTTCGGTACGGATAACGCCCTTGATCCTCAGCACCTGCCGGAGGGCCGCCTGGAGGTTGTGCGTATCGGTAGCCACCACCCGGCACCAGACATCGCCCCGCCCGGAGATCTCGTGTACCTCGAGGACCTGCGGAATCAGCCGCAACGCCCCCACCACCCCGTCCAGTTCCCGGTGCGAAACCTCGATGGTCACGAACGCCACCACGTCGTAGCCCACAGCCTCGAGGTCCACCTCGCGGCCCCCGGACCGCAGTACCCCGGCCCGGAGCAGGCGGCGCACGCGTGACTGCGCAGTGTTGCGGGCGACCCCCAAAGCATCGCTGAGCTCACCGATCTGGATCCTGGGGTCCCGGATGAGCTCCAGGAGGATTTTCAGGTCGGTAGGGTCCAGATTGTTCAAATGGTCACTCTCCATCACTGCAGCACCGAATATTTGATGATCCTGCTCAATTGTGGCACCCCATTCCGCTCGAACGAGCAGGAATGCTTCACGCTGGAGCTATCACATGTCCACCCGCGGCCGGGCACCCACAAGGACCACCTGCCGCGGCAGCAGCAAAGGCGGCACAATGACGGTCTTCAGCGAACTCCGCATGCGTCCGGCTCCAGCCACAACGGCCGGGTGGGATGCGTCGGTTACCGCACGCCTAATGCTCGCGGGTGCCGTCATCTTTACGCTCCTGGTGGGCGCCAATCTCGCCACCCCCCTGTACCCGCTTCTGCAGGAGGAATTCGGGCTGTCGCAGCTGGACGTCACTGCCGCCTTCACCAGTTACGTGCTGGCACTGATTGCCACACTGATGCTTGCCGGGCACTGGTCGGACCACATCGGGCGCAGGGCGGCCCTCATCCTGGCAGTTGTTGCCGGTTTGGCGGGCGGCTGGCTGTTTGCCGAGGCGCAGACCCTCGCCGGGCTGTGCGCCGGCCGTGCAATGCAGGGAATTGCCGTTGCCCTGGCCACCGGCGCCAGCGCCGCTGCCCTGCGTGAATTGCTGCCCTCACGCCCGGAGTGGGCCTCCCGCTTCACGCTGCTGGCCTCTGCCGGGGGAGTGGCTGCCGGCCCGGTGATCGGCGGGCTCCTATCCCTGCTTCCAGGGGCCACGTCGGCACCGTACTACGTCCACGCAGCCGTTCTCGCAGCGCTGCTGGTTCCGCTGTACCTCCTGCGGGCGCGCCCTGCCATCCAGCCGCCGAAGGGCCCCAGGCCGCTGTACCTGCTGGCACCGCGCCGGCCTTCCGTCACGCGGGAGGCGAGGGGCGCGTTCTGGCTGGCATCCGGCGTCGGCTTCCTGAGCTTCGCAGTCTTTGGCTTCTGCCTTTCGCTGGCCCCCGGCTACTTCGCCCAGGTCCTCGCCGTGGACAGCCGGCCGCTGATCGGTGTGCTGGCCGGCCTGACCCTCGCGGCGTCGGCGCTGACCCAGCTGGTGACGTTGCGGGGCCGCTATGTTGTCCCGGGCGGGCTGGCGGTCCTGGGCGCTTCCGTTCTCCTGCTCGGCGGGGCAGGGGCATGGAACAGTCCCGTGCTGCTGGTGGTTGCAAGCATTGCCGCAGGCGTGGGACAGGGCCTCGCCTTCCGTACTGTCTTCAATGATGTGGCCTCCAAGGTGGAGCCAGCCCGCCAGGCCCAGACCATCAGCACGGTGTACGTCATCACTTACCTGGGCAGCGCGGTCCCGGTCCTCGGGCTTGGCTGGGCCTCGGGCGTGTTTGGCCTCGCCCCATCCGTGGCCGGATTCGTGGTGCTCTGTGGCTTGGCAGCGCTCGTTATGGCTGCGGTCACGCTTCGCAGCGCGATGCGTACCCGCCGCTAGCCGCACGCTGGGCTGATACTGCTGCCGCGGCTATTCCGGGAGCGGGCCGTGGTTGCCCTGGATGTGTTCGAACACCAGAGTGGTTTCCGTGTGCCCCACCACCGGATCGGTGGCCAGGTTGTCCAGCACCCAGTCCCGCAAATCCTCGGTGGTGGCCACGGCGATGTGCAGCAGGTAGTCCACGGAGCCGGAGGTATGGAAGGTGGACAGCACTGCCGGCAAGTGTGGGACGCGGGCCGTAAAGCGGTCGATCTGGTCCCGGTCGTGCGCGCGGAGCCGGACTGCGACCAGGGCCTGGACAGACCTGCCGATGGACGAAAGGTTAAGCTTCGCCTCGAATCCCTGCACGATGCCCCGCTCCGTCAACGCACGGGTCCGCATCAGCGCGGTGGAGGGCGCTATGCCCACCAGTTCGGCAAGCTGCTTGTTCGAAATTCTTGCATCCTCCACCAAGGCAGCAAGAAGCCGTTCGTCGATGGCATCAAGGGGCTCCAGATGCACTCCCGGCCTGACGTTCCTGGCATTCGTGCTCACGGCGGCTCCTCCAAAAGTTCCTGCGTTCATCCTAGACGCAGGCGGTCCTGTTCAGGCCGCGCCGCGGGCCTCCCTGGGATGGACGACGGCGACTGTCACCGCGGTGAGGCAGGCGAGGATCATCACGGCGGCCGCCAGGGCGTTCCAGCCCAGGGACTGGAAGAGCAGGCCGCCGGCCCAGCCGAGAAAACTCGATCCCAGGTAGTAGGCAAGGTTGTACAGGGAGGCCGCCTGCGCCCGTCCTGCGCTGGCGATGGCCCCCGTCCAGCCCGCGCCGATGCTGTGCGCCGCAAAGAAACCTCCGGTGAAGACCACGAGCCCCGCGAGAATCAGCACAAGCGACGGTGCCAACGTCAGGGCGAGGCCCACCGTGGACAGGGCAAGTCCGGCGAGCAGCACGTTGCGGCGCCCAAAACGCAGGGTCAGCCCGGCTGCCCAGCGGGACGTGAAGGTCCCGGAAAGGTAGGCCAGGAAGATGAGGCTGATGACGGTGGTGGGCAGGCCGAAGGGCTGGCCGGACAGCCGGAAGCCCAGGTAGTTGTAGACGGCCACGAACCCGCCCATCATCAGGAATGCCTGGATGTAGAGGGCAAGGAGCCTGACGTTGCGCAGGTGGCCGCCAAGGGTACGCGCAGCTCCGCGGAAGCCTGGTGCCTTTGCCGCCGTAAACCCCCTGGCCCGGGGCACCAGCAGCAGGAAGGCGACAGCGGCCAGAGTGGCCAGGACGGAGACGGCAAGGGCCGCGGCACGCCAGCCCCACCACTCCCCGGCAGGCCCGGCCACCAGCCGGCCGGCCAGCCCGCCAAGCGTGGTGCCCGCGACGTAACTCCCGGCTGCCACCGCGGCATGGGCCTTGGTGACCTCCTCGTTGAGGTAGGCGATCGCGATGGCCGGGATGCCGCCGAGGGCCATTCCCTCCAGGAGCCGCAGGCCGAGGAGCATGGTGAAGCTGGTGGACAGTGGCACCAGCAGGCCAAGTACGGTAGCCACCGAGATTCCCCACGTCATTGCCTTGACCCTGCCGATCCGGTCGGCAAGGAAGGACCAGGGGATCACTGTGACCGCGAGCCCCACGGTGGCCAGGGAGATGGTGAGGGCTGCTTCTGCCGCCGTGATGTTCAGGTCCGTGGCAAGAATTGGCAGGACGGCCTGCGTGGAGTACAGCTGGGCGAAGGTTGCCACCCCCGCAAAAGCCAGGCCGGCAATGATGCGGCCGTACCCCGTGGAGCCTTTCGCGTGCCCATTCCAGCCTGCCGGGGAGGTGTGGTGGCCAGGGAGCGGAAGGGGGTGGGGCATCTGGCAAGCGTAGACCCGACCGGATGCCTGCCTCCAATGCATCTTTTATGCCAGACTCATATCAAATCCGGAACGATTATCCGCTTCGGTGCCGGAGCCAGGAGGAGCCATGGAGCCCGACCACAAACAGCTGGTGCAGCTTCTTCCGCTCCTGCCGCTGCTGGCCGAACTCGGACGGACCGAGCATGTCACCGAAACGGCAGAAGCCCTCGGAGTACCCCAGTCCACGGTGAGCAGGGCACTGGCGCGGGCCAGCGCCGTCGTCGGCACTGAACTCCTGGCCAGGGACGGCAGGGGAGTGCGCCTCACCCCCGCCGCCCGGTCCCTGTTGCCCTACATTGAACGGGCGCTCACCGAGTTCCAGGCCGGGCTGGACGTGGTCCGCAACGAGTCTGATGTTGTCCGTGGCCGGATTTCCGTCTCCTTCCAGCACACCTTTGGCGAGTCCACGCTCCCGCTCCTCATCAGTGCCTTCCGCAGCAGATACCCGGGCGCCGTCTTCACGCTGAGCCAGGGAGCACGCGACTCCTGCCTTGAGGAGTTGGCGGCCGGCGAGGCGGACCTTGCCCTCACTGCGCCCGTTGCCGCAGCCGGCCGGAGCCTGCTGTCCGCCCTGCTGTACCGGGAACCCCTGCGACTGGTGGTCCACCACACGCACGTGCTCGCAGGGCGCGGGATGGCCTCTGTGGCGGACATCCGTGCCGACCCGTTTGTGGCGCTCGGCCCCGGTTACGGTTTGCGTTCGCTGACCGATGCCCTGTTCCGTGAGGGGGGATACCGGCCCCGCATCGCCTTCGAAAGCCAGGACTCCCACACTGCCCGGGGACTCGTCTCGGCCGGACTCGGCGTCAGTATCCTGCCACCGGGCGGGGACTCTCCAGGCCGGACCGTCAGTGCCGAAACGGGAAACCTCGGCTGGGTGGAAGTGCCCCTTGGCTCTAATTTGGCCTTCCGCGACGTTGGCCTGAGCTGGCGGCAGCGCAGGCCGGAGGTTGAACCGGCAGCTGTCCGGTTGTTCCGTGAAATGGTCCTGACCGAGGGGCCGGAGCTGCTGGCCGGGCTGGTAAAGCGGCGGTCCCGCCTGGCCCGCGCCGGCGGGGACGGGAGCGGACCGTCACTGCCGCGGGTGACCAGTACCCTTGTGACGTGACGAACACCGAAAACCCCTCTGCACTTCCCGCCAACCTGCTGACGCCTCCAGTGAGTGTGCCGCGCGGCGTCATCATTGGCCTGGACATTGGCGGAACCAAAACCCATGGAATCCGTTTCGAGGACGGGATTCCGGTGGCGGATGAGTCGGCCGGCAGTTCAAACGTGCAGAACGTTACCCGTGAAGAAGCGGCCCGCAACCTGGCCACCCTTTTTGCGCTGATCGGCGGGGGAGTGGTGTCCCACGTGTATGCAGGGTCCGGCGGCATTGATACGGAGGAGGATGCGGCAGCCCTTGCCGCGCTGATAGAACCGCACGTTCCCGGTGCCCGGATCACCGTGGTGCATGATTCACGGCTGCTGCTTGCCGCCGGCCACGCCAGCACCGGAGTGGCCGTCATCGCCGGCACCGGCTCAGCTGCATGGGGCAGGAATGCCGACGGCGGCGAAGCCAGGGCGGGAGGATGGGGCTACCTTTTGGGGGACGAAGGCAGCGGCTATTGGCTGGGCCGCGAAGCGGTGCGGCACAGCCTGCAGCGGATGAACCAGGGCCTCCCGGTTGACCAGCTCACCGCCGCCCTTCTGCAGTCCTGCGGGGTTGACCATCCGAACCGCCTCATCGCGCAGTTCCACTCGCCGGATACAGGCCGCCGCTTCTGGGCGCAGCAGGCCAGGCACGTAGTGGAAGCGGCAGCGGCCGGCCACGCGGCGAGTTGCGAACTGCTGGAGCAGGCGGGCGGGGACCTGGCCAGGCTGGCTCTGCAGGTCCTGCAGCAGCTGGGTATTCCGGGTCCGGTCATCCTGGGCGGCGGCCTGGGCATGAATGTGGCTCCGCTCCAGGGCGCTTTCCGGCGGCACCTGGCAGACGGCGGGGTGACGGACGTCCGGGTCCTGGACCAGGAGCCGGTGTTCGGAGTGCTGCAGCTGCTGGCGGAACAGGCCTGACCTACGCCCGGAACGGCACGCCGGAAGATGCCTGGACGTTCTGTGCTGCGGTGTCCTAGACCGAGCGCTTGCGCGGAGTGAGCCGTACGGCCGGCAGCGGCGGCGCGGGGATGCGGCCGGCCTCCGCCCCGGCGTCCGGCCCGTGCCCCGGGACCAAACCGTAGCGGGCTGTTGCCGTGTCCCCGTCGGGCAGGGCTGCCTGGGCTTCCCACTCCTGCCGGGCCTGCTCCACTTCATCGTGCGTGCGCCCCACGAAGTTCCACCACATCAGCAGCTCCTCCTGGAGCGGCTCACCGCCGATCAGGAGGAAACGCGTCCCCGGCAACGCCTCCAGGCGCAGTTCCCGGCGCCCGGTGCCCAGGTAGCCCAGCGGTCCCGGCGGAACGTCTCGCCCGTCCAGCGTCAGCCCGCCGTCGAGCACCAGGACGCCGTGTTCAAAGTGCACGTTGAGGGGAAGCACCGCACTTCCTTCGCAGGAAACGTCTGCTCCCACAATCGGGGAATACATCGTGGCCGGTGAGGCAATACCGCCGAGTTGGCCCACCATCACGGTGGCGGTGAAGCCGTCGCCGGCCACCTTCGGAAGGTCGCGGTGCTGCTCAAAGGCAGGTTGCCGGTGCCGCTGTTCATCGGGCAGGGCCACCCACAGCTGCAGGCCGCGCTGCAGCGGCAGCCCGCCTCCCGGCGGAAGGACTGCAAACTCGGAATGGGACACGCCGTGCCCTGCCGTCATGATGTTCAGCTCGCCCGGCCGCACCACCACGTCACTGCCCACGCTGTCCCGGTGCCGGATGGTCCCGGCGAGCGGCCAGGTCACCGTTTGAAGCCCGATGTGGGGGTGTGGAAGCACCGACATGGCGGTGCGGTCCGGGCCGAAGCTGTCCAGGAAGCACCAGGCGCCGATGGTGGGAAGCCCGCGCTGAGGCAGCGTCCGCCGGACATTCATGGCACGCACCCCGCCAAGGGGCACTTCACGCTCGGGCCACAGCTGCAGGCAGGGGCCGGAGCTTCCTTCCGGGCTGGCCGGCGGGCAGACTTCCTGTTGGGGGGAAACTTCCAAGTTGGTCACCTCCCCACTTTAAGCCGGGCGGCCGCCCCCGCGGTATGTCCTGTCCGGTGGCCCGGGCGCCGGCCTGCCTCGCGTCGGGGCCGGCCCGGCCTGTCTCGCCCGGCCCGGCCCAATCCCGACCCATCCGGGCGGGAGGCCGGCCCCGAATGGTTACAGTAGGGATTCCTTTGCCTGAATTGGGGTGCGCTGCAGGTGTTGCGGCGTCCGGTTTGGGTTACCGTAACTATCAGCGTGCTGTGACAATTTCGCGTTGATGTCCGAAGCCGTCCAACAGAACAGGTAAGTCCACACCATGGACCAGGCCATGATCGAGTTTCAGAGCGTCACCAAGCAGTACCAGGGCGGGCAGCCGGCCGTGGACCAGCTCACCATGTCCATCAGCCCCGGATCCATCACCGTGTTTGTCGGGCCGTCCGGCTGCGGGAAGACCACATCTCTGCGCATGATCAACCGCATGGTCGAGCCCACCTCGGGTGTCATCACCGTGGCGGGCAAGGATGTCACGTCGGTCCCCGCCCCGGAGCTGCGGCGTTCCATGGGGTACGTGATGCAGTCTTCCGGGCTTTTGCCGCACCGCTCGGTCCTGGACAATATCGCCACCGTCCCCAGGCTGAACGGCGTCCCAAAATCCGAGGCAAGGAAACGCGCCCAGGAACTGCTCGACGTCGTCGGACTGGCCCCATCCCTGGCAAAGCGCTACCCCTCACAGCTTTCCGGTGGCCAGCAACAGCGCGTGGGCGTAGCGCGGGCCCTCGCCGCCGATCCTCCTGTGCTCCTGATGGATGAGCCCTTCAGTGCCGTGGATCCAGTGGTCCGCGACGAACTTCAGCAGGAGCTACTGCGGCTCCAGAAGGACCTGGCCAAAACCATCGTTTTTGTCACCCACGACATCGACGAGGCCACCACCCTGGGCGACAAGGTGGCCGTCTTTGCCACCGGCGGGAAGCTCGCGCAGTATGCCACTCCGGAGGAGATCCTGCGGGCGCCGGCAAACGACTTCGTGGCCTCCTTTGTGGGGAGGGACCGGGGGTTCCGCCACCTGGGCTTCACAGCGTCCGACGGCGTCACGGTCCACCAGGTGCCGACCGTGGTGCGTGGTTCCGACGGCGGCTTTCCTTCCGACCCCGCGCCTTCCGGCTGGCAGCTTGCGGTGGATGCCGAGGGGCGTCCGCTTGGCTGGCTGGGCCCCGGAAACGGTGCCGGGCTCATACCTGGCGGGTCACTCTTCCGCCCGGGGGAGAGCTTGCGCCGCGCACTTGACGCGGCCCTGTCCTCACCGTCTGGCCTCGGCGTTGCGGTCGATTTAGACGGCCGGGTACTCGGCGTCGTCAGGGGCGGCGAAGTCCTCGCCCTCATTGAAGAGGCGCGCCAGGTCAGGCAGGCTGCCCTCTGATGGAGTGGTTCCTCGCCAACAGCGGCATGGTCCTGGAACGGGCGGGCCAGCACATGGTGCTGGCACTGGTGCCCATGGTCCTGGGGCTGCTGATCTCCATTCCGCTGGCCCAGCTGGCGCGGCAGCACCCCATTCTGCGCTCGGTGGTGCTCACGGCGTCGTCGCTGCTCTACACGATTCCGTCGCTGGCACTGTTCATCATCTTGCCCACCGTCCTGGGGACCCGGATCCTGGATCCACTCAATGTGATGGTGGCCCTGACCATCTACGCCGTGGCACTGCTGGTCCGGGCTGCCCTGGACGCCTTCGACTCGGTGGACAAAGACGTCAGCCAGGCTGCAGTCGCCATGGGCTACAAACCCTTTGCCCGGTTCCTGCGGGTGGACCTCCCGCTGTCCCTGCCGGTGCTCTTCGCCGGCCTCCGGGTGGTTTCCGTCAGCAATATCTCCCTTGTCAGCGTGGCCGCCCTGCTGGGCGTGGGAAACCTGGGCATGCTGTTTACCTCGGGGCTGCAGCGGGGTTTCGTGACTGAAATTATGGTGGGCATCGTTGCCATCCTGGTCCTCGCGCTGCTGATGGACGCCATCCTGGTACTGCTGGAACGGCTGCTGACTCCCTGGGAGCGGGCCGGGCAGCAGGGGAACCGGAGACGGGTTGGCGCCGGCGCAGGAGAGACAATCGGCGCGGCCACGCGATTGTCCGAGCCCAAGGCCGGAGGTGGAAACGCATGAGCGTCTTCTCCGATACTTTCGCCTGGCTGGCCGACCCCCTGCACTGGACCGGCAGCGCAGGTATCCCCGCAAGGTTGGGCGAGCACCTGCAGTACACGGGGATCGTGATGCTGATCGCCACTGCCATTGCCGTCCCCGTAGGCCTCTACGTCGGCCACACGGGCCGGGGCAGGGTGGCCATTGTGGCCCTGGCCGGTGCCCTGCGGGCCCTTCCCACCCTGGGATTGCTGACGTTGTTTGTCCTGCTCGCCGGAATCGGGCTGATGCCACCCATCTGGGCCCTTGTGATCCTCACGGTGCCGCCCCTCCTGGCCGGAACCTATGCAGGAATTTCCAGCGTCGACCGCAACGTGGTGGACGCCGCCCGGGCCATGGGAATGACGGAGCGGCAAGTCCTGTTCCGGGCCGAACTGCCCAACGCCCTGACGGTGATGTTCGGCGGCTTCCGGACAGGGGTGCTGCAGGTGATCGCCACCGTCTCCGTGGTGGCCTACATCAACCTGGGCGGCCTGGGGCGGTACCTGTTCGATGGGCTCGTCCTCAGCGACTTCCCGCAGATGCTCGGAGGATCGCTGCTGATCGCCGTGCTGGCCATCGGCGTCGATCTGGTCCTTGCCCTAATCCAGAGGCTGTTCCTGACATCAGGGGCCTCGAAGCAGTCCCACCGCAGCCAGCAGGCTGCGGTCGATCTCACAGACCCCGTTGTCGCGGAGACTGTGGCACAAGGAGGAAAGTCATGAAAGAGAGCCGACCACAAGGCTTTGGCAGGCGGGCATTCGGCGGGGTAGCTGCCGGCATTGGCCTCGCCATGGCACTGTCAGCCTGCGGTGGATCGTCCGATCCGCTGAGCAACGCCCCGGCAACCAGCGGCACTGCCACCGGGGGAGCCACCTCCCTGGTGATCGGTTCGGCGGACTTCCCCGAGAGCCAGATCATCGCCGAACTGTATGCAGGGGCGCTGACAGCGGCCGGCGTCACCGCCACCACCAAGCCGAACATTGGCTCCCGCGAGGTCTACTTCAAGGCAGTCCAGGACGGATCAGTGGATGTGATCCCGGACTACACCGGCAACCTGCTGCTGCACGTGGACAAGGAAGCCAAGGAGGTCTCGGCAGACGAGATCGCCAAGGCCCTGCCGGACAAGCTGCCCGACGGCCTGGCCGTGCTGGAACCCGCCAAGGCCGAGAACAAGGACGCCATGGTGGTCACCAAGGCAACCGCAGAAAAGTACCAGCTCAAGTCCATCGAGGACCTGGCCAAGGTCTGCAGCGAACTTGTGGTGGGAGCCCCGGCCACCTTTGCTGAGCGCGCCTACGGGCTGCCCGGCCTGAAGAGCAACTACAACTGCGAGCCAAGGAAGCTGGAGCCCTTCAGCGACGGCGGCGGCCCGGTGACGCTCAAGGCCCTGCTCGAAGACCAGGTCCAGGTGGCGGACATCTACACCACCACCCCGTCCATCGCCGACAACGACCTCGTGGTCCTCGAGGACCCGAAGAACAACTTCATCGCCCAGCAGGTCATCCCGCTCTACAGCGAGGCCAAGATGACGGACAAGGCGAAGGAAGCGCTCAACTCTGTGTCGAGGATCCTCACCACCGAGGACCTGATCAACCTCAACCGGGCAGTCAGCGGCAGCCAGAAGCAGGGCGCCAAGGAAGCGGCTGAGGCCTGGCTCAAGGACAAGGGCATCATCAAGTAGGAGCGCACCTGCCTGCCATGCCAGTACGACGGCGGCTGCCGGACTGCGGGGGTTCCTGAACTCCCTGTCCGGCAGCCGCCGTCGTTAATCCCCATGTGGCTGACTGACCGCCCGCGGCGCGCCCGCCGGCGTGTGGCCGACGTCTCAGCGGATGCCCATCCCTCCTGTGGCATATTTGATGGATGGCAGAATTCAAGCAGTCCACGAAGCTCAACAACGTCCTTTACGACATCCGTGGACCGATCCTTCAGGCCGCCCAGCAGATGGAGGCGGAGGGCCACCGGATCCTCAAGCTGAACATCGGCAACCCGGCGCCGTTTGGCTTCGAAGCGCCGGACGCCATCCTTGTGGACATGATCCGCCACCTGCCGCACGCCCAGGGCTACAGCGATTCCCGGGGCATTTTCTCCGCCCGGACCGCCGTCTCGCAGTACTACCAGACCCGCGGGATCCAGAACATCCACGTGGACGATATCTACCTGGGCAACGGCGTCAGCGAGCTCATCACCATGTCCTTGATGGCCCTGCTCGACGACGGTGACGAGGTCCTGATCCCCACACCCGACTACCCGCTGTGGACCGCATCCGTGGCGCTCGCCGGCGGCAAGCCGGTCCACTACCTCTGCGACGAGGAATCCGGCTGGCAGCCCGACCTTGAGGACATGGAAGCCAAGATCACGCCGCGGACCAAGGGAATCGTGGTCATCAACCCGAACAACCCCACCGGTGCCGTCTACCCCGAAGACACGCTGAAGAAGATCGTGGCGCTCGCGGAAAAGCACGGGCTGGTGATTTTCGCTGACGAGATTTACGAGAAGATCCTGTACGAGGACGCGGTCCACGTGAACCTGGCCAAGCTCACCGGCGACCACGTCCTGTGCCTTACCTTCAGCGGGCTGTCCAAGGCCTACCGGGTGTGCGGCTACCGTGCCGGCTGGATGGCGATTTCCGGTCCGAAGAAGGACGCAGCGGACTACCTTGAGGGCATCAGCCTCCTCGCCAACATGCGCCTCTGCGCCAACGTGCCGGCCCAGCACGCCATCCAGACGGCGCTCGGCGGCTACCAGAGCATCAACGATTTGATCCTGCCCGGCGGCCGGCTGCTCGAGCAGCGAAACAAAGCGTACGAGATGCTGAACGCCATTCCGGGCGTGAGCACACAGCAGGCCAAGGGTGCCCTCTACCTTTTCCCCCGTCTCGACCCCGAGGTTTACCACATCCGGGACGACGAGAAGTTTGTCCTCGACCTGCTCCGGGAGCAGAAGATCCTGGTCTCCCACGGCCGCGCGTTCAACTGGGTGCGTCCGGACCACTTCCGCATGGTCACCCTGCCCAACGTCAAGGACATCGAAGAGGCAGTGGGCCGGATGGGGGACTTCCTAAGCAGGTATCAGGGGAACTAGCCTGTGGTCACGGGCGCCTCGGGCCCGTGTACCTTCGCGGAAAGGATCCTCCCATGGCCGGCGTCGTCCAGTTCGATCAGCACCCCTCCGAAACCCTTAGGGCAGGGGAGGGGTTTTCCCTGGAAAGCGTGGATCCCGATTCCACTCCCGGCTACCGCGGACGCAAGCAGGACGGCCAGGTGCTGCTCGCGGAACTGGACGATGATCTGGGTGTCCTCCAGGAAAAGCTTTTTGCGGAGTCCCGCTTCGGCGGCAACAAGCGGATCCTGCTGATCCTGCAGGCCATGGATACCGCCGGGAAGGGTGGCATCGTCACTCACGTCATGGCTGCCATGAACCCCCAGGGTGTCCAGTTCAAGGCCTTTAAAGCGCCCACCGAGGAAGAGAAATCCTACGACTTCCTGTGGCGGATCGAGAAGGAAGTTCCGGCAGCGGGAATGGTGGGCGTTTTTGACCGCTCACACTATGAGGACGTGCTCATCCACCGCGTGCACGGCTGGGCCGGCCCCGACGAACTTAAACGGCGCTATGTGGCCATTAACGAGTTCGAGTCCCGGTTGGCCGACTCGGGGACAAAGGTGGTCAAGGTCATGCTCTATATCAGCGGCGAAGAGCAGAAGAAGAGGCTCCTGGCCAGGCTGGACAACCCGGCGAAGCACTGGAAGTACAGCCGGGGCGACCTGGAAGAGCGTGCGTTCTGGGACGATTACATGAAGGCCTACCAGGCGGCCATCGATGAGACCAGCACCCCCGATGCACCTTGGCACATCGTTCCTGCGAACAAAAAGTGGTACGCCCGGATCGCCGTGCAGCAGCTGCTGCTGGGGGCGCTGTCCGGGCTGAACCTCGAGTGGCCCAAGGCCGACTTCGATGTTGCTGTTGAACGCCGGAATGTAGCCCGGTCCTGACGCCCTACATCGGCTGGTCGCGGGCGGCGGCCAGCCGCTTCCTGGCGCCTTCCAGCCATTCCTCGCACCGGGCGGCCAGCGCCTCGCCCCGTTCCCAGAGAGCCAGGGATTCTTCAAGGCTGGCACCGCCGGCTTCCAGTCTGCCCACTACCGCGACGAGCTGCTCGCGCGCTTCCTCATAGCTCAGCGCCGCGACGTCTGTTCCTGGCTTCTGCTCAGTCATGTGGTTCTCCTTGTTCAAACGTGCCGGGTTGAATGTCCGGTTGAGGCGTGGCTGGTGGCGCGCTCCCTGCATGGGCTGCGCCGAGGGGGGCCGTGCCCGTGGACGTGGCGCCGAAGCGGCCCTCTGCAACCCGGACCGAGAGCGGCGTCCCCTCCGGCGCCTCGGCGGGGCGGCGCACCACAGCATGCCCCGCGCTGCCGCGGCTTGCAGCCAGTGCACCGGCGAGTTCGACGACGGCGTACCCCCGGTCGAGTGTTTTCTGCGGGGACAGTGCCCGCACCTGGGCCTTCAAGTGCTGCAGCTGGTCTGCTGCGCGGACAACCGTGGAACTCACCGCGGCCGAGGACCGGCGGAGCAGCCGCTCAATTTCCTCCGAGCGGATGGTTACGAGGCCCTCCGGTGCTGCCAGTACCGGCCTTGAGTGCAGGGATGCAAGCCGGTCCGATTCCTTGTCCACCAGGCGTTCTATGCAGCGGCGCAGCTGCTCCCTGGCCTGGCGGACCCCGGCCAGTTCTTCGGACACTTCGGGCACGATCCGCTTGGCCGCGTCCGTGGGAGTAGAAGCGCGCAGATCGGCGACGTCGTCCAGCAGCGGCCTGTCGGCTTCGTGGCCGATGGCACTCACCACCGGGGTGGCGGCGGCTGCCACGGCGCGGACCAGTTCTTCACTGTTGAAGGGCAGCAGGTCTTCCAGTGCGCCGCCGCCGCGGGCGATGACGATAACGTCTACTTCCGGACGGGCGTCCAGTTCCCGCAGCGCGCGGACCATCTGGGACACGGCAGTGTTTCCCTGCACTGCCACTTCGCGGATTTCGAACTCAACGGCCGGCCACCGCAGGGCGGCGTTCCGGAGGATGTCCTTTTTAGCGTCGGAATCGCGGCCGGTGATAAGGCCGATGCGGTGCGGCAGCAGGGGCAGCGGCTTCTTGCGTGAGTCCGAAAAAAGCCCCTCGGCGGCGAGCGCCTGGCGGAGGCGCTCGATGCGGGCAAGGAGGTCGCCCAGGCCCACCGGCCTGATGTCCCGGACCAGCATGTTCAGCCGGCCGGTCTTCATCCAGAACTCGGGCTTCAGGAGGGCCACTACCCGGGAACCGCGCTCCAGCGGCAGGTTCTGGCGCTCCAGCACTTTGGTCCACACCGAGGCGGGCAGCGAGACTTCCGCGTCAACGTCCCGCAGGGTGAGGTAGGCGTTGGTGCCGCGCCGGTTCAGTTCAATGACCTGGCCTTCAACCCACGCTGACGGTGTGCGGTCGATGTGGGCTTTCAGCTTCTGCGAGAGAAGCTGTAGGGGCCAGGGATTGTCCGGGGTGGTTTCCGCGGCTGTCGCCGGCAGGGTGGTGGGCGCAGCCAGTTGCTGGCCGGGGGCCGGTAGTGAGGCCTGTTCAGACATGCGAACTCCCTTGCGGGGCTGGAGCTGCGGGCATGGGGTCCTTCGTCTGTTGTGCGGCGGTCGTTCAACCTTATCCATAAGCTGTAGCACGCGGGGCTGACAGTGGCTGGCCAGGAAGCCCGCCTAGGATGGGTTGACCGCCATCGACCTGAAGGATCTGCTGTGCGTACTTTTATTTCCGCTGCTGCCACCGTGCTGGCCGTACTGCTTGCCGCTGTGGCAGTGCCGGCCATCTGGCTGGACCGCAACATCGTCCAGGAGCAGGGCTTCGTGGAGCTGGCGGCACCGCTGGGCAGGAATTCGGAGTTCCAGCAAGGACTGGCAACAGCTGCGATCGGAACGATCGACACCAGCGCGGTCCCGGGCTTTCTCGCCGACCTGGTCCGGCCGGTGCTGGAGAACGCCGCGGCGTCCCTCACCGGTCTTCCCGGCTATCCCGCTGCATGGGAAGAAACGCTGCGGAGAAGCCACCGCCTAAGTTTTGCGGGCAGGGAGGCCGGCAGCCCTGATGCTGGGTCTGCCTCCTCCCTGACCCTCGACGTCGCTCCGCTGGTGGCGCTGGGCGCGGAGGAAATTTCCCGCACCACCAGGCTTCCCCTGGAGCCGCCGGAGGAAACGCTGATCAGCGTGGGCCAGCCCGAGCAGAAGGAGTGGACCGAGCGGCTGGGCACGTACGCCCCCGCGGGTTACCTGCTGGCCGGGGGATCGGCAGTGGCGCTGCTGCTGGCCTTCGTCGCCGCGCGCCGCCGCTGGACGGTGCTTGTGGGTGCAGGAGTTGGCGCATTGCTGCTCGCGGCTCTTTGGGCGCTCGGAACTCAGGTTGGCTCCGCTGCCGTACTCACTGCTGACAGCGGAAATGAGGTGGCCAACATGTTCAGGAACGAGTTCGTAGCGGCGTCCGCCGCCCACTTCCAGTCGTGGACCTGGGCAGCGGCTGTCACCGGCGGAGTCTTGCTGCTGGCGGGGATTGTGGCCGGCCTCATACCGCGAAGGCGGGCACGGGCAACCCGGTAGAATCGAGTCATGACCCCCTCAGCTGTTTCCCTTTCGATGCCCACTATCCCGCGTAGGCGCCGCTCTCCTGAGGAAGTAGCTGCTGCAGCCCCAGTGTCCGGAGCCAAGAAGGTGCTGCTTGCAGCGCCGCGTGGGTACTGCGCCGGTGTTGACCGTGCCGTCATCGCGGTGGAGAAGGCCCTGGAGCACTACGGCCCTCCCGTGTACGTGCGCAAGCAGATTGTGCATAACGTCCACGTGGTCAGCTCCCTGGAGGAAAAGGGCGCCATCTTCGTAGAAGAAACGGACGAAGTGCCCGAGGGTGCCCTGGTGATTTTTTCTGCCCACGGCGTATCGCCGGCCGTTGTCCAGTCCGCTGATGACCGCGGCCTCCGCACCATTGATGCCACCTGCCCGCTGGTGACCAAGGTCCATAAGGAAGCCGTGCGCTTCGCGAAGGACGACTTCGACATCCTGCTGATCGGCCACGACGGCCACGAGGAAGTTGAGGGCACGGCGGGTGAAGCTCCTGAACACATCCAGATCATCAATGGCCCGCACGAAGTGGACAAGGTAACGGTGCGGGACCCGGAAAAGGTCATCTGGCTTTCCCAGACCACCCTCAGCGTTGACGAGACCATGGAAACGGTCCGGTTGTTGAAGGACCGGTTCCCCACGCTGCAGGACCCGCCCAGCGACGACATCTGCTACGCCACCACCAACCGGCAGGTGGCCATCAAGAAGATCTCTCCGCAGGCCGAGCTGGTCATCGTAGTGGGTTCGGCGAACTCCTCAAACTCCGTGAGGCTGGTGGAGGTTGCGCTTGAATACGGGGCAAAGGCCTCCTACCGGGTGGACTTCGCCAATGAAGTGGACGAGGCCTGGTTTGAAGGCGTCGCAACAGTGGGTGTGACGTCCGGGGCATCCGTACCCGAAGTGCTGGTGCAGGACGTCCTGCGCCTGCTGGCCGACTACGGCTACGGCACCGTCGAGGAAGTCGTCACCGCCGAAGAGGATCTCCTCTTCTCGTTGCCCAAGGAGCTCCGGGCAACCCTGAAGCAGGCCGGCGATGTCACCCGTGCCCTGGGTGGACGCCGCCCGCGCAGCTGAGCGTCAGGGCAGCTGACAGTCAGGAACGGGCAGGACCTGGCAGCCGTTGGCTGCCAGGCCCTGTGCGTATCCGGACGTAGCTGTCCTGGAGTCTTCCCCGGGATCTACCCGGCCGGCCTCAGGCGGCCTCGTCCTCGCTTTGGAGTTCGGGGGCGGCCAGCGCGCGCGGCGTGACCTCCACCACCGGAGGAGTGGCCAGGCCGGATTCTTCCAGCGAGTTCAGCTTCCGGGCAGTGGGAAGGACACGCGCCTCCAGCGTGCCCACCATGGAGTTGTAGCGGTCCACGGATGTTTTCAGGGACGACCCCAGTTTGGTGACGTTCTCGCCCAGGGTTCCCATCCGGTCGTACAGCTGCCTGGCGAGGTCGAAGAGTTCGCGGGCGCTGTCCGTCAGGACATCCTGCCGCCAGGTGAAGGCAACAGATTTCAGCACGGCCAGCAGCGTGCTCGGCGACGCCAGCACCACGTTCCTGGACAGCGCATGGTCAAGGAGCTCGGCATCGGCCATCAATGCAGCGGCCAGGATCGATTCCGCCGGGATGAAGCAGATCACCAGCTCGGGGGAGTTTCCGGGGATGTCCCAGTACTTCTTGTTGCTGAGTGAGTCCACGTGGGCTCGCAGGGCCTTTGCGTGGGCCGCCAGCAACGCCTGCTGCGGGCGGCGGTCTGTACTCACCACCGGCCCGGCCTGCGCCGGCCGGGTATCCATGGACGCGCCGAGCTCCTGGGCTTCGAGGTAGGACGACAGGGGAACCTTCGCATCGACCACCAGCTGCTTTTCGCCGGGAAGCTGGACCACCAGATCCGGGCGGACCGACGACTCGGCGCCGGAACTGTGGACCTGCTCGATGAAGTCAACATGACGCAGCATTCCGGAGGCCTCCACTACGCGCCGCAACTGGACCTCACCCCACTGCCCCCGCGCACTGTTGGACCGCAGGGCAGACTCCAGGGCGTGGGTTGACCGGATCAGCTGCTCATCCGAGAGCCGGGCCTCCTGCAGCTGCTGGGCGAGCTGGCCGTACTGTTCCAGCCGGTCGCGCTCCAGCAGTGCCACCTGCTGCTGCACTGCCGTCAGTTTTTCGGCCACGGGCGCGAGCGCGCGGAGCACACTGCCGTCCTGGGACCGCGACTCGCCCAGCTCACGGTTCTGTGCGGCCAAAAGCCGTCGCTCGGCGTCGGCCGCGGCCAACTGTGCGCTGACCGCCGAAAGCCTCGACGAGACGGCGTCGAAATCCTCTTCCACGGCGCGGCTGTTTTTCCGCAGCGCAAAGTATGTGGCCGCGGCGCCCGCAAGGGCCCCCAGTAACAGCATGAACAAAGCCAGTATCAGCGCGAATGCATCCATGTGCCCACTGTCGCATGGGGCTGTGACATTTTCCCGAAGCGACATATCGGCCCGCCTCCGAACAGCTGTCAGGCCTGCTGCGGGTAGAATCAATGCTCGTGGCTCTTACTATTGGCATCGTCGGACTGCCCAACGTCGGCAAATCAACCCTCTTCAACGCACTGACCCGCAACCAGGTCCTGGCGGCGAACTACCCGTTCGCCACCATCGAGCCCAATGTGGGCGTTGTCAGCCTGCCGGATCCCCGGCTCAAGCAGCTTGGCGATCTCTTCAACTCCCAGCGCCTGCTGCCCGCCGCAGTCTCCTTCGTGGACATCGCCGGCATTGTCAAGGGCGCCAGCGAGGGCGAAGGCCTCGGAAACCAGTTCCTGGCCAACATCCGCGAAGCAGAAGCCATTGCGCAGGTGGTGCGTGTCTTCGACGATCCCGACGTGATCCACGTTGACGGCAAGGTGGATCCCCGCTCGGACATGGAGACCATCAACACCGAGCTGATCCTCGCGGACCTGCAGACCATCGAAAAAGCCATTCCGCGCATCGAAAAAGAAGTAAAAATCAAGAAGCGCGAGGCCGCCGAGCTGAACGCCATCCTCGCCGCCCAAAAGGTGCTTGAGCGCGGCGACACCATCTTCTCCTCCATCAAGAGCGACAAGCTGGAAATGGACCACCTCAAGGAGCTCAGCCTGCTGACGGCCAAGCCCTTCATTTATGTCTTCAACGCTGACGAAGGAATCCTCGGCAGCACGGAAAAACAGGAAGAGCTCCGCGCCCTCGTGGCCCCGGCCGACTGCATCTTCCTCGACGCCAAGCTCGAAGCCGACCTCGTGGAGCTGGATGAGGAGGAAGCCCGGGAGATGCTGGAAATGAACGGCCAGGACGAATCCGGGCTGGACCAGCTGGCCAGGGTCGGGTTCCACACACTGGGGCTGCAGACATACCTCACCGCCGGTCCCAAGGAAGCGCGTGCATGGACCATCCACCGCGGCGATACGGCTCCCCAGGCCGCCGGTGTGATCCACACCGACTTCCAGCGCGGCTTTATCAAAGCCGAAGTAGTCTCCTTCAACGACCTCATCGAAGCCGGGTCCATGGCGGAGGCCAAATCCCGGGGTAAGGTCAGGATCGAAGGCAAGGAATATGTCATGGCCGACGGCGACGTGGTGGAGTTCCGCTTCAACGTCTGATGAGGGCCCGGCCATCGGCGTAACCCCTATTGTTAGGGGATGACTTCCGGGCCGCACGTGCGTCTTGTTCTGCCGCATCAGTTGTTTTACCAGCATCTCGATGCGGCGGACGGCACTGTGTTTGTGCTCGTTGAGCATGACCTGCTTTTTCGCCAGTATTCGTTCCACTCACACAAGTTGGTCCTGCACCGCGCGTCAATGAGCCGGTTTGCGCGCCGCCTGAGCGGGAAAGGCTACGAAGTTGTTGTCCTCCGCAGCGAGGGCCATCGCAGCTCGCGCCACCAGCTCGCAGAACTCGTGCGCAACCGCCGCCCGGCGCATGTGACATGGTTCGACGTGGTGGATGACTGGCTTGAGCAGGACCTGTCTGCCGGCCTGGCCGACGGCGGCTACCGGATGCGCGAAGAGGACGTGCTGGAGACGCCGAACTTCCTTACAAGCCGCGGACAGATTGATGGCTGGTTTGCCCACAATGCTTCCCGGATGCACGACTTTTACGTGTGGCAGCGCCGCCGGCTCGGCATACTTGTCGACGGCGGGGAACCGGCAGGGCGGAAATGGTCCTTCGATGCCGACAACCGGAAAAAGCTCCCCCGTAGCTACACACCGCGTACCGTTGGGCTTTTCGCGCATCATCCCGTCCTGCAGCAGGAGGGGACCTTCGACCTTGAAGGGCTCACCGAAGAAGCCGCCGATTCCGGAGACCGGGCGTCCGACGACGTCGCCCAGGCGATTGCCTGGGTGGCGGGGGAGTTCCCGAACGCCCCGGGTGACCCCCACCTGTTTGCCTGGCCAACGAGCGCCGACGAAGCACACAAGCATCTGCAGGAGTTCGTCCGCGAACGCCTCCACGACTTCGGTCCCTATGAGGATGCGATCTCCACTGCGCATCCGTTCATTTCGCACGGCCTGCTCACGCCGGCATTGAACATCGGTCTGCTGGACCCCTGGGAGGTTCTGCAGGTGGTGCTCGACGGTGCGGGGCCCGACACTCCGCTCGCCTCCCTCGAGGGTTTCGTGCGGCAGATAATTGGCTGGCGGGAATACATGCGCGCCACGTACCGGACCAGCGGCCGGCAAATGCGGACCGCCAACCGGCTGAATCACAGGAACGAACTGGGGGACGGGTGGTGGGATGCCAGCACAGGGCTTGAGCCTGTGGACATGGTGGTTTCCCGCGTCCTTGCCACCGGGTACGCGCATCACATTGAGCGGTTGATGGTCCTGGGCAACGCAATGTCCCTGCTGCGGATCCACCCCGACGACGTCTACAAATGGTTCATGGAGCTCTTCATCGACGCGTACGACTGGGTGATGGTCCCCAACGTGTATGCCATGAGCCAGTTCGCGGCGGGGGAGGCGATCACCACGAAACCCTACGTTTCCGGCAGCAACTACCTCCGCAAGATGTCGGACCTGCCCGCAGGGGAGTGGATGCCTGTCTGGGATGGGCTGTATTGGACCTTCATTGATGACCACCGTGAGGCCTTCGAAAGGAATCCACGCTCGCAGATGGCGGTCTCCCTGCTCGACAATATGGACCCGGACAAGCGGCGGGAGCACCGCCGTCGTGCTGAAGCGCTGCTGAGTGCGGGGCAGGAGTCGACACGGCTGCTGCGAACGGCGTCGACGATCGCGCCGTCGGACGCCTTATCCTGAGTACAGGGCGTGATCCTGGCAATTCCGGGAGCCCCTCCCGCAGAAGGAAAACAAGGAGGCGGCATGCCGGTCAGGCATCTGATGCAGTTCATCACCGGGGCGGTAGCGGCTGCCTTGGTGCTTTCGGGCTGCTCGGGCGGCGGAGGCACCACCCCCGTAGTGGCGGGGGAAGCCAAACGGGGTGGCAGCGCCACCGTTGCCGAGGTCAACGCGTTCTCGTCCTTCAACCCGTACAGCACCGACGGCAATACGGACATCAACTCCAAGGTGGGGCACATCACCTACTCGGGGTTTTACTACCTGGATGACTCGTCCACGGTGGTCCGCAACGAAAAGTTCGGACGCTTCGAAAAGGTTTCCGACGAGCCGCTCAAGGTCAGGTACACCGTCAACGACGGCGTCACCTGGTCCGACGGCGAACCGATCGACGCCGGCGACCTCCTGCTGAGCTGGGCTGCCGGCTCGGGCTACTTCGACGACGCCGATCCCCTGGCCGGAACCGGAACCAGGTATTTCTCCACCGCCGCGGACACCAGCGGGCTGTCAGGAACCGTGCTGCCCGAAATCGGGGCGGACGGGCGGTCCATCACCCTGGAGTACGCAGTGCCGTACGCCGACTGGGAAGTGGCGTTCGACGTCGGCCTGCCGGCGCACGTGGTGGCAGCCAAAAGCGGCCTGAACGATGAGGAAGACCTCATCGACCTGATCAAGGACTCGCCCCGGGGTGACGTCGAAGAGCCGGCGGTCAACACGGCGCTGAAACAGGTCAGCGACTTTTGGAACGCCGGGTTCGATTCCAAGGGCCTTCCTGACGATCCCGCCGTCTACCTCTCCAGCGGGCCGTACATTGTCCGGGAGGTCGTCCCCGAAGTTTCCATGAAGCTGGTTCGCAACCGGGACTACGTCTGGGGGCCGGAACCGTGGCTGGACGAGATAAACATCCGGTTCACCGGCGCGCTGCCGGCGGCCGTCGATGCCCTTCGGAACGGGCAGGCGGACATCATTTCGCCCCAGCCTTCTGCCGGCGCCGATGATCTGTTCGCCGGCTTGGCCGGGCAGGGGAACACGGTTGAGCGGTACAGCCAGTCCGGCTATGACCACCTGGACCTGAACTTTTCCGGGCCCTTCGCACAGGACTCCGTCCGGGAAGCATTCCTCAAGGCGGTGCCGCGCCAGGCCATCGTTGATGCCGTCGTCGGGGACCTGCTGCCTGACGCAAAGCCCCTCGACTCCCACGTCTTCCTGCCGGGGCAGCCGAAGTACGAAGAAACCGCCAGGAACAACGGGTCCGCAGAGTATGCCGAGGTGGACATCGACGGCGCCAAGGCCCTCCTGAACGGGGAAACCCCCTCCATCCGCATTCTGTACAACCGCGATAACCCCAACCGTGCTGAAGCTTTTGCCCTGATCAGGGACTCCGCAGCGCGGGCGGGCTTCGAGGTTCTCGACGCCGGACAAGGCAACGCTGACTGGGCCAAGGCCCTGGGCGGCGGCGGATATGACGCCGCACTGCTGGGCTGGATCGGCAACGGTGTGGGCGTGAGCCGCGTGCCGCAGATTTTCCGTACCGGCGCCGGCAGCAATTTCAGCGGGTTCTCCGACAGTGACGCTGACAGGGCCATGGAAGAACTCGCCGGGACTTCTGACCTGGCCAAACAGGATGAACTCCTGGCGGACATTGATAAGCAGGTGTGGGAGAACGCCTACGGCCTGCCGCTGTACCAGACCGTGGGCACCATAGCTTTCAGTGCCCGGATTGCCGGCCTCAAACCAAGCCCCGGCCCCCTGGGCGTCTGGTGGAATGTATGGGACTGGCGGCTGGCCTAGGAGCCCGCTGAATCGCTGCCGGGGACACGTGGCAGGGTTCACACTTCCGATTCGCAGTTATGCCTACCGGCGAGTAGCATGTGACTTGCACAACTTCCGGCCACCGGCTAGGGCATTGGACCTCGCCGGTCACGGTTTGGCAACGGTGTACCAGTATCTGGACTCCGTGCGGTTAGGCTACTCGTACATGTAGGTTGCGTCACAGTTTGACGGCTGTGTCTCGCCTGCGGGGAAGCACAAAGATTCCCCTCGTTTTCTCCCACAACTCATAGGAGGCGGAATGCGTTTTGCGCGCACTTCCAAAGCACTGGGCATCGTAGCGATCGCTGCGCTTGCCTTGACCGGCTGCGGCGCTGGAGGCGGCAGCAATGACGGTGCCAGCCAGTCTGCTGGCGACCCCAACAAGGTCATCACCGCTTACAGCAACGAACCACAGAACCCGCTGCTGCCTGCAAACACCAACGAAGTTTATGGCGGCCGCGTCGTCGAACTTCTCTTCGAAGGCCTGACCAGCTACGACCCCAGCGGCCAGTCAGTCAACGCACTGGCGGAGTCCATCGAATCACCGGACGGCCAGAACTACACCATCAAGGTCAAGAGCGGCACCAAGTTCACCAACGGCGAGGAAGTCACCGCCAAGAGCTTCGTGGACGCCTGGAACTTTGCGGCACTGAGCACCAATGCCCAGTCCAACAGCAGCTTCTTTGAGTCGGTTGAAGGCTACGACGCCGTCAGCGCCACTAAGAAGGAAGGCGAGTCGGACGTCCCCGCCCCCACCGCCCAGACCCTCTCCGGCCTGGTCCTCAAGGACGACACAACCATTGAGGTCAAGCTGACCCAGCCGGAAGCCGACTGGCCGCTGCGCCTTGGCTACTCCGCCTTTATGCCCCTCCCGTCCCAGGCAATCGCTGATCCGAAGGCCTTCGGCGAGAACCCGATCGGCAACGGCCCGTACAAGATGGCCAAGGAAGGTGCCTGGCAGCACGACAGCCAGATTGAACTCGTCAAGAACGAGGACTATGCAGGTCCGCGTGTAGCCAAGAACGGCGGCGTGACGTTCAAGTTCTACACCGATCCGGCTCCCGCCTACACCGACATCCAGGCCAACAACCTCGACGTCACGGACGTCCTTCCGACGAACGCCCTGAAGACCTACACCACGGACTTCCCGGAGAACCACCTGAACAAGCCGTACGCCGGCAACTCCACCCTGAATATCCCGGGCTACCTGCCTGAGTTCCAGGGCGAGGCCGGCAAGCTGCGCCGCCAGGCCATCTCCATGGCGATCAACCGTGACGAAATCACCAAGGTCATCTTCAGCGGCACCCGCATCCCGGCCAAGGACTTCACCTCCCCGGCTGTTGACGGCTACAACGAGAACGTTGAGGGCTCCGATGTCCTGAAGTTCGACGCCACCAAGGCAAAGGAAGCCTGGGAGAAGGCCAACGCCATCAGCCCCTGGCCCGCGGACAAGACCCTGCAGCTCGCCTACAACACCGATGGCGGCAACAAGGAATGGATCGACGCCGTTGCCAACAACCTGAAGAACAACCTGGGCATCCAGGCCGAGGGACAGCCGTTCGCCAAGTTCGCTGAGATCCTCGACCTCCGCGAAGCCCAGACGCTCCCCGGCTTCACCCGGGCAGGCTGGCAGGCAGACTACCCGTCGCTCTACAACTTCCTCGGCCCGCTCCTGAAGACCGATGCCAGCGCCAACTACGAGGGCTACACGAACCCCGAGTTCGACAAGCTCCTCAATGAAGGACTGGGCGCCAAGTCCACGGACGACGCTAACGCCAAGTTCACCGAGGCCCAGGAGGTCCTGTTCCAGGACCTGCCCAACCTCCCGCTGTGGTACTCCGCCCGCCAGGTCGTGTGGAGCCAGAACGTCACCAACGTGGACAGCGGCTGGAACGGTGTCATTCAGTACTACAACATCACCGCGAAGTAGTTCTGAGACCGTCCAACTCAAATAGCTAGTGGGGGTCCGGCATCAGCCGGGCCCCCATAGCCTTGATACCGGCAGGAAGCTGTCCCACATGAATTTCCCAACATCTCCAAAATCCCCGGAGGGTGTGCTGTGATCCGGTTCATTCTCCGGCGGTTGCTCCAAGTCATCCCCGTATTTCTGGGCACCACCCTGCTGGTCTACTTCATGGTGTTTGCCCTTCCCGGAGACCCCATCAGGGCACTCTTCGGCGACCGCCCGCCGAGCGAAGCTGTTATCTCAGCCCTTCGCCAGCAGTACAACCTTGACCAGCCGTTCTGGGTCCAGTACGGCCTGTTCCTCAAAAACCTCTTTACGTTCAACCTGGGCGTCGACTTCACCGGCCAGCCCATCGCCGCGACCCTGGGCCGCGTCTTTCCCGTCACCGTGATGCTGGCCATCGAGGCGCTGGTGATCCAGGCTGTATTCGGGATCGGCTTCGGCCTCATCGCCGGGCTGCGCAAGGGCAGGATCTTCGACTCGTCAGTGCTGCTGGCGTCTCTCGTAGTGATCGCCATTCCCATCTTTGTGCTCGGCTTCGTCCTGCAGCTCGTCTTCGGTGTTTACCTCGGCTGGGCCAAACCCACGGTCGGCACCGACGTCAGCTGGAGCACGTTGCTGCTTCCGGCCTTTGCGCTTGCCCTGGTGTCCTTCGCCTACGTGCTTCGCCTCACCCGGGCTTCGGTCATCGAAAACTCAACGGCGGACTACGTCCGAACCGCGACCGCGAAGGGGCTGTCCCGGCCGCGCGTGGTGATGGCGCATATCCTCCGCAACTCGATGATTCCCGTGGTCACCTACCTCGGCGCCAGCCTGGGCGGGTTGATGGGCGGCGCCATCGTCACCGAAGGCATCTTCAACGTTCCCGGCGTGGGGCAAAAGCTCTACCAGGCAATCCTCCGCAGCGAAGGACCCACCGTCGTCGCCATCGTGAGTGTGCTGGTGCTGGTCTTCGTTATCGCCAACCTGCTGGTTGATTTGCTGTACGCCTGGCTTGATCCGAGGATTCGCTATGAAAAGTAACCAAGACATCACGCATTTTGTTGCCCCCATCGAGGAGACCCCTCTGCTGGCGACGGATGCGGTAAAGACTGACCAGGCCCCGCTGAGCCTGTGGGCCGACGCCTGGCGGAAGCTCCGCCGTCGTCCGCTGTTCATCGTCTCGGCGGTGATGATCGTGATCATCCTGATTGTGGCGTTCTTCCCCGGCCTGTTTACCCAGACGGCGCCCAACGACAACTGCCAGTTGGCCAACTCCGACGGCGCACCGTCGGCCGGGCATCCTTTCGGGTTCACGTTCCAGGGCTGCGACGTCTACGCACGTGTCATTTACGGTACCCAGGCATCTGTCATGGTGGGTGTCTTCGCCGTGATTGGCGTGCTCCTCATTGGTGTGACCCTCGGTGCGCTTGCCGGTTTCTACGGCGGCTGGGTTGACGCCGTCATTGCCCGCCTCGGCGATATCTTCTTCGCACTCCCGCTGGTGCTCGGCGCGCTGGTAGTCACCCAGTTGCCGTTCTTCCGGGAAAACAAGAGTGTGTGGACAGTCATCATGATCATCGTGCTGCTTGCGTGGCCCACGATGGCACGGTTGACCCGCGGAGCGGTGATCGAAGTACGGAACGCCGACTTCATCACAGCGGCCCGTTCGCTGGGCGTCTCCCGCATCCAGAGCCTGATCCGGCACGTGCTGCCCAATGCTTTGGCCCCCATCATCGTGCTGGCCACGATGGAACTCGGCGTGTTCATTGTGCTGGAGGCCACGTTGTCCTTCCTCGGTATCGGGCTCCCGGGCAGCATTATGTCGTGGGGCAATGACATTTCTGCGGCGCAGTCGTCAATCCGCACCAACCCGGCCGTGCTGCTCTACCCTGCTGCCGCCCTGTCAATCACCGTCCTGAGCTTCATTATGCTGGGCGATGCCCTGCGTGACGCTCTTGATCCGAAGAGCCGCCAGCGATGAAGGAGGCACACGTGGCTACATCCGATGTCACTATTACTGAAGCCGGAACACCGGCGGACCGGCCCCTGCTGGAAATCCGGGACCTGGCCATCACGTTCAACACCAGCAACGGGGAAGTTAACGCTGTCCGGAACGCGCACCTGACCATCATGCCGGGTGAAACCGTGGCGATCGTGGGCGAGTCAGGGTCAGGAAAGTCCACCACCGCGCTGGCCGCCATTGGCCTCCTGCCCGGCAATGGAAGGGTCTCCGGCGGGCAGATCCTGCTGGACGGCGAAGACATCTCGCACGCCCCTGAAAAGCGGATGATCGAACTGCGTGGCAACACCATCGGGATGGTGCCGCAGGACCCGATGTCCAACCTCAACCCGGTGTGGAAGATCGGCTACCAGGTCAAGGAAACACTGCAGGCCAACGGGCGTCCGAGCGGCCCCGAGGACATCGCCAAGGTCCTGTCCGAGGCTGGATTGCCGGACTCGCACCGGCGCGCCAAGCAGTACCCGCACGAGTTCTCCGGCGGCATGCGCCAGCGGGCACTGATCGCCATCGGCCTGTCCTGCCAGCCAAGGCTGCTGATTGCCGACGAGCCCACATCGGCGCTGGACGTCACCGTGCAGCGGCAGATTTTGGACCACCTCGAAGGCATGACCTCCGAGCTGGGCACGGCGGTCCTGCTGATCACGCACGACCTGGGCCTCGCGGCCGAGCGTGCCGACAAGGTGGTGGTGATGTACCGCGGCCAGGTGGTGGAGTCTGGGCCGTCCCTGGAGCTGCTGCAGAACCCGCAGCACCCCTACACCAAGCGGCTCGTCGAGTCTGCACCCTCCCTGGCCAGCCGAAGGATCCAGGTGGCCAAGGAACAGGGCGTCGAATCGGCCGACCTTCTGGCACCGGCTGCCGAGGCGCTTGCTGCTGATAACGTCCTGCAAATCCAGGACCTGCGCAAGGTGTACAAGCTTCGGCAGGGACTGGGCAGGTCCTCGGACTTCGCGGCCGTCGACGGCGTGAGCTTCGATGTCCTCCGGGGAACCACGACGGCGATTGTGGGGGAGTCGGGCTCCGGCAAGTCCACGGTGGCCAAGATGGTGCTCCAGCTTGAGAAGCCCACCGACGGCAGGATCCTTTTCGACGGCGTCGACACGTCCGTCCTGAAGCCCTCGGAGCTGTTTAAGTTCCGCCGGCGGGTGCAGCCGATCTTCCAGGATCCCTACGGCTCCCTGGACCCGATGTACAACATCTTCCGGACCATTGAGGAACCGTTGCGGGTCCACAAGATCGGGAACAAGGCCAGCCGGGAGAAGAAGGTCCGCGAACTGCTGGACCAGGTGGCGCTGCCGCAGTCCACCATGCAGCGGTACCCGAACGAGCTCTCGGGCGGGCAGCGGCAGCGTGTGGCGATCGCCCGGGCGCTGGCACTGGACCCTGAAGTCATCATCTGTGACGAGGCAGTGTCAGCCCTGGATGTACTGGTCCAGGCCCAAGTGCTGAACCTGTTGGCTGACCTGCAGTCCAACCTGGGGCTGACGTACCTCTTTATCACCCACGACCTTGCGGTGGTCCGGCAAATCGCGGATCACGTCTGTGTGATGGAAAAGGGGCGCCTGGTGGAGACCGGCTCCACGGATGACGTCTTCGAAGCGCCGCGGCAGGAGTACACCAAGGCACTGCTCAACGCCATCCCGGGCGCGAAGCTGATGCTTCCTCCCGAAGTGGCTTAGCAGCCCTTCGTATTCACCGGTTGGAGCCGGAGCCTGCCGGCTCCGGCTCCAAGTGGTTTAACCCTCAGCACGCAGTCAGTCTTGGGCTGGTCTGCTGCTGACGGTGCCGGCGGCCAACGCAGGTGCAGGTTCCGACGTCGGCCTCTCTTCCAGTCCCAACTCGCGGACCCTGCGCTCGAGCAAAGCTCCCAGGGTCCGGCGGCCATTGGAGTTCATGTGGACTGTGTCGGCGAGGTCTTTAGCCAGGTTGTACCTGGTGAGCCAGTCGCCCACGGAGACGAAGGGCAGGCCGTGCGCCGCCGCCACCGAGCCCAGCAGCGCATCAACTTCTGTGCGCCTGCCGCCGCCGTTGTTCCCGCCCTTTGCCAGGGTGCCGATCATTGCGATGCGGGTCCCCGGATAGCGGGCCTGCAGCTCCGCAATCAGACGCCCGGCGTTGCCCGCGATCTGCCTGTCCGATGCCCCGCTGGCAGCGTCATTGCCGCCACCCTGGAGGACGATCAAGGCTGGCGTGCCGGCGGGAATCAGCCAGTCACCCCGCCGGAGGGCGTCGATGTAGTTGCCCGTCTTGCCGTTGGCGGCGACGAAGCCAGTGCCGCCCCTCCCGCCGAAGTACACCTTGTACCCCGCAGCGGCGAGCCCCTGCCGTGGCCAGCCATCCGCCGGTTCCGACTGCGAGTCCCCGATCAGGAGGACGCTTCTGCTGATATCGGGGACCACAGCCTCGAGACGCCCGTTCGCCGGGTTGAGGACGCGGGTGCCGGGAGCTGTTCCGCCTGGATCCGCGGCAGCAGCTCCCGGCTGGCCCGAGGCGGCAGCGGCCTGCACCGATGAAGCGGCGGGTCTCTGGGCGGGCACCCCGCAGCCGGACAAGGCGATGACGCTGGAAACCGCGAGAACGGCGGCGGCTCCGGAGGCGCAAAAGCGGGTCCGGGCCAGGGCTTTTCTCATCGGGTGTCTTTCGGGCTTGCATGGAGTGTCAGAGCAATCATGTGGCATGGCGGCAGGAATGGCCAGTGATTTTGCTCACGAATTTTGCCCGCGGTGGTGCCGTTGGGCGCCCGCCTAACGCGGGCCTGACGGAAAAATTTAGGCCAATAAACGGCTCAGCGGCTAGAATTGTGGAAGGCGCCCTGTGCTAAGGGCCTGATCCGTCGTGCGTTCCAGTTGGAAATGTCGCGATACAACAGCTGACTTTCACCACTGAATCGAGCCATTACGCATGTCTGAAACCACCACCAACACCGCGGTAGCCACTGCATCACGCAGTGACCTCCGCAACGTCGCGATTGTGGCCCACGTTGACCACGGCAAGACCACCCTGGTCGACGCCATGCTCAAGCAGACCAACTCCTTTGCCGAGCACAACCACCTCGAAGACCGCGTGATGGACTCCGGTGACCTTGAGCGCGAAAAGGGCATCACCATCCTGGCCAAGAACACCACGGTGGCCTACAACGGTCCGTCCTCCAACGGCGAGACCATCACCATCAACGTCATCGATACCCCCGGCCACGCCGACTTCGGTGGCGAGGTGGAGCGCGGCCTGTCCATGGTTGATGGCGTCGTCCTCCTCGTTGACGCTTCCGAAGGTCCGCTGCCGCAGACCCGCTTTGTGCTCCGCAAGGCCCTGGCAGCCCACCTGCCCGTCATCCTGCTGGTCAACAAGACCGACCGTCCCGATGCCCGCATCGAGGAAGTTGTCCATGAGTCCATGGACCTCCTCCTGGGCCTGGCATCCGACCTGGCCGACGAAGTTCCGGACCTTGACCTGGACAAGATCCTCGAAGTTCCCGTCGTCTACGCTGCCGCCAAGGTTGGCCGCGCCTCCCTGGAGCAGCCCACCGACGGCACCGCTCCGGAGAACGAGGACCTTGAGCCGCTGTTCAAGACCATCATCGAGCACATCCCGGCTCCCACCTACAACCCGGAAGGTGTCCTGCAGGCGCACGTCACCAACCTGGACGCCTCCCCGTTCCTGGGCCGCCTGGCACTGCTGCGCATCTACAACGGAACCCTGCGCAAGGGCCAGACTGTTGCCTGGGCACGCGCAAACGGTGAGCTGAAGAACGTCAAGATCACCGAACTGCTGGCCACCAAGGCACTGGACCGCGTCCCGGCGGAATCCGCCGGTCCCGGTGAGATCGTCGCCGTCGCCGGTATCGAGGAAATCACCATCGGTGAGACCCTGACCGACGCCGAGAACCCGCAGCCGCTGCCGCTGATCACCGTGGACGATCCCGCGATCTCCATGACCATCGGTATCAACACCTCGCCGCTGGCCGGCAAGGTCAAGGGCGCCAAGGTCACCGCCCGCCAGGTGAAGGACCGCCTGGACAAGGAACTGATCGGTAACGTCTCCATCAAGGTTCTCCCCACCGAGCGTCCCGACGCCTGGGAAGTCCAGGGCCGTGGCGAGCTGGCCCTGGCCATCCTCGTTGAGCAGATGCGCCGCGAAGGCTTCGAACTGACCGTAGGCAAGCCGCAGGTGGTCACCAGGACCGTGGACGGCAAGATCCACGAGCCCATGGAACACATGACCATCGACGTGCCGGAAGAGTACCTCGGCGCCGTCACCCAGCTGATGGCAGCACGCAAGGGCCGCATGACCAACATGGCCAACCACGGCACCGGCTGGTGCCGGATGGAATTCATTGTTCCCGCCCGTGGCCTGATCGGCTTCCGCACCAAGTTCCTCACGGACACCCGCGGCGCCGGCATCGCAGCTTCCATCTCCGAGGGCTACGAGCCCTGGGCCGGCCCCATCGAGTACCGCACCAACGGTTCCATGGTTGCTGACCGTGCAGGTGTTGTGACGCCGTTCGCCATGATCAACCTGCAGGAGCGCGGTTCCTTCTTCGTGAAGCCCACCTCCGAGGTCTATGAGGGCATGATTGTTGGCGAGAACTCCCGCGCCGACGACATGGACGTCAACATCACCAAGGAAAAGAAGCTCACCAACATGCGTGCAGCCTCCTCCGACACCTTCGAGAACCTGACGCCCCCGCGCGACCTCACCCTCGAAGAGTCCCTCGAATTCGCCCGCGAGGACGAATGCGTCGAGGTGACCCCTGAGTCCATCCGCATCCGCAAGGTGATCCTGGACACCAACGAGCGTGCAAAGGCCAACCGCGCCCGCGCCAAGGTCTAGCAGCACCGCAGCTAAAGCTGCCGGTATAACGGAGGGTCGCCCCGCCGTCGTACCGGCAGCTTTTGCCGTTAATGAATTAGCGTGCGCTGTGAAGCCCGGGTTCGCTGCGCAGGGGCAGTCCCTGCGCGCCGAGCCCAAGGCTTCGCTGCGCCTGCCCGTTTTCCACATACCTCGTCCTGGCCGCTGCGTCCCGGTTCCCAAAGCAGGCAGCATGCACTCATGCGAACTATTACCGAAGTGTTGGCCGCGATGGGCGGGGTCGCCAGTACCAATTCTCTGCGGGAGGCCGGCATCTCCCGCCGGAACATTGAAGCGGGTGTGCTCGATGCCTCGGTCCAAAGAGTCGCGCGGGGTGTGTTTGCGTTGCCAAACGCAGATCCCGTGTTGGTCCATGCCGGCCGCCATCACGCGGTGCCGGGCTGCGTCACGGCCGCTCTGGCAGCGGGACTGTGGGTGGTGAAGATGCCCGACAGGGCGCATCTTGCTGCGCGGCATGGGAGGCCAATTGTTGGCTGCGTGGTGCATCGCAGCAACGTTCCTCCGACCCATTTGGATGTGGTGTGCCAATCGCTCCGTTGCCTGCCGCCTCTCGAGGGGCTGACCATCGCAGAATCTGCGGTGAAAAAGGGGCTGGTTCAGCTTCCGGCTCTGCGGGAACGGTTTCCAGCAGTTCGGGAAAGGTCGGTTCGTGGAATGGTCGCCAGGATCCGGCCGCAGTCAGGGTCAATCATCGAGACGGACGGCTACACGCACCACAGCAGCCGGTCAGCCTACCGGGAGGATCGGCAGCGCTGGAATGTGACGGTTGTCCGGGGTGTTCCTACCCTTCGCGTGACCTTCGAGATGCTGCTCAGCGAGCCCACGGAGTTCGTGCGGATGGTGCATCAGGCCCTTGCAACGTACCGTTCTGCGCAGTGAAGCCCGGGTTCGCTGCGCACGGGCAGTCCCTGCGCAGTGAGGCCGCACTTAGGCGCGCGGCCGGCGCCGCTCCGGTGCCGGTGGGACTTCCTTGGCCGCGACAACCTGGTCCAGGGGAATGACGACGGCGGCACGGCGCGTGCGGACGGTGACGGAACCGGCGTCGCCCGCCACCAGGTCACCCAGGGCATCGGTGAAGCCGCCGTCGATACGGTAGCGCACTACTACGCGGGTGCCGGGCGGGGCGGCGGCAAGGAATCCCGCAGGTGTCGGGGCAGGCTGGCTCACTACTTCATACTAAGTGGCTTCACACAAGCGGCCCGGCTAGGTTCGCGGTAATGGGCCGGGAGATAATAGGCTCAGATGTCAGGGTCCGGCCAGAGTTGCCGGACGCAAGTGCCGGCGGGATGCCGGAACCAACGTGGAGAGGCCAGGGACGTGACGTACGTAATCGCGCAGCCGTGTGTAGATGTCAAGGACAAGGCATGTATTGAGGAGTGCCCCGTTGACTGCATCTACGAGGGTGAGCGTTCGCTGTACATCCATCCGGACGAGTGCGTGGACTGCGGTGCCTGCGAGCCCGTCTGCCCTGTTGAGGCCATCTACTACGAGGATGACACCCCGGACGAATGGGCCGACTACTACAAGGCCAACGTGGAGTTCTTCGACGACCTCGGGTCACCGGGCGGAGCCGCCAAGGTCGGCAACACGGGCAAGGACCATCCGATGATCGCCGCACTGCCCCCGCAGAACCAAGACCACTAACGCAGGCAGGGACCGTGACCGCAGCAGTGAATACGTTTGGCCTTGACCTGCCCGACTACCCGTGGGAGGCCATGGCGCCGTATCTTGCGAAGGCTTCGGAGCACCCCCAGGGAGCGGTCAACCTGTCCATCGGCACTCCGGTGGATCCCACGCCGGCGCTGATCCAGGACGCCTTGAAGGCCGCCGCGGATGCACCCGGATATCCCACTGTCCACGGCACGCCTGCCCTCCGGGAAGCGATCGCCGGATGGTTTGAACGCCGCCGCGGAGTGGCAGGACTGGACCCGCGGAACATCATGCCCACCGTGGGGTCCAAGGAACTGGTGGCGTGGTTGCCGCTGCTGCTGGGGCTGAAGCCAGGCGACGTCGTCGTCCGCCCCAAGGTGGCGTACCCCACCTATGACATCGGCGCCACCCTCGCCGGCGCCACCGCTGTTGCCACTGACAATCTGGACGAGCTCGACGACGCCACCCGCTCACGTGTCCGGCTGATCTGGGTCAATTCCCCCGGAAACCCCACCGGCAGTGTTCGGGGAGTCGAATCCCTGAAGGCGCTGGTGGTGCAGGCCCGGGAATTGGGTGCCGTGGTGGCCTCCGACGAATGCTACGCGGAGCTTGGGTGGGGCGGCTGGGACGTCCAGCGTGGGGGACAGGCAGTGCCGAGCATCCTAGACCCACGGGTAGCCGGGGGATCCCATCAGGGCCTGCTCGCCGTGTACTCCCTGAGCAAGCAATCCAACGTGGCAGGATACCGCGCCGCCTTTGTGGCCGGGGATCCGGACCTGATGCCCAACCTCGTGAACAGCCGCAAGCACGCCGGCATGATCGTTCCCTACCCGGTGCAGGAAGCCATGCGCGTGGCCTTGGGCGACGACACACACGTGGAGGCACAGAAGGATCTGTACCGGGGACGCCGCGAACGGCTGGTCCCGGCGCTGTTGGACTTTGGCCTGGAGATCAAGGAATCCGACGCCGGGCTGTACCTGTGGTCCACAGCGGGGGAGAGCACGTGGGACACCGTGGCCCGGCTGGCGGAGCGCGGCATCGTGGTGGGTCCGGGCGTTTTCTACGGCGAGGCAGGCAACGGCTATGTCCGGGTGGCCCTCACCGGAACGGACGAGCGGATCGACGCTGCTGTCGCCCGGCTGGGCCCAGGATCGTAACAATGCTGTGACTCGCGCCACATCCACCCGATTTTAGGGCATTTTAGAACGACGCGGATTAGTGGCACTCGCCAAGGAGCAGGTAGTTTTTAAGTGACTATCAATGGTGGCTTTCTACAAGAAGGCAGCCCGGGTGTTGGAACCTGTGTTCTCAGGCTTCGTGCGCGGCTCACCTGATGTTGGATCAAGCTTTCGACAGAGGCCCAGACGCCTCATGAAGGGGACTCCATGACTGAGACCAACAATGCTGCGACCCTGCACCACGCAGGAGGCGAGCTCGAGCTGCCGCGCATCCAGGTTGTTGAAGGAAACGAAGGCTACGACGTTTCCAAACTGCTGAAGCAGACGGGCGCAGTCACCTTTGACCCCGGCTTCATGAACACAGCAGCCACAACTTCGGCAATCACCTACATCGATGGCGATGCGGGCATCCTGCGCTACCGCGGATACCCCATCGAACAGCTGGCACAGCACTCCAGCTTCCTTGAGGTGTCTTACCTGCTGATCTACGGTAACCTGCCCTCGCCCACGGAACTGGACGAATTCGACCAGAAGATCCGCCGGCACACGCTGCTGCACGAGGAGCTCAAGGGCTTCTTCGGCGGCTTCCCGCGCGACGCGCACCCCATGCCCGTCCTGTCCTCGGCCGTCTCTGCGCTGTCCACGTTCTACCAGGACTCGCTGGACCCGTTCAACGCCGAGCAGGTGGAAGTTTCCACCATCCGCCTGATGGCCAAGCTCCCGGTGATCGCTGCCTACGCCCACAAGAAGTCCATTGGCCAGCCCATGCTGTACCCGGACAACTCCCACAACCTTGTGGAGAACTTCCTGCGGCTCAGCTTCGGGCTCCCGGCCGAGCAGTACGAGGTGGATCCGGTGGTCGCGAAGGCCCTGGACCTCCTGCTGATCCTGCACGCGGATCACGAGCAGAACTGCTCCACCTCCACGGTGCGCCTGGTGGGCTCCTCCAACGCCAACCTGTTCGCCTCCGTCTCGGCAGGCATCAACGCCCTGTTCGGACCCGCTCACGGCGGCGCCAACGAGGCAGTGCTGAAGATGCTCCGCCAGATCCAGGCCGACGGCACCAAGCCCGAGGACTACATGGAGAAGGTCAAGAACAAGGAAGACGGGGTCCGCCTTATGGGCTTCGGGCACCGCGTCTACAAGAACTACGATCCACGCGCAAGGATCGTCAAGGACACGGCCCACGAGATCCTCACCAAGCTCGGCGGCAACGACGAACTGCTGGACATTGCCCTGCGCCTGGAAGAGAAGGCGCTGAGCGATGACTACTTCATCCAGCGCAAGCTTTACCCGAACGTGGACTTCTACACTGGCCTTATCTACAAGGCCATGGGCTTCCCCGAGAAGATGTTCACGGTGCTCTTCGCCATCGGCCGCCTCCCTGGCTGGATCGCCCAGTGGCGCGAAATGATCAGCGACCCGAACACCAAGATCGGCCGCCCGCGGCAGCTCTACATCGGCGAGCCCGAGCGGGACTACCCCGCACGCTAAAACCAAACGGCGGCGGCCGGTTACCTTCTCCACGAAGGTAACCGGCCGCCGTCGTTAATCCCGATCGAGTGCTCCAAGGCGGCCCTTATGGGTTCCTAAAAGGGTTCCTAAAAGGCCGCTAAGGGAGCAATCGCTGCTAGGCCGAGTAGCCTTGTGGGTTGTTCTTCTGCCAGCGCCAGTGGTCCTCGCACATCTCGTCCACGGTCTTGGTGGTGGACCAGCTGAGATCCGCCAGGGCTGAGGTGGCGTCGGCCCAGAATGCCGGCAGGTCGCCCGCGCGGCGGCCGGTGATTTCGTAGGGGATGGGTTTACCCACTGCCTTCTCGAAGGAGCGCAGGACCTCCAGTACGGAGGAGCCTTTGCCGGAGCCGAGGTTCCAGCGGAAGACGCCGGCGCGGTCCGCCACATGGTTCAGTGCGGCCACGTGGCCTTCGGCGAGGTCGACGACGTGGATATAGTCGCGCAGGCAGGTGCCGTCCGGGGTGTCGTAGTCGCCCCCGAACACCATCAGCTTTTGGCGGCGGCCCACGGCCACCTGGGCGATGAAGGGCACCAGGTTGTTCGGGATGCCCTGCGGGTCCTCGCCGATCCTGCCGGAGGGGTGCGCCCCGACCGGGTTGAAGTAGCGCAGCAGGGCTATATGCCAGCGGTTGTCGGCGGATCCCAGGTCCGAGAGGATGTCCTCGATCTGTTCCTTGGTGCGGCCGTAGGGGTTGTTGGCCCCGATCTCCATCTTTTCCACGTAGGGGATGGGGTTGTGCTCGCCGTAGACAGTGGCGGAGGAGCTGAAGACGATGGAGCGGACATCGTGCCGGTCCATAACCCGGATGAGGTTCAGGGTCCCCACCAGGTTGTTGTAGTAATATTTCAGCGGCTCGCGCACCGACTCGCCCACGGCCTTCAGCCCGGCGAAGTGGATCACGGCGTCGATCGCGTTAGTGGCGAACACTTGCTCCACGGCGGCTTCGTCCACCAGGTCAACGTCGTGGAACTCTGCGGTCTTGCCGGTAAGTTCCGCTACCCGGCGGAGCGATTCTTCGCTGGAGTTGACGAGGTTATCGATAACCACCACGTCATGGCCGGCTTCCTGCAGGGACAGAACAGTGTGGGAACCGATGTAGCCGGTGCCCCCTGTGACCAGAATTTTCATGCCTCCAACGCTATCCCAACCGGGCACTGTTCCGCCGGTGTGTCCCGGATGGCGGGCAGCACAACTTTCCTGCCGAACGGCGGGTCAGGCGTTCTTTTGAGCACGCCTGTGCTAAAAAGTTGAGTGCCTAAAATTGTCAATGCCGAAGTTCGGCGCCAGGAAGTGGTTGAGGCGGTCTGGCGGATCATCGCCGTCGACGGACTCGAAAGGGCGTCACTGCGGGAAGTGGCAGACGAGGCGGGACTCGCCGTCGGGTCGGTACGCCACTACTTCGCGGGGAGCGAGGAACTCCTCACTTACTCCTTCGCCAGGGTCATCGACAGCATCGTGGCCAGGCTGGAGCGGGCCCTGCCCGCCTTGCAGCAGCACCCGCCCGCAAGCCCTGCACACCGGGAGGCCGTTTTAACACTCCTGAGCGAACTGCTGCCACTGGATGAACAGCGGGCAGTGGAGGCCTGCGTCTGGATGGCTTTCCGCAATGCCGCGAGGATCAGGGAGTTCCTCGCGCCTGAGGCGGACCGCAGCCATCGGGAAGTCGCAGCCCTGATGGGACGCGTCGTCACCACCTTGGTAGCGGCAGGTGCGTCTGAAGACACACTGGTGGTGGAAGCCGAGAGGCTCCTGGCCACGCTCGACGGGCTGTGCCTGCATGCCATGCTCCAGCCGGGCTGGATGACGGCCGCCATGTGCCTCGATGTTATGGAGCGGCACCTTGATGGCCTGGAGGGGTGACTGCCGTTAACGTCGGCAACGTGGGGGAATAGACTGATAACCGGGGGCGTGGAACCGGATCAACAGACCCGGTAACAGCGCCAGGGAAGGATTTCGGATGCACCAAACAGGCGGTTCCGGGTGGCAGATCACCACCGACACGTCCGGGCCCATGATGATCGCCCTGTATGTCCGTGATGCAGCCGGGCTGGACGGTGCAGGTCATCCCGCACTGTCGCACGCCGCTCCAAAAATCCGTCATGCAGACCACTCCCACCTCACCGCGGATGTTGGCGGGTTGAGCGTGCTCAAAACCGAATGGGAGGCCTGGTGGGCGCAGCTGCTCAAGGCCCACCCGCAGACGTCCCCGGAACTGTCGCCGCCCGGTTTTGAGGCTTTTGGCAATTCGCCGGCCCTGCAGCGCGTACTCCAGGCACACTTCGGCTCTGCCCTCACCTGGGCGCGGGAGCGCCGGAGCGAATACGCCGAGCTGGAAGCGGAACGCGCTGCCATCGGTGCGGACCAGCTGCTGGAGGACATGGTGGATGACAGGCTGCTGGAGGTAGGGCGGGACGCCCGTGACTTCACGCTGACCATCATCGAACTGCCGTTGAATGAGCAGCGTGCATGGTATCTGGAGCCGGACAAGATCATTATGAGCCACCAGCTGATGGGCCAGCCGGACCTGTTCCGGAGCTATGTCCAGCCCGTGGTGGAAATCCTGGCTTAGGCAGCCCGGCGGGAGCCCAGCCTAGGCGCTTGCCGGCGAAACAGTGATCCGCACCTGGCCCTCAGCGGCGGATGATTCCTGCCAGCCGTTCCGCTGGCCACGGTCCCAGCTGCGTCCTGCCACTTGCACCTGCGTCACTTCGTAGCCCTTGGCGTTCGCAACTGCCCACTGGGCAACGGACCACGCCTGGTTGCCGCTGGCTTCGACCACGAGTGTTTGGCCTTCCACTGCCGTATCCAATGGCCCGTAAGCCTGGGCCAGTCCGGCTGAAACGGCGCCGGGGTCGCCGGCGGCGGCTGCGGAACGGAGTGTGCATTGGACCGCCTCGGCGGTCTGCCCCGACAGCCCGGAGGCAAAGGAGCGTCCCATCTGCTCGTGCCGGGCATAGGCGGTAGGGAAAGCGGACCGCTGGACTGTCTGTGCCGCTTCGGTGATTTCCATCGACTCGTAGCCCGGGATCTTGACCAGTGCGTCGTAGAAGGCGTTCGCCGCGTAGTACGGGTCCATCACCTGCGCCTCGGTTCCCCAGCCCTGGGAGGGACGCTGCTGGAACAGTCCGCGCGAGTCAGGGCCTGCCTGGTCTCCATGGGCGATGTTCCGGAGCTTGGACTCCTGCATGGCGGTGGCAAGTGCAATGCTGGCCGCCCTCGGCGGGAGTCCGCGCTGGACGGCGACGGCGGTAATCAGGGAAGCGTAGACGGCTTGGTCCGGAGCCAGCTCAGCCGTTCCTCCACCTACAACGGCAGTGCAGCGTTCCGAGACCAGGGTCTCGGAACGCTGCACAAAAAACACCGCCGAATAGATGCCGCCGGCCACCAGTGCGAGGGCGAGCAGCAGCACCAGGAGGCGGCGCAGGCCGCGGTTTCGTGCCATAAGAATCAGTTGGCGTGCAGGGCGTCGTTCAGTTCCACGGTCTGGCCCGCGCGGGGAAGGACCTCCACTGCGCCGGTGGTGGAATTGCGGCGGAACAGCAGGTTGGGGACGCCGGAGAGTTCTGCAGCCTTCACGATCTTGGTGGTGTCCGCACCCGCCTCGTCCTTGGGGCCAGGTACCTGCACCCGGGTTCCGGCCGTGACGTACAGGCCGGCTTCAACCACGGAATCGTCGCCGATGCTGATGCCCACGCCGGAGTTGGCGCCCAGCAGGACCCGCTCACCGATGGTGATTTTTTCCTTGCCGCCGCCGGACAGCGTGCCCATGATGGATGCTCCACCGCCGACGTCGCTGCCGTCGCCTGTCACCACGCCGGCAGAAATCCTGCCCTCAACCATGGAGGTGCCCAGCGTACCGGCGTTGAAGTTGACGAAGCCTTCGTGCATGACGGTGGTGCCCTCGGCCAGGTGGGCACCCAGGCGGACGCGGTCGGCGTCGGCAATCCTGACGCCGGTGGGGACTACGTAGTCAACCATCCTGGGGAACTTGTCGATGCCGTAAACGGTGACTGCCCCGCGGCGGCGAAGCCGCGCGCGGGTCAGTTCGAAGCCCTCCACCGCGGCGGGTCCGAAGTTGGTCCACACAACGTTCGGCAGCTTGCCGAAGATGCCGTCCAGGTTGATGGTGTTCGGCCGGACCAGGCGGTGCGAGAGCAGGTGCAGACGCAGGTAGGCGTCGGCGGTGTCAGCGGGGGCTTCGTCAAGGTTGACCTGGACAAAAACAACCTTCTGTTCCGTGCCGCGGTCCTCGTCAGTGCCGGCATCGGCGATCCGCGTGAGGACGTCGTCCGCGTTCTCCACGGCGCGCAGGTTTTCCGCAGCAACACCGAGGGCCGGTGCCGGGAACCAGACGTCCAGGACGGTGGCATCACCTGTTTCCTTGCCTCTGGCAGACGCAATGGTGGCCACGCCGAAGCCGTAGGCGGAGCGTTCTTCGGTGGGGGCGTTCTGGGTTTCGGGCACAGCGGAGGAAGCAGTCTCAGTCATGGTCCCAGTCTATCGACGGCCAGGGACCTGCTCCGAACTAGACTGGCTTCGTGACTGCCAAAACCGCTTCTGAACCTTCCACCCTTCCACTCGACCTGCGCCAGGACGTTGCGCTTCTTACTGCCGCCATCATGGACATCAACAGCGTGTCCGGACATGAGGCTGGGTTGGCTGACGCCATCGAAGCGGCCTTGTTGACCATCCCGGAACTGCACCTTGTCCGGGACGGCGACTCGATAATCGCCCGCACGGAGCTGGGCAACCGGGAACGCGTCATCCTCGCAGGGCACCTGGACACAGTTCCGCTGCCACTGACCGAAGGGTCAAAGGGCACCGTCCCCTCCAGCTGGGAGTCCGGCGTCCCCGGGAAAGGAATCCTGTACGGCCGCGGCGCCACCGACATGAAGGGCGGGGTCGCAGTGCAGCTCGCGCTTGCCGCCACGATGTTCGACGGCGGCGCGCAGCCCAAGCGGGACGTCACCTTTGTTTTCTACGACCACGAAGAAGTGGAGGCCGTGAAAAGCGGCCTGGGCCGGCTGGTGCGCAACCATGGCCACCTGCTTGACGGCGACTTCGCCATCCTGCTGGAGCCTACCGACGGCACGGTGGAGGGCGGATGCAACGGCACCAGCCGGTTCGAAGCAACAACGGTGGGGGAGGCGGCCCACTCTGCCCGCGCCTGGATGGGCAGTAACGCCATCCATGCGGCGGCACCCATCCTGGCCAGGCTGGCGGGCTATGAACCAGCCACCGTCAACGTCGATGGGCTGGAATACCGCGAGAGCCTGAACGCGGTAAGAATCAACGGCGGCACTGCGGGCAATGTCATTCCGGACAAGTGTGTGGTGGAGATCAACTACCGCTTCGCGCCGGACAAGACCCCGGACCAGGCCGAGGCAGTGGTACGGGAGTTGCTCGAAGGTTTTGACGTTGTCCGCACCGATGCCGCCGCCGGCGCACGGCCGGGACTTCAGCACCCTGCGGCAGCTTCCTTCGTTGCCGCTGTGGGAGCCGAGCCAAAGCCCAAATACGGTTGGACCGACGTCGCACGCTTCAGTGAACTGGGGATCCCGGCGGTGAACTTCGGCCCGGGGGATCCCTTGCTGGCGCACAAGGACAACGAACACGTGCATGCCGATGCCATCAGGAAATGCCTGCAGGCTTTGCAGGACTGGCTGGCGGCCTGACCTTTAAACGGTAATGGCCCGGACCAAGAGGTCCGGGCCATTGCTGTTGGAACTGTCAGGGAACCGGTGCTTCGGCCTTTTCAGGTTCCGGCTTGGCAACCCCGCCTGCTGCCTTTTTGGATCCGCGGCGTTCGATCCACACCGCGATGCGGGACACGATGATGTTGATGGCGATGTAGATCGCCGCGGCCACAAAGAAGATGGGGAACAGGAACTGCGTGCCGAGGAAGTCCGCCATCACCTGGACGGCGCGCAGGAGTTCGCCGTACGCCACGATGTAGCCCAGCGAGGTGTCCTTCAGGAGCACTACCATCTGTGCCACCAGTGAGGGCATCATCCGCCGGATTGCCTGGGGAAGTTCGATCAGCATGCGGGACTTGAAGCTGGTCAGGCCAATGGCCAGCCCGGCTTCCCGCTGCCCCTTGGGGAGCGACTGTATGCCGGCGCGGATGATTTCCGCGAACACTGCCGAGTTGTAGAGCACCAGGCCGGTGACGACGGCTATGAACGGTGAGGTGCCAAAGCCCAGGAGGACAAACAGCATCATCAGGACCACAGGCATACCGCGGAGGAACTCAAGCAGTACCCGGATGGGGATCCGGATGAAGGCCGCATCCGCGATGCGCAGCAGGCAGAGGAGCAGTCCCAGCGGGAAGGCGATGACAGCCGCCAGCGCGGCGGCGCTGAGGGTTGCCCCCAGGCCGTTGGCCAGGAGCGTCCAGACGTCGGCGCGGGTGAAGATCTGCCAGCGGCGCCCTTCAAAAATGCCCTGCTGGGCGAACGTCATGATGATCCAGGCCAGAAGGCCCAGGATCAGCAGCGAACCAACGATGGAACCGATCAGGGAGATTCGCCGGGCCTTGGGGCCGGGAACATCATAAAGGACTGAGCTCATCGGGCAATCGCCACCTTTCGCTCCACCGTGCTGGCCAGTATGCCCAACGGAACGGTGAGGAGCAGATAGAAGAACGCAACGCCCAGCAGAACGGGGATCACTGCATCGCCGTTGGCATTGGCCAGCTGCCGGCCGTAGCCGAACAGCTCAAGGACAAAGAACGCGCCGGCCACAGAGGAGTTCTTGACCAGGGCGATCAGGATGTTGATCAGCGGCGGAATCACCGTCCGCAGGGCCTGGGGCAGGATGATGAGGTTCAGGACCTGCCCGAAGTTCATGCCGATGCTGCGGGCGGCCTCGGCCTGGCCCACCGGGACGCTGTTGACACCTGAGCGGACAGCTTCGGCGATGAACGCTGCGGTGTAGGTACTGAGCGCAATGATGGCCGCGACCTCAAACTGCTCGAATTTCACCCCGAGCCGGGGAAGGACAATCGCTGCGAAGAAGAAGGCGATGGTCAGCGGAGTGTTGCGGAGAACCTCCACATAAACGGTGCTGAAGCCGCGGAGCGCTGCCACCGGGGAAACTCTGGCTGCCGCGAGGAGGGTCCCAAGCACCAGGGCGATAACGCCGGAAACTGCGGAAAGGAAAAGTGTGCGGAGAAACCCGTTCCAATACAGGGGGAGGTTTTCAAGAATGACGTCCATTGGATCCTTCGGCTCTGGGCGTGGACGGGTGGAAACAGTGGTTGCCGGGACCGCGTCGCAGCCCCGGCAACCACTGAATTACCTAGTAACGGTCGAGCGCGGGCAGCTCAGGGGCAGTCTTAATGACTGAGCCTGCGGTAGCTTCCCAAGCCGACTTGTAAGTCCCGTCCGACTGGAAGGACTCCAGCTGGTCGTTGATCCAGTTGCGGAACTCGGTATCGTCCTTTTTCAGGCCGATGCCATAGGGCTCCTTGGTGAACGTCTCGTCGGACGCGAGCTTGAAGGCATCCGGTTCCTTGTCCACGAAGCCGGCGAGGATCACGTTGTCGGTGGTGATGGCTTCAACCTGCTTGTTGCGGAGCGGCTCAAGGCAGGCGGAGTACGTGGCGGCCGGGACCAGTTCGGCCTTGTACTTGTCCACGATGGTGGCGGCCGGCGTCGAACCGGTGACCGAGCAGACCTTCTTGCCCGCAACGTCTTCGGGGGTCTTGATGGTGTCGTTGTCCTTGTTCACCATCAGGGCCTGGCCGGCTTCGTAGTACGGGCCGGCGAAGCTGACAACCTGCTTGCGCTTGTCGTTGATGGTGTAGGTGGCGATCACCAGGTCAACCTTGCCCTGCTCGATGAACGGTTCGCGGTTGGCCGAAACCGTCTCGGACCACTCGATCTTGTCAGCGGCAATGCCCAGCTTGGCGGCGATCAGTTTGCCGATTTCGACGTCGAAGCCTACGGGCTTACCGTCCAGGCCCACCTGGCCAAAGAGCGGCTGGTCGTACTTGGTGCCGATCTTGATGGTGCCGGCCGAGGCCAGCTTTTCCATGGTGGTGCCGGCAGCGAACGTGGGCTTTTCGGCCACGGTGGGGTCGCTGGTGGTGCCGGCGCCGCCTCCGCCGCAGGCGCTCAGGGACAGGGCGAGGGCAGCGGTAGCGGCCACGAAGAATGACTTCCGCCGGGTCATAAATGCCTTCATGACATTCCTTTCATTGATGGCCGTGGGTCACGGCCTGGATGCGAACTCTGAGTGTTGGTTCGTTGGTGAAATCAGTGGGTAAGGAGCTTGGAGAGGAAATCCTTGGCGCGGTCGCTCTTGGGATTGGTGAAGAACTCCTCCGGGGTGGCGTCCTCGACGATCTGGCCGTCCGCCATAAAGACCACGCGGTCCGCGGCCTTCCGGGCGAACCCCATCTCGTGGGTGACCACGATCATGGTCATGCCCTCTTTGGCCAGTTGGATCATCACGTCCAGGACCTCGTTGATCATTTCGGGGTCCAGGGCAGAGGTGGGCTCGTCGAAGAGCATGACCTTGGGCTTCATGGCCAGGGCACGCGCGATGGCAACGCGCTGCTGCTGCCCGCCGGACAGCTGGGCCGGGAGCTTTGGGGCCTGGTGGCCGACGCCTACCCGCTCAAGGAGCGCCATGGCGTCCTTGTCCGCAGCTGCCCTCGGAACGCCTTTGACCTTGATGGGGCCAAGGGTGACGTTTTCGAGGATGGTTTTGTGCGCGAACAGATTGAACGACTGGAAGACCATTCCGACGTCGGCCCGAAGCTGCGCGAGCTCCTTGCCTTCCTCGGGAAGAACCTTTCCATCGATGCTGATAGTGCCGCCTTCAATGGTTTCAAGACGGTTGATAGCGCGGCACAGGGTGGACTTACCGGAGCCCGACGGCCCGATGACCACAACAACCTCGCCCTTGCGGACCTGCAGATTGATGTCCTTCAAAACGTGCAGCTGGCCGTAGTGCTTATTTACGGCGTTCAGGGAGACGAGGGCATCACCGGGCACATGAGTAGTCATAGGAAGAATCTAGCGAAGAACGGCAGCTTATGATGCGAATCACCCCAAGTTCCTGCGGATCGTGATTCAAGAGATACCTCCCGGAGTCAGGTTAGCCTTGGGGAATGAGCATCAGTGCAGATCCGGCCAAAAATACCCAGCCGCGCCGTAAAGGACCCCTCGAACTTCGCCGCAAGCAGGCATCGGTGGAGATGTCCGACCAGCATCTGCTTGATACCAAGGGCCCCGGGCAGTTCGTGCACACCGATCCGTGGCGCGTGCTCAGGATCCAAAGCGAGTTCGTGGAGGGCTTCGGCGCCCTCGCCGACCTCGGCCCGGCCGTCAGCGTCTTCGGTTCAGCCCGGACCAAACCTGGAAGCCCGTACTACGAGATGGGCGTCGAAGTGGGGCGGAAGCTGGCGGAGGCCGGCGTCGCAGTTATCACCGGAGGCGGCCCGGGGTCCATGGAAGCGGCCAACCGCGGCACTGTTGAGGGTAACGGCGTGTCTGTGGGCCTTGGCATTGAGCTCCCGTTTGAGCAGGGCCTGAACCAGTGGGTGGACCTGGGCATCAACTTCCGGTACTTCTTTGCCCGCAAGACGATGTTCGTCAAGTACGCGCAGGGATTCATCGTCCTTCCGGGCGGCCTGGGCACGCTCGACGAACTCTTCGAAGCCATGGTCCTGGTGCAGACCCGGAAGGTGACATCCTTCCCGATCGTGCTGCTGGGGGTCGATTTCTGGGGTCCGATGATCAATTGGATCAGGGGGACCCTGGTGGCGGAGGGCATGGTGTCCGAAAAGGATTTGGACCTGATCCAGGTGGTGGATGACCCCGCGGAAGCGGTGAACCGGGTACTCGCCGTAGGCATCACCCCTTCACTGAACGGCGAACAACGCCCGGAGTAGCGAAGACGGCCGGGTCTGGCACGATGGGGTAGTGACTTTTTTCCTGGTCTTCCTCGCCGTGGCGCTGATCGGCGCCGTCCTGTGGGTCAGCGTAGGGGGCCGTTCCGGAAAGCCGGGCGGCCGCGCGCTGCCCGCCCTTCTCGATGCCGGTCTTGAACAGCCCCCGGCCAACCTGCCGCCTGTCCTTTTGCCGGCCAATGCTGCCCCCCACGATGTGGACCGCGTCAGGTTTTCTCTGGGACTGCGGGGTTACCGGATGGACCAGGTGGACCAGGTGCTCGATGAGTTGCGGGACCAGCTTGAGGCCAGCCGGCATGAAGTGGAGACCCTGAAAGCCAGGCTTCAGGCCGGGGAAGAAGCGGGTCCGTCCGCCGCGACAGGTACGCAGGTAGAACCACGCGCAATTGGGGCCGGCGGTCCTGCGGACGCTGGGTCGGGAGCAGCGGAGGACAAGGCTTGAGCACGGCCACCCGCCGGGGAACTGGAGTCTCAGCGGCCGTCCAGGCGCTCGCCGCCCGCTCCCGCGAAACGGTCCGGGGCTGGCCCTGGTGGCTCCAGGTGACGGCCATCTACATTATGGCGCGATTCACCAGCGCCGGGATTTTTATGGCCGCGGCCCTGCACCAGGGGCCCAATCCCTGGTTCCCGGCCAAGCCCGACTACTGGAACTTCATCAACATCTGGGACGCGCGCTGGTACAGCAGGGTGATCACGAACGGCTATCCCACGACGCTTCCCGTGGACGGCGCGGGCAATGTCCAGGAAAATACGTGGGCGTTCTATCCGTTGTATCCCTCCCTTTCAGGGGCGCTCAGCAGGCTGACCGGGCTGGCCCCCGCTGCCTCGCTGACCATTGTCGCCATGCTGTCCGGCCTGGCGGCCGCGCTGGTGGTCTACGTGCTTTTCCGGCATAAGGCAGCATCCGGCCCGTCATTGTGGGCGGTGGCGTTCTTCGCCACTTTCCCCGTATCCGCTGTGCTCCAGGTGCCGTATGCGGAGCCATTGTCATTGCTGCTGCTCGCGGCTTCGCTGCTGTTTGTGGTCCGGCGGCAGTACCTGTGGGCCATCCCGGTGGTGGTGGTGCTGTGCCTCTCGCGTCCGGTGGGCGTTCCGTTCGCGGCCATGCTGGGGCTCCTTCTGATCCTTCGGCTGGTGCAGCGATTCCGCGGCGGGGACGATGCAGCCCGGACTTCCGGCCGGGACCTCGCGGCGCTGACCATCCTTACGGCAGTGGCAGGCCTCTCGGCGCTGGCTTGGCCGGCCGCGGCGTGGGTGGCTACGGGGGATATCCAGGCCTACACCAAGACAGAAACCGTGTGGCGTGGCCATGACCTGGTGCCGTTCAAACCCTGGTTCGACGCCGGCGTCGACCTTTTCGGTCCGGTGCTCGGAGTGCTGGCACCGTTCATTTTTGCAGCCCTCTTCGGCGCAATGCTGTACCTGCCGCCGGTGGTGAGGATCGGCGTCGAACTCCGCCTGTGGTGTGCCTGCTACATGGGGTACCTGGTGATGTTCCTCCACCCGCAGACAAGTACCTTCCGTATGCTGCTGCCGCTTTTCCCCCTGGCGCTCGGCGCCGCACTCCTGTCCCGGTCCAAGGCATACCGGGGAACCGTTGTGGTGATGTTCGTGCTGTTGCAGATCGTCTGGATCGTGTGGCTGTGGGCGTGGGCGCAGCTGCCCGGCGGCGGCGATTATCCGCCATAGAAATTTCGGCTTCCGTGCAGGTCAGGGTGCAAATTGGGGCGGCCCGCAAATGTCCATCGATTAGCTACGGACGGGTAATTCCGCGATAATGGTAGGTAAGCAAGGACAAAAAGCATTCAGAATACGTGCAGCCCCGGCGGTAGCCACCCACTCCGCCATGGCAGCTTGATCTACATGCGGACACAGCCCACCCGGGCTGATCAGTCCTGGGACTAAATGGAGGGGAATTCCTCATGGCGGCTATGAAACCACGTACCGGCGACGGCCCAATGGAAGTCACCAAGGAGGGCCGCAGCCTGATCATGCGCGTCCCGCTCGAAGGCGGCGGGCGCCTGGTGGTCGAACTGAATGCTGCCGAGGCAGCAAACCTCAAGGAATGCCTGGTCGGCGTCACCGAGTAATCATGCAGGACAGGGTCCGCATGCCTTTGGGCTGCGGACCCTGTCTTATTTTTTGACTGCTACCAGCAGGCCATCGCCGGTGGGAAGCATGGCCGATGCCAGCCTGTCGTCGTCGCGGATGCTCTTTCCCACCTGGCGCAGGACCACCGTGGTGGCCTCGCGGCCGGCAGGGTTGGCGACCTTGTCCTTGTCCAGTGCGTCATTGACGATCAGCAGCCCGGCGGGCTTCAGGAGCCGGATGGCCTGCTCCACGTACCCGGGAAGCCCCTGCTTGTCAGCGTCGATAAAGACCAGATCGTAGGCCCTGTCCGTGAGGCGGGGCAGGACATCGCCGGCGCGGCCGGAGATGGTCCGCGTCCGGTTGGCCGGGCTGCCTGCCTCCGAAAAAGCTTCCCGTGCGGCTTTGAGATGTTCGACGTCCACGTCGATGGTGGTGAGGACAGCGTTCGGGCCGAGGCCGCGGAGCAGGCAAACACCCGAAACGCCGGCGCCCGTTCCGATCTCGACGGCGGTCTGCGCCTTGGACGAGGCTGCCAGAACCGTCAGGACAGCGCCGACGCCCGGCCCGATGGGGGTCACACCCAGTTCAAAGGAACGCTCCCGGGCCCGCAGCATGACCTCATCCTCAGCGGGCAGATCTTCTGCATAGGACCAGCTCGTGGACTTGTCGGCGCTCATGGATATTCGCTTTCTGGGCGGCAGGGGGAGTGTCTTCTACAGCCTACTGTGTTGTTCGGCAACAACCGGTGAAGGCGGGCTCTTGCGCCCACGGCTGAAGTTTTCCTGCAGTCAGGAAATTCCCAGCGAAGTTTGAAATGATTATTATCCGCTCATCCATAGGGTGGTCGGCGCCGAATCAGCTATGTCAACAGTATCCGGGCGTTAGCATTCCACGAGGGGAGTGGACGATGTCATCACCAGTTGTGGCACCTGTCCCTGCAACAAATAATCCCGAGACCGAGTGGGTACGCCCCACTTGGGAAGAAGTGGTGACCAACCACTCCGCCAAGGTCTACCGGCTGGCCTACCGCCTGACCGGTAATAAGTACGACGCCGAAGACCTCACCCAGGAGGTATTCGTCCGGGTCTTCCGTTCCCTGGAAAACTTCAAGCCCGGAACGCTGGACGGCTGGCTGCACCGCATCACCACCAACCTCTTCCTTGACCAGGCGCGGCGGAAGACTCGTATCCGGTTTGACGCCCTTGCGGAGGACGCCGAGTCGCGGATCCCGGGGCGGGAACCTGGCCCGGAGCAGAGCTTTGAACTGAACAACCTGGACCTCGATGTCCAGGCTGCGCTGGAGGAACTTCCGCCGGACTTCCGTGCCGCTGTGGTTCTTTGCGACCTTGAGGGTCTGTCCTACGATGAGGTGGCCGTTGCCCTGGGCGTTAAGCTCGGCACCGTGCGCTCCCGTATCCACCGTGGACGCACCATGCTTCGCGAAAAGCTGGCCCACCGTGACCCGCGTCCGCAGCACTCGAGGCCAAAACTGTCGTTGCCGCGCATCGCCGGCATCCTCTGAACGGCGCATGACGCCCCAGTTTCCGCTCGGCCGCACGCATCAGCGCACCGCCAGCCACCTCCAGACCTGCCCCGATTGCGCTTCTGCCGTGCGCCGGGAGCGCCAGTACCTGGAGCGGCTGCGGGACGCGCCCATTCCGGCGGCCAGCGATGACCTGACCGCCCGGCTCCTGGCCCGGACCCAGGAGCTGGCAGCCCAGCCGCCGGTTACCGCTCCGCAACCTCCTGTATCCCGGGCGGCGGTCCGGGTACTCGCTTTAACAGCCGGAGGGACCGTCGCCGCTGCCGGAGTGCTCGCCGCGGGTGCTTTCGCCGTGGCTGGTGATCCGCTCCCGGCAGGTGCTGCAACTGCGGCAACCCTCTCCCACGTATCTGCGCAGACCCCGGCCGACGGCAGGGCACTGAGCGCCGAACGGCTCTCGGGCCTGCGCTCGGAAGGCTGGGTGTGCCCGGAGCTTGAGGCGATGGGATTCCACCTCGAGTCGGCGAAAGCCATGGTGCTCGAGGGCCGTCCCGCCGTCGAACTGAAGCTGTCCAACGGGACGCACCATGCCACGGTCACTGAAAGGCACAGCCCGGCCCCCGGCATGGCAGCTGATCCGGCTGTCGGGCAAACCGGTCCGCCGTTGCAGATCCTGGCCTCTTCCCCCTGGACTGCGACCTACCGGACACAGGGCCGTACGTTTACCTATGTTTCCGACCTCCCTGCGGAACAGGCTGACGACGCCGTGCCCATCCTGCAGCGGCTCAGCGAACAGGCGGGGAACGGTGTTTCGGCCGAAGCGCTGGGGAAGCCCCGGGGGCAGGAGCCGGAGGCGGTGGTTGCGCGGCTGCAGCGCGGCGTGAACAAGATCGTGGCTCTATTTACTCAGTAAAGCGGGCAGTTCCCGCCGCCGGCGGACGGGAATCGTCACTGGCAGCCCGGAGAGGGTAATCTTCCTAAAGTGTTTGGAATCAACGGCCCGGAGTTCTTTCTTCTGCTGATCATTGGCGTCCTCGTGATCGGCCCCCAGCGGCTGCCCGAATACACGCAGAAACTGGCCAACCTGGTCAAGGAAGTCCGCCGCATGGCCTCCGGCGCGCGCGAACAGATCAAGGAAGAAGTGGGGATCGACATCGATGATGTCGACTGGAAGAAGTACGACCCCCGCCAGTACGATCCACGGCGCATCATCAAAGAGGCGCTCCTGGACGATGACACCAAGCCCGTCAGCGCCGGTGCGCCTGCTGCTGTTGCAGCTGTGGCCGGCGCTGCTGCCGTAGCGGGGGCTGACGCCGCCGCAACCAAGCGGCCCGAGCGCGTGCTCCAGACACTTCCGGCGGGCGAAGCCGCCCCCTTCGACACAGAAGCCACCTAGCCGGGCCCGCACAGGAAACCTCTGGCGGGAAAGCCTTAGCGGGGCTGCAGTCCCAGTTTCATTCCGGCGAGGCCGCGTGGCTTGGCCGCCAGCTTCCCGGCAATATTCGAGAGCGCCCCGGCCGCTGGGGTTCCGGCCTGGCCCAGGACGATCGGTACGCCCGCGTCGCCGCCCTCCCTCAGCTGGATGTCCAGCGGTATCTGCCCCAGCAGCGGCACGTCGGCGCCCACAGTGGCTGTCAGCCGTTCGGCGAGGACCGCCCCGCCGCCGCTGCCAAACAGTTCCATCCTGCCGCCGTCGGGCATTTCCAGGTAGGACATGTTCTCAATAACGCCGGCCACTGACTGCCCCGTCTGGGTGGCGATGGCACCGGCCCTTTCGGCGACGTCGGCCGCCGCGGCCTGCGGGGTGGTGACCACCAGGATTTCGGCCCTGGGCAGCAGTTGGGCCACGGAAATGGCGATGTCGCCGGTGCCGGGCGGAAGGTCCAGGAACAGTGCGTCCAGGTCACCGAAGTAGACGTCCGTCAGGAACTGCTCGAGGGCCCGGTGCAGCATCGGCCCGCGCCACGCCACGGGCTGGTTGCCACTCACGAACATGCCGATGGAGATGACCTTCACGCCATACGCAACCGGCGGAAGGATCATGTCGTCCACGCGGGTGGGCGCCTGGCTGATGCCCATCAGGGCGGGAACGGAAAAGCCATAGACGTCGGCATCCACGATTCCCACCCTCAGCCCTTGCGCGGCCAGGGCACAGGCGAGGTTGACGGTCACCGAGGACTTCCCCACGCCGCCCTTGCCGCTGGCAACGGCATAGACCTTGGTGAGGGAATCGGGCTGGTTGAACGGGATGCCGCGCTGGCCGCCGGCACCGCGGAGCAGTTCCTTAAGGGCATCACGCTGCTGTTGCGTCATCACCTTCAGTTCGACGTCGACGGCGGCCACACCCGGCACTGCCAGCAGCGCATTCGTTGCATCGGCGGTGATGGTGTCCCGCAACGGGCAGCCGGAGATGGTGAGCAGGACAACGAGGCGGACCTTGCCGTCGTCGGACACGTCGACAGACTCCACCATGCCCAGTTCGGTGATGGGGCGGCGGAGTTCGGGATCGATGACCGTGGCCAGGGCGGCAGTGACTGCCCCGGCCAGCGAGGTGTTATTGATGATGCGCTCCTTTAGCGGTCCTGGGTGGAATGGCCCGGTTTGACCCGCGGGATCTGCTGGGTACGGGGGTTCCGCTGCTTGTCCCGTTTTTCCTTGAGCTTTTCCTTCACCTTGTCCCGCGGTGATTCGTGCTGGCCCTGCCCGGAAGGATCATGCGTGCGGAGCTCCTCCTGGGCTTCGAGCATGTCTTCGAGGAGCGAGCGCAGCTCGGCACGGACGTAGTCGCGGGTCGCCACCTCACGCAGCGCGATCCGCAGCGATGCCAGTTCACGGGTCAGGTACTCGGTGTCGGACAGGTTGCGTTCGGCGCGCTGGCGGTCCTGCTGAAGCGAGACACGGTCGCGGTCGTCCTGGCGGTTCTGGGCCAGCAGCAGCAGCGGTGCCGCGTAGGACGCCTGCAGGGACAGCATCAGGGTCAGCAGGGTAAACCCGAGGTCGCGGGAATCGAACTGCCAGGCCAGCGGTGCCCAGGTGTTCCAGACCAGCCAGATGACCACGAAGACCGTCATGTAAACGAGGAACTGCGGCGTGCCCATAAAGCGGGCAAAGCCTTCCGTGGCGTGGCCGAAGGCATCCGGATCCGGGGAGAACTTGGGCAGGATCCGCTGGCGTCCGCTGAGCGGCGTATCCAGGCTGCCCTTCGCCGCCGCCTTGGCAGGCAGCCGCTGGTTGGGGTTCTTCGGAGCGCTGTTGTCAGCCAATGCGGCCACCAAGCCTTCTTATCGGGGCTTCGCCGTCATGGGCCCGCCAGTCATCCGGCAACAGATGATCCAGAACGTCATCAACAGTCACCGCCCCCACAAGCCGGCCGGCGTCATTAACCACCGGTAGGGAGTTCAGGTTATAGGTAGCCAGGGTCCGTGCCACTTCGCTGATGTGGGCCTGGTCAGACAGCGGCTCAAGGTTCTTGTCCACCAGGTTTCCCAGCGGCTCGAACGGCGGGTACCGGAGGAGCTGCTGGATGTGCACGACGCCCAGGAAGCGCCCGGTGGGAGTCTCCAGGGGCGGTCTGGTAATAAAAATGGATGAGGCAAGCGCAGGGGAGAGTTCCTCACGCCGCACATGCGCCAGTGCTTCTGCCACCGTGGCCTCAGGCGGCAGGATGACGGGTACCGGGGTCATCAGGCCGCCGGCGGTGTCCTCGTCGTATTCGAGCAGGCGCCGGACGTCCTCTGCGCCCTCGGGCTCCATCAGCTGGAGCAGTTCCTCCGCCTGGGCGGAGGGGAGCTCGCCCAGGAGGTCCGCGGCGTCGTCGGGGTCCATCTCCTCCAGCACGTCCGCGGCACGCTGGAGGTCCAGGGCGGACAGGATCTCCACCTGGTCATCCTCCGGCAGCTCCTGGAGAACGTCGGCGAGGCGTTCATCCTGCAGTTCGCTGGCCACTTCGAATCGGCGTTTGTCGCTCATCTCCTGGAGTGCCTCGGCGAAGTCCGCGGGCTTGAGGTCTTCGTGGTTCGCCACGAACTGGGTGGCGGCCTGCGGCTCCGTCCGGGGGCCCTGCAAGGCGTCAGCCCAATCGATGATGAGGGTTTCGTTGCGGCGGAGCCGGCTCAGCGGCGAGAGGGAATGTCCCCGCCGGACAAAGAGCTTGCTGACGAACCAGTCGCGGGAGCGGTGCTGGTCCATGGCGATGTCTTCGATGGTGGCGTCACCGCTGCCGTCCCGGAGCGTGACGCGGCGGTCGAACATCTCCGCTACCACCAGGGTCTCGGCGCCGCGCTGTTCGAAGCGCCGGAGGTTGACCAGGCCGGTGCAGATGACCTGGGTCTGGTCGATCGAAGTTATCCGTGTCATGGGCACAAAGACCCGCTTCTTGCCGGGAACTTCCACCACGATACCCACCACGTGCGGGGCGCCCTGGGTGCCGCGGGAAAGCACAACAACATCGCGCAGCCGGCCCAGCCGGTCGCCCAGCGGGTCGAAGACGTCAAGGCCCAATAGGCGCGCGACGAAGACGCGGGTAGGTGTTGTGCTCACTCCTACAGGCTACCGAGTCTGCTCTCTTTTAGCTGAATTTGCAGGCGGCACACATGGTCATGGGCAAGAATGGGTCTATGGCAAACATTTTTGGTGCTCCCAAGGCTGGCGGGCCCAGCGGCGTGGACGAAGCCCGCGCGGTTCCCACCGGTGACACCGTCGGCTCGTACACTTCCTACCTGGACGCGCAGAAGGCTGTTGACTACCTCGCGGACCAGCAGTTTCCGGTCCACATGGTGTCCATCCTGGGCAATGAACTGAAGATGGTGGAGCGGGTCACCGGGCGCCTGAGCTACCCGCGCGTGGCGCTGTCCGGTGCGCTGAGCGGCATGTGGTTCGGCCTCTTCGTGGGCGTGATGCTTTCCTTCTTCGCGCCGTCACCGGGATACTTTTCCATCCTGACGTCCGTGCTGATGGGTGCGGCGTTCTTTATGCTCTTCGGTATCGTCACCTACGCCATGCAGCGCGGGAAGCGTGACTTCACGTCCACCAGCCAGGTGGTGGCCACCAGCTACGACGTTGTGGTCTCACCGGAAGCTGCGCATGAGGCGCGCCGGCTGCTGCAGCAGCTGCCGATGACCCGCTCGGACGCGGCGGCGGGCAACGGTCCCTACACACAGCGCGACTACCAGAATCAGCCCTACCAGCAGCCGGGCCAGGGCCCTGCCCGCCCGTCCGGCTGGAATGACCCGTACGGCCAGTCGCCGGGCAACCAGCCTTCGGGCTCTTCCGTGCAGGAGAACCCTGCGTACGGGGCGCCCGCCGGCCAGCAGCCCGGCGACGCCGCCCAGCAGCCCGTGCAGTCACCGGCGCGGGCGGTGCGGTACCCCGACCTGCCGGACGGCCGGCCGCAGTACGGCGTCCGGATTCCGCAGGATCCCGAAGCAGGCGAGGGGGCCGAAAGTCGGCAGGCTCCGGAGCCGCACGCTCCGGCGCGGCACTCGGCGGGACAGGCCGACGGCGGGCAGCCGGCAGACGAGCGGCCCGCGGACGATCAGCGCCCGGGCGGGTCCCGGCAGTAAATTCAGGACGGGGCAGCAGAACGCGAAAGCGGGGCCATCGGAATTTCCGGTGGCCCCGCTTTTTTGTGTGTGCCTAGTTGGCGCCGTTGGCTTCGCGGTAGATGCCGGCCATCCAGTTCTCCACGTCATCCGCCTTTCGGGGCAGGGCGGCACTCAGGTTCACCGGACCCTCCGCGGTCATCAGGATGTCATCCTCGATCCGCACGCCGATGCCCCGGTATTCGACAGGGATGGCGAGGTCCTCTTCCTTGAAGTACAGGCCGGGTTCGATGGTGAACACCATGCCTTCGGTGAGGATGCCGTCCAGGTACAGCTCGCGTTTGGCCTGGGCGCAGTCGTGGACATCGAGGCCCAGGTGGTGGCTGGTTCCGTGGGGCATCCAACGGCGGTGCTGCTGGCCCTCAGGACTGACCGCCTCCTCGACGCTGACCGGCAGGAGGCCCCATTCGGCCAGGCGCTCGGCGAGGACGGTTGTGGCGGCCGTGTGGACATCGCGGAACCGTGTGCCGGGCTGCGCGGCGGCGAAACCTGCATCGGCGGCGTCCAGCACAGCCTCGTACACCTTGCGCTGGACGTCGGAGAACACCCCCGTGGCCGGCAGGGTCCGCGTGATGTCGGCCGTGTAAAGCGAGTCGGCTTCCACTCCAGCGTCGAGCAGCAGGAGCTCGCCGGCGTTGATCTTTCCGGTGTTGCGGGTCCAGTGCAGGACAGTGGCGTTGTTGCCCGAGGCTGCGATGGTGTCGTAGCCCAGCTCGTTGCCCACTTCCCGGGCGCGGGCAAAGAAGGCACCCTCCACAACCCTTTCGCCGCGGACATGTGTCAGTGCCCGGGGCAGGGCCTTTACTACTTCTTCGAATCCTTCCACCGTGGCGGCGACTGCGAGCTTCATCTGCTCGATCTCCCACTCGTCCTTGAGCAGGCGCAGCTCAGAGAGGGCTTCGCTGAGCTTTTCGTCGAGGGCATCGAGGACGGCGAGGTCCAGGTTGTCTGGATCCTTGGCCGTGTTGTACCGGGCGGTGTCCACGAGGGCATCGATGTTCTCATCCACCTTGCGCACCAGGCGGATGGAGATGCCGCCGATTTCAGGGGCGCCCACGTTCTTGGTGATGGCCGTTTCGAGCTGGTCGATGTGTGCCGTGGCAAGGCCCAGGCGGGCCTCGAACTCGGCGAGGGTGGGACGGGTCCCGATCCAGAACTCGCCGGACCGTGAGTCGGCGTAGAACTGTTCGGTATCCCGGCCGGCGAGCGGCCGGAAGTACAGCGTGGCGCGGTGGCTGCCGCCGTCGTCGCCCTTTCCTTCTCCAGCGGGCTCCAGGACCAGGACAGCGTCCGGCTCGTGGTCAAGGCCAAGCCCCGTGAGGTGGGCGAAGCCCGAGTGCGGGCGGAAGCGGTAGTCGCAGTCGTTGGAGCGGACCTTCAGCGGCCCTGCCGGGATGACCAGGCGTTCGCCCTTGAACTGGTCGGAAATGGCCTTGCGCCGGATTGCGGCGTGGCTGGCAACGGCGTCGCGTGCCGGAAGTTCCTGGCTGGACGGCGCCCAGTTGCTGGCCATAAAGGCCTTGAAGGCGTCGGAACTGGGCCGCTGGGAGCGGTTGTTGACGCGCTCCTCCAAGGGCTGGGAAGCAGAATTTGGGGTGTTATCGGCATCGTTCACGGCACCATCGTCTCACCAGCACGAAGCCTTGTGCGAATACCGGCATGAACGGGAGAGCCGCGGTCTACTAGGCTGGGGAGGTGAGGATTGACCTGCATGCCCACTCCAATGTCTCCGACGGCACGGAAAACCCCGCCGACGTGATGGCGTCGGCAGCCCGCGCCGGGCTGGACGTGGTGGCGCTGACCGACCACGATTCCACCACCGGCTGGGTGGAAGCGTCAGCCGCGGCGGTGGCGCACGGCGTGGCGCTGGTGCCCGGCATGGAGGTTTCGTGCCGGACAGAGCAGGGGATCAGCGTGCACCTGCTGAGCTACCTGCACGACCCGGGACATGCCGGGCTGCTGGAGGAGATCACCAAGGCCAAGGATGCACGGCAGACCCGCGCCGAGCGGATGGTCACACTGCTCGCGGAGGATTACCCGCTGACCTGGGACGACGTCATCCATCATGTGGCACCGGGCGCAACCCTTGGCCGCCCGCATATCGCCGACGCGCTGGTGGCTGCGGGTGTGGTGGAGGACCGGTCCGAGGCGTTCGCCTCCATCCTCACCTCCCGGTCCCGCTACTTCATCCAGCATTACGCCCCGGACCCGGCCACCGCCGTCGAACTGGTCCGCGCGGCAGGAGGAGTCCCCGTGTTTGCCCATCCGGTGGCCTCCTCCCGGGGCCGCATCGTGGGGGAGCGCGTCTACCAGGAAATGATCGACGCCGGTTTGGCGGGCCTGGAGATCGATCACCGTGACAATCCGGAGGAAGGCCGCGGTTTCCTGCGCCGGCTCGCCGCCAAGCATGACCTGCTGATCACCGGCTCGTCCGACTACCACGGGACCGGCAAACCCAACCTGCTCGGCGAAAACCTCACGTCGCCCGAGGTCCTGGCCCGGATCGAGGACATGGCCACCGGGACCGCCGTCGTCCGCCCCTAGCCCCACCCCAACTGACTGGCATTAGATGCCGTTTTGAGCGGTCAAAACGGCATCTAATGCGAGCTAGTTGGGCGGGAAAGAGGTGAACCGGGCGTGCGCACCCAGGCGCTTGGACATGATGTCGATGGCCGGCTGGTTCTGGTCCACGCACACAAACTTCCGGCCCAGCTTGGCCGAGACGGCTCCCAGCGTGCCGGATCCGGCGAAGAAGTCCAGGCACCAGTCACCGGGCCGGCTTGAGGCCGCCACGACCCGGCGGACGAGGCCTTCCGGCTTCTGGGTGGGGTACCCGGTTTTTTCCTTGCCGGTGGGCGAGACGATGGTGTGCCACCAGACGTCGGTGGGCAGCTTGCCCAGTTCGCGTTTGGCGGGCGTGACCAGCCCGGGCGCCATGTAGGGTTCCCGGTCCACCTCGGCGCTGTCGAAGTGGTACTTGGCCGGGTTCTTCACATACACCAGGATGTTGTCGTGCTTGGTGGGCCACCGGTTCTTGGCGCGGGCGCCGTAGTCGTAGGCCCAGATGATCTCGTTCAGGAAGCATTCCCGGCCAAAGATGGCGTCCAGCATCACCTTGGCGTAGTGCACTTCCCGGTAGTCCAGGTGCAGGTACAGCGTGCCGTCCTCGGCCAGCAGGCGCCACGCCTCGACGAGCCTTGGTTCCAGGAAGGACCAGTAATCGCTGAAGGCGTCGTCGTAGCGGTGCAGCGCGCCCTTGATGGTGTCGTAGGAACGTCCCTTGAAACCTACGCGGTCGCCGGTGCCGTCGGCGTTGGCCACCATGGTGGTCTGCTGCCGCTGCTGGGACCGGCCGGTGTTAAACGGCGGATCCACATAAATCAGTGTGAAGGCGCCGTCCGGCAGCGAGGGGAGGAACTCCGCGTTATCAGCGTGTACCACCAGGCTGCTGCCGTCCGGCGCCCAGACAGTGTCAGTCATTGAGGGTATTAGGCCTCGGTGCTGCCGGGCTGTGCCGGGGCCTCGCTGCCGGCTACGACCTCGCCGTTGCGGCGGCGGGTACGCGTGCGGGAGCGGCGGGCACGGGAGGGCTGCTCACCCTCGGTTGCAGTTGAGGTTGCGGCGGGTGCATCGGCGGCAGAGGGGGCTGCAGCTGTTTCGGAAGTACGACGACGGCGCTCGCCGGTGCGGCCCGCAGAGTCACCGCCGGTGCGTCCGCCGTCGCGGTTTCCACCCCTGCTGTCGCGGCCGCGGCTGGTGCGCTCCCGGCCGTCGCGCTCGCGGGAGGGGCCGCCGTCGCGGCCGCCGCGGCTGTTCTTCTTGCCGGTTTCACCCAGGTCCTCGAGGACCTCGGCGTCGACGCCGGCGAGGGTGCGCTTGTCGCGGGGCAGGCGGCCCTTGGTGCCTTCGGGGATGTCCAGCTCCTCGTAGAGGTGCGGTGAGGAGGAGTAGGTCTCGACGGGCTCCGGCACACTCAGGCCCAGGGCCTTGTTGATCAGGCCCCAGCGGGGCATGTCGTCCCAGTCCACAAAGGTGACCGCGGTGCCCTTGTTGCCGGCCCGGCCGGTGCGGCCCACGCGGTGCAGGTAAATCTTTTCGTCTTCCACGCACTGGTAGTTGATCACGTGGGTGACGTCGTCCACGTCGATGCCGCGGGCTGCGACGTCGGTAGCCACCAGGACATCCACCTTGTTGTTGCGGAACGCGCGCAGGGCCTGTTCGCGGGCGCCCTGGCCCAGGTCGCCGTGGATGGCGGCGGCGGCAAAGCCGCGGTCCACGAGTTCCTCGGCCACCTTGGCGGCGGTGCGCTTGGTCTTGGTGAAGATGATGGTGCGGCCGCGGCCGCGGGCCTGGAGGATGCGCGCCACCACTTCAATCTTGTCCATGCTGTGCGCACGGTAGATCAGCTGCCGGATGTCACGCTTGGTGAGGCCCTCGTCGTCGGGATCTGCGGCGCGGATATGGGTGGGCTGCGTCATGTAGCGGCGTGCCATCGCGATGACCGGGCCGGGCATGGTGGCGGAGAAGAGCAGAGTCTGGCGGACAGCCGGCGTGCCTGCGATGAGGGTTTCGACGTCGGGCAGGAAGCCCAGGTCAAGCATCTCGTCAGCTTCGTCCAGGATGACGATCTTGACGTTCTTCAGGCTCAGGTGCTTCTGCTTGTAGAGGTCGATGAGGCGGCCGGGTGTTCCCACCACGATCTCCACGCCCTTCGTCAATGCCTCCACCTGGGGCTCGTAGGCACGGCCGCCGTAGATGGTGGCGATGCGGGCGTTGCGCTTCCGGGACGCCGTCTGTAGGTCATTGGCCACCTGCACGGCGAGTTCGCGGGTGGGCACGATCACCAGGGCCTGCGGCGCGCCGGGCACGGCCAGCTTCTCGTAACCGGGATCGTCCTGGCCCACCACCCGCTGGAGGGCGGGGATGCCGAAGCCCAGGGTCTTGCCGGTGCCGGTCTTGGCCTGGCCAATGATGTCGTGGCCGGACAGGGCCACCGGCAGGGTCATGGCCTGGATGGGGAAGGGGTGGGTGATCCCGGCGTCGGCCAGGGATTCCACGATGTCGGCACGGACGTTGTAGTCCGCGAAGGACTTCTCCTCGATTTCGTGGGGCAACTCGTCCGAGATGATGGTTTCTTCGGGCTCGAGAACTTCAGTGCCGGACTCGTCGGTCAGGAGCTGGTGGGTATGCAATTCACTCACTGTGGAGTTTCCTTATTCATTTGGGCAATGGCGCTGCCTGCTCAACGGGCCGGCCGCGAGGCTGTTCCGGAGCACGCTCGAAGCGCGCACGCAATTCCAGTGGAAGCCGATCGCGGGCTATCTAAATGCTGGCACTGGTGACCAGCGGGTGTATATCAAGATCGCGTAGGGGCGGGCTTGTTGGTTTCAAATCAAGGAAATCAACGACCGGGCATCCATTTCTACTTCTTCAGTCTAGCCGCAGGCAGCGCAAATCCCGGCTTCGCGGCCCGGCGGCTCTGCGGCACCGCTACTCCACGAGCTCGAAATGGACTTCCCGCGTTGCGATATCCGAGGAAACCAGGCGGACCCGGACTTTGGTTCCGGACTCCAGTTCACCGGCGCATCGCGCGGTGACAGCGGGGTCGGCGATCTGGATAATGCCCGAACCGCCATTGCCGTTGCCGTTCTTCCCGTTCCCGTTGCCGTTTTTGCCGTTCTCTTTTTGTGGTTTGGACCCGGAGATCACGATCGCCTCGAATTCCTGCCCGATGTGGTTGACCAGCAGTGCCGCCTCCACGGTGTCCAGGGCCATGCGCTCCATCCGCGACGCCAGCTGGTCGGACCCGGCCATGATCTCCGGCAGCGACGGAAGAGCCTTCCGCGCCCACGCCGGCACTTCGCCGCCGTTGCTCAGGGCCTCGCAGATCACCAGCACAAAGCGGTCCACCAGGCGGCGCAGCGGGGCGGTGGTGTGCGCGTAGGCGGCGCCGATGGCCGACTGGTGAGCGTCCTCGGGGACGGAGCCGTCAAAGGCGGTGTAGGCGGCCCCCCGGAACAGCGTGCCGGCCGAGTGCATGATGGCCAGCTGCCGGGGTTCGGTGGGGTCCAGGCTGCGCAGGTATTCGCCGTAGCTGACTTCACCGTCCCAGGGCTTGCCAAGGGCTTCGGTCTGCAGCCGGAAGTGGTTCAGCGAGCGGTCGTCCGGGGACGGCATGGTGCGCAGGATTCCCACCTTCCCCGCCAGCATGAGCCCGGCCGCCGCCATCCCTGTCATCAGGGATATCTGGGCATTCCAGTCCTCCACGGGAAGCTGGGGAGCGGCGGAAATCCGGTAGCCGCCGTCGGGAAGCTGGACAATCTCCTGTTCCGGCATGTTCAGGCTGGCGCCGCCGCGGGCACGTTCCAGCTCCACACGCTTGAGGCCCACCTCTTTGAGGAGCTGCAGCACCGGTGAGGCAGTGCCGGCGTCCAGCTCGGCCTGCACACCCTTATAGCTGAGCTTCGCGCGGCTGCGCATCCGGGCACGCTGCACTGCTGCGGACTTCACCTCGGCGGCGCTGTCCAGGCGGAAGTCCCACACGAACGCAGAGCAGTCCTGGCCGGGGAGGAGGCTGCCGGCCTGCTCGCTGATGACTTCCGGATGCAGCGGGATGCGCCCGTCGGGCGCATAGAAGGTCTGGCCCCGGCGGCGGGTTTCCGCGTCCAGTGGCCCGCCGGGGGTCACAAAGGCAGGGACATCGGCAATGGCGTACAGCACGTGGTACCCGTCGCCGTCGGGCTCTATGAACAGGGCCTGGTCCAGGTCCGTGGATGATGCCGGATCGATGGTGATGAATTCGACGCCGGTGAGGTCGTGGTCAGGGAGCTGCAGGGATTCAACTGCAGCTTTCGCGTCAGCCACCGCCTCCTCAGGGTAGGCGCCGGGCAGCTCAAGCTCGGTCCGCAGGGCACCCAGGGCAGCCTCGAGCGCGTTGTTGTGCTCATGGACGTTGGGAGCCAGCCGATGGTGTGACACGAAAATCAGCCTAGCCCGAATTCCCGCCATAGTGCAGGCATCGGCCCGGAGTGCCGTCCTGCCAGGCCCTGGGCGCCACAGCCCGCCGTCCAGCCCCCCGGAGGTGCAACGTCAGGAGTTGGGTGCGTCCAGGGCAGCGAGCAGCGAGGCTGCGGCGGCTGCGGGATCGCTGGCCTCCGTAATGGCGCGGACCACCACAATCCTGCGTGCGCCTGCGTCCACCACTTGTTCCACGTTGCGGTGGTCGATGCCGCCGATTGCGAACCAGGGAACGCCGTCGTCGGACGGTCCTTCCTGCCGCGCAGCTTCGGCGGCGTACCTCACCAGGTCAAGTCCCACGGCCGCCCGCCCGGGCTTGGTGGGTGTGGCCCACACCGGGCCCACGCAGAAGTAGTCCAGCCCGGCGGGGCCGGCCGCCGCAGCCAGGGCGGAGTCCACCTGTTCCGGTGCATGGCTGGACAGGCCGATGGCCGCGTTGCCGTTGAGCAGCGTGCGCGCAGCGTCCAGGGGCAGGTCCTTTTGGCCGATGTGGAAGACCGGCGCGCCGGACAGGACGGCGATGTCCGCCCGGTCGTTGACGGCCCACAGCCGGCCGTGCCGCTCTGCCGCCTCCTTGAGGACCGCCAGGAGTTCCAGCTCTTCGGCTGCCTCGATGGTCTTATCCCGAAGCTGGATGATGTCCACCCCGCCGGCGAACGCCGCATCAACGAACTCCGCGAAGCCGCCGCGGTCCTTGCGGGCATCGGTGCAAAGGTAAAGGCGGGCGGCGCTGAGGCCGTTGCTGACCTTGGCGCTGCTGAGGACTTCGGTGCCGGCGGCAGGGGTTCTGGACACATTCATGGGGAAAAGCCTAGTTCCTCTACACTTGCCTCGTACTGCGGGAGCCCGCGGCAGCTGTCACAAAGCGCCGGGCTGAGAGGGCGTCAGAGCCGACCGCTTGACCTGATCCGGTTAATGCCGGCGTAGGGAAGGAGACACATGAGTGCATCATGGGACAGCCCTCCGGGCAGCCCGCGCAGGCGTGCGGACAGCATCATCGAGGCCGACGTGGCAGTCATCGGCGGCGGAGTTATCGGCCACAGCATCGCCTGGGAGGCGAAGCGCTCCGGCCGCACCGTGGTGGTCATCGACGACGCCCCGGGCTCCGGCGCCAGCTGGGCTGCCGCCGGGATGTTGGCTCCGGTGAGCGAGCTGCATTACCAGGAGCAGGATCTCCTGGACTTCATGCTGGACGCCTCCGCCCGCTGGCCGGCCTTCGCCGCCGGACTCACGGCAGCGTCAGGGGCAGACCCGGGATACATCACGACGCCGACCCTCGCCGTGGGTGCCGACGCCGCCGACCGCCGGGCACTGATGGACCTGCGCGCCGTCCAGCAGGCAAACGGCCTGGCCGTTGAGCCGCTCACGGTCCGCGACGCACGAAAACGCGAGCCCCTGCTCAGCCCGGGGATCGCGTGCGCGCTGGACACACCGGCCGACCACCAGGTGGACCCGAGGCTGCTGGTCGCCTGCCTGCAGACCGCATTGGCCGGCGACGGCGCGGCGGACAAAGGCGGGAACAATAACGGAGCCGGAGGGCAGGGCACTGCAGCAGCCGGCGCCGTCGACGGCTATGCGGTCCTGGCCAGGGCAGCCGGGCTGGTTTGGCAGGACGGAGCGGTGGCCGGAGTTCGCCTCGCGGGCGGCGGAACGGTGCTGGCCGCCGAAACTGTAGTGGCGAACGGGCTCCACGCAGGAGCGCTGGAAGCATTGCCCGCTGATTTGCGCCTGCCGTTGCGGCCCGTTTACGGGGACATCCTGCGGCTCGCCGTGCCCCGGCATCTGCAGCCGCTGGTCACGTCCACCGTCCGCGGGCTGGTGCGCGGCGTACCGGTGTATATCGTGCCGCGCCGGGACGGCACTGTGGTGATCGGGGCAACCCAGCGTGAGGACGCGCCGTCGGCCACGGATGCCGTGTCTGCCGGGGGCGTGTACCAGCTCCTCCGCGACGCGCAGGTGCTGGTTCCCGCCGTGGCCGAACTCGAACTGCTGGAGGCCACTGCCCGAGCCCGGCCCGGAACTCCGGACAACGCGCCGCTGCTCGGGCGGGTTCCCGCCGCTGGCGGGAAGGGCGCCCGGGACTCCGGATACATAGCCGGGCTCATCATCGCCAGCGGGTTCTTTCGCCACGGAGTCCTGCTGGCGCCTGCCGCCGCCGCCGTCTGCCGGGAACTCCTGGACGGGCAAATGGACGCCCGCTGGGCCGCGTTCAACCCGGACCGCTTTTCAACCAGTCCGGGTGCCCGCCTGACCACTGCCCGCCTTAGCCACACACCGCCCACGAAGGAAACAGCATGAACATCACCTTGAACGGAACCCCGCACCTTGTGCCCGAGGGGGCCTCCATCACAGTGCTCGTCAGCCAGGTCACCGGGCGCCCGCTCGCGGCCAGCGGCCAGGCCAGCGACGGCCGGAAGCTTGGCGTTGCCGTGGCGCACAATTCCCAGGTGGTGCCGCGAAGCCAGTGGTTTGCCACCGCGCTCGCGGACGGCGACGACGTTGAGCTCGTTACGGCAGTACAGGGAGGCTGACACCATGACCGAAACCATCACCACCCCAAACCTGGCAGGCCACGACGACCCGCTGGTGATTGACGGCGTCGCACTTGCCTCGCGGCTCATTATGGGCACTGGCGGCGCGCCCAGCCTGGACGGCCTGGGCGCGGCCCTCCTCGCCTCCGGGACGGGACTGACCACGGTGGCAATGCGGCGGTATTCCAACGCGGAGACGGGCTCGCTCTTCCAGCTGCTGGTGGACCACGGCATCCGCGTGCTGCCCAACACGGCAGGCTGCTTCACCGCGCGGGACGCCGTGCTGACCGCAGAACTCGCGCGTGAGGCGCTGGAGACCGACTGGGTGAAGCTGGAAGTCATTGCTGACGAGCACACCCTGCTGCCGGACGCCGTCGAACTGGTGGACGCCACGGAACAACTCGTCAACCGGGGTTTCAAGGTTTTTGCGTACACCAACGATGACCCTGTCCTGGCGCTGCGGCTCGAGAACCTCGGGGCCACCGCAGTGATGCCGCTCGGGGCGCCGATCGGTACCGGACTGGGCATCCTGAACCCGCACAACATTGAACTGATTGTGTCCCGCGCCTCAGTGCCGGTGGTCCTGGACGCCGGCATCGGCACTGCCTCCGACGCTGCGTTGGCCATGGAACTGGGCTGCGACGCCGTGCTGCTGGCCACAGCGGTAACGCGCGCCCAGAATCCTGCCCTGATGGGGGAGGCCTTCAAACACGCGGTGATCGCCGGTAGGCTGGCAAAAGCGGCCGGCAGGATACCGCGCCGCGAACATGCACTGGCATCGTCGGCCATGGAGGGCCGGGTCGAGTTCCTGTAGCCCGCCCCCGGCGGCCGCGGACGCCAGTTCCCAGGCGAGGAGCAGCTATGGCCGGCAAGGATGTTCTTTCTCCCGAGCGGCTCGAGGACGCCCTGGCCGTCCTGCCCGACTGGCTGTACCGCGGGGGTGCGCTGGTGACGGTCTACAAGCTGCCGACGGCGGCTGCCGCACTTGAGCTGATTGCCGCCGTCGGGCGCCTCGCCGAGGAGCAAAACCACCACCCGGACCTGGACTGGCGCTACAACCGGGTGTATTTGCGCTATACCTCCCATGACGCCGGGGGAGAGGTGACAGCCCGCGACGTGGGCGCCGCCGAGGCGGTTCGTGAAGCTGCTGCCGCGCTCCGGGCAATTGCCGAGCCGGCCAAACACCCAGCGGGTTCTTAACCGCCCGTGACCACTGCCCCGGGGGCAGTGGTCACGGTGGTGGGCGGCCCGAAATCAGATTAGAGCCTGAGGGCCTCGGTAAGCCGTTCCAGGTCATGCCTGGCCCTTACGCGGCCCAGGAAGAGGGCCACGGCAACTGCTGCTGCCGCGCCCAGAACCATGGGAAGGACCCAAGGCAACCACGTCGTTCCCGGCCGGTAGCCAAAGCCGGCGGCCATCAGGATGATCCAGCTGAGCGCTCCCACACCGACGCTCACGGCGGCGGGCAGGACTACTCCGTATTTCGTGTGCCGCTTGTCGTTGGCCCAGACAATGAAACCAGCGGCGGCCGTCACCAGCACCACAATGGTCAGCGAAAGCATGGCTCTCCTTGGAATACCCGCCCTGAGGGGCGTACGGCTAGAACTGGCCGAAACCTACGCGGCGGACTTCTTCGGCTCCGATCTCGACGTAGGCGAGAGCCGTGCCGGGAACAATGATCAGGCGCCCCTTGTCATCCTTGAGCCGCAGTTCGTTGCCGCTGGTGATGGCTTCCTGAACTACCTTGGCTACGGAGTCCGCGTCCTGGACAGATTCCAGCACAATTTCGCGGCCAACATTCTGCACGCCGATCTTAATTTCCACAGGGGGCCTCCCAGCCGGTTCACGTTTCTCGGGTTATGTCTTATTTGTAGTCTAGGACTCTTTGGGGAAGCGAGAGATTCCGCGCCAAGCTAAACGGTAGATGAGGTCGCTGGCCACATTGATGTCCAGATTCCCGTCGGTTTCGAGCCAGTACCGGGCACTGACCTGCGCCATCCCGGCAAGCCCGCGGCCCAGCAGTTCGGCCTCCAGGTGGGGAAGCTTGGTGTCCTCGGCGATGACGTGGGCAATGGCATCGGCGAACGTCCGGTTGAAGGTTTCCAGCCGCGAACTGACATCCGGATCGTTGATGAGGTCCGATTCGAACACCAGCCGGTGGGCCTGGTCATCGTTGGCGATGAACTGGAAATAGGCCCGCATCACGGCCTGCACACGTTCGTCATTGTCCGTGGTGGAGTTCAGTGCCCCCAGCATCAGGTCCGTGAGGGATGCCAGGTGGCTCTCCAGCAGGGCCAGGTACAGTTCCCGCTTCGAGGGGAAGTGCTGGTAGAGGACAGGTTTGCTGACGTGTGCCGTCTCGGCGATTTCGTCCATGGCTGCGCCGTGATACCCGTTGGCTACGAAAACTTCCTGCGCTGCGGAAAGGAGCTGTGCGCGCCGCTCGTCCCGGGGAAGCCGGGCGGACCGTTGCCCGGCGGGGCGCGAAGCGGTTTGCGGTTCGGCTGCGGACGGGCGGTCAGCCCGTGCTTCATGGACCAAGTTGTCCTTCTTTCCCTTGCAGTTACCCCCACTCTACTTCGGGGTAATATGACCCGGCGGTATCCCCGGGCATACATTGAAGTATGGCTTCGACATTCACCGCAAATGTTTCGACTGTTTCACTGGATCCGCTGGTTGAACCGGCAGGTGAGCTCACTCCCGATGAGGTGGAGCGCTACTCGCGACACCTCATCATTCCGGAGATCGGCGCGCTCGGTCAGCGGCGGCTCAAGAACGCAAGAGTCCTGGTGATCGGCGCCGGCGGGCTGGGTTCACCGGCGCTGCTCTACCTTGCTGCCGCGGGGGTGGGAACGATCGGAATCATCGACGACGACGCCGTTGACCTCAGCAACCTGCAGCGCCAGGTCATGCATGGCGTGGCCGACGTCGGACGGCCGAAGATCGAGTCAGCGCGGGACGCTGTTGCAGCGCTCAACCCGCTGGTGGACGTCCGGCTGCACAACTTCCGGCTGGATGCCTCCAACGCCCTGGAGCTGTTCGCGGAATACGACCTCATCCTGGACGGCGCCGACAACTTCGCCACCCGCTATCTTGTCAACGACGCCGCCGCCATCCTGGGCAAACCCTACGTGTGGGGCTCCATTTTCCGTTTTGACGGGCAGGTGAGCGTCTTCTGGGAAAAGCATGGGCCCACCTACCGGGACCTCTACCCTGAAGCGCCGCCCGCCGGTTCCGTGCCCTCGTGTGGCGAGGGCGGCGTCTTTGGCATGCTCTGCGCTGCCGTGGGATCGCTGATGGTCACGGAAGCAGTGAAGCTGATCACCGGCGTCGGACGCTCACTGCTGGGCCGTGTGGCCCTGTTCGACGCCCTCGGGGGAAGCTGGCGGGAAATCCGTGTCTCCAAGGATCCGGCAGCCGGGCCCATCACGGAGCTTACGGACTACGAAGCCTTCTGCGGCATTACTCCGGCGGCGCAGGCGGACACCGAGCACACTGTGACCGCCACCCAGTTGGCCACCATGCTCGCGTCCCGGAATGCCGGCCTGAAGGACTTCGAACTGGTGGATGTGCGGGAGTCCGGTGAATACGACATCGTCCGAATCGATGGTGCGGTGCTGATCCCGCAGGGAAGGATCCTTGCCGGCGAGGCGTGGCAGGAGCTTCCGCAGGACCGGGACATTGTGTTCCTCTGCAAGGCCGGGACCAGGTCCGCAAACGTGCTGGCCGCGGCGCAGAAGGCCGGCTATCAGCGGGTCAGCCATCTCGACGGCGGGATCCTCGCCTGGGTGCGCGAGGTGGAGCCCAACAAACCCGTTTACTAAGGCCGTTGAGCTATCACTTTTGGTCCTCAAACGGAGGTTTTAGGGACCAAAAGTGATAGGGCAAAGTGGGGAGGGGGACTGGTCAGGCGCTTTCGAGGCCGCTGTGGTCCACCGGGCATTCGGCCTGCGGTACGGCGCGGGAGGCCGGCTGCTCCACGGTGATGCCGTAGAGGGCCTCCAGGGCCGCCACATACTCGTCCTGCTGGCCATTGGCGGCGAGTTCGCGGGCCCGCACGGTGGGGACATGAAGCAGCTGTTTGACCATGCGCCGGAGTGCGAACTCCACTTCCTCGGCCGCGGCGGTGCAGCCGTGCCGTGCGCGGACCTTTTCCATCTCCGCGTCCAGGACGTTCATGGTGTGCCGCCGCAGTGCAACGATCGCGGAATCCACGGAACGGGCCTCCCGTTCCTGCTCGAACGCCTTGGCGGCGCCGCTGACGATGCCGCTTGCCTGGGTCAGTGATTCAGCCTGTTCCTGGGGGGCAGCGAGGCGGACGGACTCCAGGGTCAGCAGCTCAACTCCGTCAAGCTCTCCCACGCCGGGGTCGAAATCATGCGTCAGGGCAAGGTCGATGGCAATCAGCGGCTGCGGCGAATGTGCCCGCACCTGGGCCAGTTCGTCGGCTTCCACCCGGGTGTCCGAACCACTGCAGCCGATCATCACATCAGCGGCGGCGACGGCGGGGCGGAGCGATTCGGCGTCCAGGGCGGTACCGCCGCGGGTGGCCACGAAGCCTTCGGCACGGCCGGAAGAGGAGAAGACGGAGACGTCGGTGCAGCCGCGCTCACGCAGCAGCGCCATCGTGGCACCGGCATAGGCTCCGGTTCCGAAGACCACCACTTTCTTGGCTGACCAGTCCGGGTTCTCGGAAAGGTCAGTGGCCAGATCCAGGGCTACGGAGACGATCGAGAGCCCCCTTGATCCGAGGGCGGTCTGGGCGCCGACGTCCTTGGCCGTCTTGGAGGCGGCCTGGAACAGCCGGACAAGCCCGGAGCTGGCGGTTCCTTCGTGCTGTGCGGTGATGAGTGCCCGGCGTACCTGGCCCGCGATTTCACGCTCTCCAACCACTGCTGAGTCCAGCCCGGCGCTCACGGCGAAGAGGTGCTGGCTGACTTCGGGGCCGGTGCGGGTACTGAAGGAGCGGGAAACGAGCGGTTCGCTCAGCCCGCTCACTTCGCTGATCTGGGCTACGAGGGCCGCGCGGGCGGCTTCAACATCATCCGGCTGTGGGGCTTCCCCGTAAATTTCGTAGCGGTTGCAGGTGGCAAGGACCACCGCACCCGTCACTGCCGGCGATCCGGAGAGAGCGGATGTGGCGATCCCGGAAGCACCGTTGCTCAACTGAGCAACGGTCTCAAGATCGATGTCGGCGTGTGTAGCCACCAATGAGAAAAGAACCACAGCAGGTCAATCATAGCTTTTTCGTTCCTCGGTAGAACATCTGTCCGGCGCGGAAGCGCGCGGCCGGGGCTGTGATTCCTGCCACGGCGAGGGCGGCGGCCCTTACCGTGACAGTCTGTCGTTATCTTTTGCAGCTGTTTTTGGGCACAATCGAGGCATGACTTCCAGCCCTGCCACGTCCGCTGCCGGCGCCCTTGCTGCAGACCATCCACTGGTGGATGGGCGCACCGCAGACTCGCCGTTGATCACGGCCTACCGGGGCGGAAGGCCTTCCCGCCGCCCCGTCTGGTTCATGCGGCAGGCCGGGCGCTCCCTGCCTGAGTACCTTAAGGTCCGGGAAGGCATCGCCATGCTGGACTCCTGCCTGCGGCCCGAGCTTGCCTCGGAAATCACGCTTCAGCCGGTCCGCCGCCACGACGTGGACGCAGGCATCTTCTTCTCCGACATCGTGATCCCCTTAAAGCTGGCAGGCGTCGGCGTGGACATCGTGCCCGGAGTGGGGCCGGTCCTGGACAAACCCGTGCGTACCGCCGCCGACGTTGCTGCGCTGCCGCGGCTGACCTGGGAGGCGCTTGAACCCATCCGCGAAGCGGTCCGCCTCACGGTGGCCGAACTCGGGAACACCCCGCTGATTGGTTTTGCCGGTGCTCCCTTTACCCTTGCGGCCTACATGGTGGAGGGAAAGCCGTCACGCGACCACCTCGGGCCCCGCACCATGATGCACGCAGACCCGGACACGTGGAGCGCCCTCGCCAGCTGGGCTGCCGACGCGTCCGGCATGTTCCTGCAGGCCCAGTTGGAGGCCGGCGCCTCCGCGGGGCAGCTGTTCGACTCATGGGCAGGTTCGCTGGGACTGGCCGATTACACCAAATTCGTGGCTCCGGCATCCACGCGCGCCCTGGACCACGTGCGGCACCTGGGGGCGCCGCTCATCCACTTCGGCACCGGCACCTCCGAGCTCCTGGTGGCCATGCGGGACGTGGGTGTGGACGTGGTGGGCGTTGACTACAGGCTGCCGCTTGATGAGGCCAACCGCAGGCTGGGTGGATCTGTCCCGCTGCAGGGCAACATCGACCCGGCCCTCCTCTCAGCCCCCTGGGAAGTCCTCGAAGCCCACGTCCGTTCCGTTATTGCTGCCGGAGCAGCCGCACCCGGCCACGTCCTCAACCTCGGCCATGGCGTTCCTCCCGAGACCGACCCTGCCGTCCTTACCCGGGTTGTAGAGCTCATCCACTCCATCTCGCCGGAGTAACCGTGGCGACTCACCCGGCTGGTGCCCGAACCGCGCTGGTGCTGGGCGGGGGAATCTCAGGTCTCCTTTCCGCCCGCGAGCTGGCTGCTGCAGGGCACAGCGTCACGGTCCTCGAGGCCGGCAGGGAGTGGGGCGGCTGCGTGGGCAGCCATGTTGTGGCAGGCCTCACCCTGGACAGCGGAGCCGAGTCCTTCGCTACCCGGTCCGACGCCGTCGCCGGCCTTGCCGGGGAACTGGGCCTTGCGGACAAAATTGTTGCGCCCCGGCCCGGCGGCGCCTGGGTCCAGCTCCCGGACGGGGCGCGCGAACTTCCCAAGACAGGTGTCCTGGGGATTCCAGCCAGCCCCTGGGATCCCGAAGTCCGCCGGTCCCTGGGCCTGCTTGGCTCGCTGCGCGCTTCCCTCGACAGAATCCTGCCGGCGTCCGTCGGGACGGCAGCGGACGTTGTCAGTGTGTCCGCGCTCGTCAGGGCACGCATGGGGCGGCGGGTCCTGGAACGGCTGGTGGAACCCGTTGTGGGAGGCGTCCACTCCGCCGACCCCGGACTCCTCGACGTCGACATGGTGGCCCCCGGGCTCCGCGCCGGACTCCGGCAGCATGGTTCCCTGGCCGCCGCTGTGGCAGCCCAGCGGTGCAACAGCAGCGGACCGGCCAAGGCGGGCTCTGCCGTCGCGGGCCTCGAAGGCGGCATGCACACCCTGGTCAGCGCCTTGGTCAGCGACCTCCGCGGCCGGGGCGCCACGCTCCGCACAGGCACTCGCGCAACGTCCGTGGCGCGGACAGCCGAGGGGTGGCGCGTTGATGCGGCAGGGGAGACGTTCGACGCCGGCCTGCTGGCAGTGGCAGTGGACGGGCCGGCCGCCGTCGGGCTGCTGGAAGGATCAGTCCCGGCAATTGCGGGGAAGCAGCCCGGTTCCGGGCCTGACGTGCAGCTCGTGACCCTGGTCCTGGACAAACCTGACCTGGACCGCCGTCCCCGCGGCACCGGCATCCTCGTTGCACCGCAAACTCCCGGCGTCCAGGCAAAGGCCCTGACCCATGCCACCGGCAAGTGGGACTGGCTGGCGGCCGCCGCCGGCCCGGGACGGCATGTCATCCGGCTCTCGTACGGCCGCGTTGACGGCGCCGGCAACCAGCCCGGCGGACCCGACACTGATGAAGAGCTCCTGGCAGCGTCGCTTCAGGACGCATCGGCCCTGCTGGAGCTGGGCATCAGCCGGCAGGACGTTGTGGAGTGGGACGTCGTCCGATGGCGCGGCTCCCTGCCTTTTGCCGCCGTCGGACACCGCGCGAAGGTGACGGCAATCCGGGAAGCGTGCAACGAGGTTGGCGGACTGGCCGTGGTGGGCGGCTGGGTGGCCGGCAACGGACTCGCCGCAGTGGTTTCCGACACGGTGAAGCAAATCCGGAACCTGGCCGGCTGAGGCGTCGTCGCTGGTCAGCGGGAGAACAGCGCCAAAACGCGGCTTTTCGGGGCAGCCGTTGGCGGCTTCGCCGGTTTCCACATCGGCTGGCCCCATGGTTAGGGTCGATGACTATGGTTTACAACAGGTCCGAGCTTTCCATGTCCCGGACCGGTACCCAAGGGGGACTCCGACGCGGCGCAGCAGCCGCGGCCATCGGGGCGGTACTGGTTCTAACCACAGGCGTTCCGGCGTCACAAGCGACTGAGGGATCGCCCGACCCCGGAGAACCGGCAGTCCCCGCCGTGGACACCCAATCCCTGCCGGTGGTGGTCCAGCTGAAGGGCAAGCCGGCTCGGGCACGCGAGGACGCGCCCGGGCAAAACCGTGACGGGAAGAACGCCAAGGGCAAGGCTCCTTCCGGCAACGGACAGGGCGGCGCGGATACCAGGCCGACCCCTGCCCCCAGCCCGACTGCTTCTCCTTCCGCCTCCGCGGTTCCATCGGCACTTCGGCCAGCCATCAGGGCTACGGAGAAGCCGGCTCCAACGCCTGAGCCTACGGCCACTGCCACGGCTTCCCCGGTCCCCACATCCAGCGCCCCGGCGTCCAACGGCCCTTCCTACAGTGCTCCGGCGGACAGTGCTCCGGCAGCCTCCCGCACCGCGGCACCTGCCCCGGCGGGCTCAGCCCCCGCGTCTTCGGGAACGGCGCCAGCGCCCGTGCCCGCGGGATCGGTGCCGGAATCGCCCCGCACCCCGGGTGCCCCCGCTGCAGAAACATCCGCGGCTGGCGGGCCGGCCCCGGCGCAGCCTGCCTCGCCGGATTCCAGTGTGGCCGGGAATCTCGCCGTGACGGGGAAGGGCCAGTCCGCTGCGGATGCCGCAGCAGAGGACGTCTCCGCGCCCGTAGCGGCCGCAACGGGCGGCCAGGCTGGATATGTGCCGATCTACTCCGTGCCGCAGGCCCAGGCAGGGTGGACGCCGTACGCTGCCGCCATGCCGGGCAGTCCCGTGCGCAGCAGCGCATCCCTCAGTGCGCAGCCGGAGCCAAAACGTGCCCTGGTGTGGCTTGGCTCGGGTCTGGTTGGCGTTGCCGGCGCCGCCGGCCTGGTCTTCTTCCGCTTGCGGAATCCCTAGGCCAGCCAGGGCAGCGCGGGAAAGCCCGCGCTGCTGTGACGTTGAGCACTTCTACGAACTGTAGAACTCGCTGGTTTCGACTTGACGGGTACTAAGGGGCAAACTTGTAACCATGAGCCACACTTCTGCCGAATCTGTCACTAAAACCGAAGAATCAGCCGAGCAGTTCTTCACCCTTTGGACGGTCTTCAAACGTTCCGAGGCTCTGATCCGCAGCGCCGATGCTGCGACGGACTTCGAAGCCCTGCTGGAACGGCTCGTCCAGGCCGGTGTGACGCACCGCGGCAGTTACGACGTTTCCGCGATGCGTGCAGATGCAGACGTAATGGTGTGGCTCCACGGGCCCAAGCCGGAAGCCCTCCAGCAGGCCATCCGCGATATCCGCCGCAGCACCCTCTTTGCCGGAACCGAGATCGTCTGGTCCGCCATGGGCGTGCACCGCGAGGCCGAGTTTGCCAAGAACCACACGCCCGCATACTCCCGGGGCGTGGCACCGGCCGAGTGGCTGTGCGTTTACCCGTTCGTCCGCTCCTACGAGTGGTACATCCTGCCCGATGCCGAGCGCGGCAAGATGCTTCGCGACCACGGCCTGCTGGGCCGCGACTTTCCGCAGGTTATCTCCAACACTGTCTCTTCCTTCGCGCTGGGCGACTGGGAATGGATCCTGGGCCTGGAGGCGCCCGAGCTGGTGGACCTCGTGGACCTCATGCGCCACCTGCGCGCCACGGAAGCACGCAACCACGTGCGGGAAGAGATCCCGTTCTACACCGGACGCCGCATCTCCCCGGCAGAAGTTGCAGAGGTGCTGGCATGAGCCCCCTCGAAGCCCGGGAGCCCGCAGAAGTGACCGCCGTGAACCCTGTTACCGAGGCCGGCCGGATGGCTCCCAAGAACTACGACGCCGTTCTCCTCGCTTCCTTCGGCGGGCCGGAAGGGCAGGAGGACGTCATTCCGTTCCTCCGCAACGTCACCCGCGGCCGCGGCATCCCCGACGAGCGGCTTGAGGAAGTTTCGCACCACTACCGCGCCAACGGCGGCATCAGCCCGATCAACCGGCAGAACCGCGAGCTGAAGGCCGCCCTTGAGGCCGAGCTCGCGGCCCGGGGCATCGACCTTCCCGTGCTGTGGGGCAACCGCAACTGGGCTCCGTACATCCCGCAAACCCTGCAGGACGCGTACGACGCCGGCCATCGCCGCCTCCTGATGGTCACCACGAGTGCCTACTCCTGTTACTCCAGCTGCCGCCAGTACCGCGAGGACATCGGCATGGCCCTGACGGAAACCGGCCTGGATGGCCGGCTCGAGGTGGACAAAGTGCGCCAGTACTTCGATCACCCCGGCTTCGTGGAGCCCTTCATCGAAGGCACCGCCGCGGGCCTGGCGGAGGTCCGGGAAAAGCTTGCCGCTGCGGGCACTCCCGACGCCCCGGTCCAGATCCTGTTCGCCACCCACTCCATCCCCACCCGGGACGCCGACGCGGCAGGACGCTCCGAGGCTGAACCGCGCGAATTCGACGAGGGCTCGGCATACGTCGCCCAGCACCTGGCCGCCGCCGCCGCGGTCATCCAACGCGTTGAAGAGGAATCAGGCCTCACCGCCCCGTGGTCCCTCGTCTACCAGTCCCGCTCCGGCGCCCCGCACGTTCCGTGGCTCGAACCAGATATCAACGACGCCATCGAGGAACTCGCAGGCCAGGGCGTCAAGGGCATTGTTATTGTGCCCCTCGGGTTTGTCAGCGACCACATGGAAGTTGTGTGGGACCTGGACACGGAAGCCCTGGAGACCTGCGCGAACCTTGGTCTCGCCGCCACCCGCGTCCCAACCCCCGGCACGCACCGCAAGTTCGTCAACGGCCTGGTGGAGCTGATTTCCGAGCGCACCGTTGCCAACAACATCAGCGCCCGCCCGGCCGTCACCGCCCTTGGCCCCTGGTACGACGTCTGCCGTCCCGGATGCTGCGCGAACTTCCGCGGCGAAAAGCCCACCATCGCCGGCGCGGACACCACCGTAGGCACCGGCCATGATCCCTATCCGGGAGAAGCAGGTGCGGGCCGGCCCGCGCCGGGCCAGGCCGGCACCGTCCAGACCGGTGTTGCCGGGGGAGCAACGCAGCAGTGACAGTCCGCATCGGAACCCGCGCCAGCAAGCTGGCACTGACCCAGACGCAGCAGACCGCCGACCAGCTCGCCGCCGTTGGAGGCTTCCCCGTGGAGCTCGTCCACATCCGCACCGACGGCGACGTCCTCACCGGCTCGCTGTCCCAGATGGGCGGGACCGGCGTTTTCGTCGCCGCCCTGCGCGATGCGCTGCTGCGTAACGAGTGCGATGTCGCGATCCACTCCCTCAAGGACCTGCCCACCGGCGCGGCAGTCGGGCTGAGTTTGGCGGCTACTCCTAAGCGGGTGGACGTCCGCGATGTCCTGTGTGCCCGGGACGGGTTCAAGCTTGCCGATCTGCCTTCCGGGGCAACCGTGGGCACGGGCTCGCCCCGCCGCGCGGCCCAGCTCCGCACCGCCAGGCCCGATCTTGACATCGTGGATATCCGTGGCAACGTGGATACCCGCCTGGGCAGGGTACCCGGTCTGCCCGGCAACGCCACGCAGCAGGTGGTTCCCGGAAAGTCCTGCGACCTTGATGCCGTAGTTCTCGCGGCGGCCGGCCTGGAACGCATCGGCAGGCTGGATGCCGTCAGTGAGTTCCTCGAAACGGACGTTATGCTTCCCGCTGCGGGCCAGGGGTCGCTCGCCATTGAGTGCCGCACCGCCGACGCTCCGCCCAGGCCCGGTTCCACAGAAGGTTCGAAGGAAGTCCTGGCACAGGCACTGTCCGCTCTGGACGATCCGGACACCCGGCTCGCGGTCACGGCTGAACGGGCCCTGCTGGCCCGGCTCGAAGCCGGTTGTGCAGCACCCGTGGGCGCCTACGCCTTCCGGAAGGGCAGCATGCTTCACCTGGAGGCCGTGGTCTGCGCCGTGGACGGCACCGCGTCGGTCCGGGACAAGCGCGCAACTGACGGACTCACGGAAGTAGGGGCCACCCTGCTGGGCATTGAACTCGCCGAAGTCCTCCTCGCCGCAGGTGCCGCCGACATCGCTGACCTGCAGGCTTCCTGAGCCGGCCATGGGACTGCCTTCCCGCCCTGCCCGGCACCCGCTGCACGGGGAGGGCTGACCATGGCGGACACCACAGCCGACGGCGGCACCGGGCCTGGGAGGGGTAAGCCCCTGAACGGGGCGCGGGTACTGATCACCCGCAGCCCGGAGCGCTCGCTGCCCCTCGTGGCAGCCCTCGAGGAGGCAGGTGCCGAGGCGCTACTGCTGCCCCTGATCGACTTCGAACGTGCCGCGGACCAGCACTCCCTGGACGTCGCCTGCGATGCGCTCGGCGCCGCCGCGTTTGACTGGCTCGTGGTCAGCAGCGCCACCACAGTCCACGTATTGGCCGCGAAGGCGCATGAACGCGGCCTGGCGCTCCTGCAATGGATCCCCGCGGATACCCGGATTGCCGCCATCGGACCGGCCTGCCGGAGGCTTCTCGAAACCGCCGGCCTGCCCGTGGCACTGACGCCCCGCGATGAACAGTCAGCCGCAGGCCTCCTGGAAGTGTGGCCCGGCGGTGCCGGGAAGGTCCTGCTTCCCCAGGCGGATATCGCCCCTCCGCGCCTCGCCGAGGGACTGACGGCGGCCGGCAGCACCGTCACGGCAGTGACCGCCTACAGGACTGTCGACTATCCCGCGGCAGCGGAGCGCCGGCTGGCCATCCCCGTGGAGGACGCGGGGCCGGGGGGACGCGCGCCGTCGTACTCCCTTCTTGTACCGGAAGCAGCCGCCGCGAAAATCGCTGCTGGGCGGATCCACGCAGTGGTGGCGGCCTCGCCCAGCGCCGTCCGGCGGATCGCTGCCCTTTCGCCCTTGCACAGCTGCCGGCTGGTGGTGATTGGACGGACGACGGCGGACCAGGCCGCCGCGCTGGGCCTCCCCGTGGCCGCGATCGCGGGAGAGCCCACGCCGCAAGGGCTGGTGGCCGCCGTCGAAGCCGCGCTCGAGCCAGGGTGATATGTCAGGCGGCGCCGCAAGGTTGCCGGCGGCCGCAACGGGTACGAACACATTCCAGACAACGTGAAGGACGTCGAACATGACTTTCCCCAGCCAACGCCCCCGCCGCCTGCGGACTACCCCGGCCATGCGCCGGCTGACCGCAGAAACCCGGCTGGCACCGGCGGAACTGATCCTTCCGGCCTTCATCCGGGAAGGCCTGGCGGAGCCCAACCCCATCACCTCGATGCCCGGTGTTGTCCAGCACACCACCGAAACCCTGAAGCGGGCCGCGGCGGAAGCCGTTGAGCTGGGCCTCGGCGGCATCATGCTGTTCGGCATCCCGGAGGCCCGGGACGCGGAGGGGACCGCCTCACTCGACCCCGAGGGAGTCCTGAACAAGGCGATCCGGGACGTCCGGGCGGAGGTCGGTGACGATCTGGTGATCATGAGCGACGTTTGCCTGGACGAGTTCACCGACCACGGGCACTGCGGCGTATTGGATGCCGAAGGCTACGTGGACAACGACCGCACTGTGGACATCTATGCGCAGATGGCCGTGGCGCAGGCAGACGCGGGGGCCCACGTGCTGGGTCCCTCCGGGATGATGGACGGCCAGGTGGCCGCCATCCGCGCCGCCCTGGACCAGGCAGGCCACGTCAACACCTCCGTTATTGCGTACGCAGCCAAGTACGCCTCAGCCTTCTACGGCCCGTTCCGCGAAGCCGTGGATTCCCAGCTCAAGGGCGACCGCCGGACTTACCAGATGGACGCCGGAAACCGCACCGAAGCCCTGCGCGAGGTGGAACTTGACCTCGCCGAGGGGGCAGATGTGGTCATGGTCAAACCGGCCATGAGCTACCTGGATATCCTCGCGGACGTCAGCGCCATGAGCCCTGTCCCGGTCGCGGCGTACCAAATTTCGGGGGAGTACGCCATGATCGAGGCCGCCGCCGCCAACGGCTGGATTGACCGCCGCGCCGCCATCACCGAATCCGTGCTCGGCATCCGCCGCGCCGGCGCCCACATGGTGCTGACCTACTGGGCAGCTGAACTGGCCGGCTGGCTGAAGGAGTCCTGATGACTGAACCCCTGCCCGGAGCCGGACAGGAACCGACATCCCGGGGCCCCATGCCCGAAGCGGGACCCACCGTCCTGGGGCCCACCGAGCCGGTGGGCCCGGACCGTATCCTGATCGGCCTGAACACGTTCGGCGACATCGGGGAGCACCGGGACGGCAGCCCCCAGTCGCATGCCCACGTGCTGCGCAACCTGCTGGAACAGGCAGAGCTGGCGGACGCCGTCGGACTTCACGCCTTCGGGGTGGGCGAGCACCACCGCAAGGACTACGCGGTATCCGCCCCCGAGGTTTTCCTCGCCGCCGCTGCGGCCCGCACCACCCGGATCCGCCTTGGCTCCGCGGTCACCGTCCTGAGTTCGGACGACCCCATCCGGGTCTTCCAGCGGTTCTCCACCGTTGACGCCCTCTCAAACGGCCGCGCCGAAGTGATGCTGGGCCGCGGATCCTTCGTTGAATCCTTCCCTCTGTTCGGGCTGGATCTTGCGGACTATGAGGTGCTGTTTGAAGAGAAGCTCGAGCTGTTCGACAAGGTGCGGGCACAGAAACCTGTGCACTGGGAAGGCCGCACCAGGCCCTCCCTGTCCGGCCTGAGCGTCTACCCGCCCCTGGAGCGCCACCTGCTGCCCACCTGGATCGGTGTAGGCGGAACACCCGAATCAGTGCTGAGGTGCGCGCAGTACGGCTATCCCATCATCTTCGCGATCATCGGCGGGCAGCCGCACGCCTTCGGGCCGCTCGCTGATTTGTACCGGGAAGCCATGTCCAAATACGGCCACCCGATGCAGCAGGTTGCCACGCATTCGCCCGGCCACGTGGCAGAAACGGACGAGCAGGCCCGGGAGGAACTCTTCCCGCACTGGCTGAAACTGCGGAACAAGCTCGGGGCCGAGCGCGGCTGGGGACCTGCCGGAAGGGGAGAGTTCGACGCCTTGTGTGCGCCCGAGGGTGCCCTTTACGTTGGGTCGCCTGAAACCGTGGCCAGGAAGATTGTCCTGTTGAAGCAGAACCTGGGAGTGGACCGCTTCGACCTCAAATACAGCAACGGCCCCTTGCCGCATTCCGCCATGATGCGCTCCATCGAGCTGCTGGGGACGGCGGTGGCGCCCAGGGTGGCTGAACTGCTGGCCGGCTAGCTGTGTTGACCTGAGAGAATAGGAACCATGACTTCCAGCAATCCTCGTAATGAGGCACTCTTCGACCGCGCCCGCCAGCTGATGCCGGGTGGAGTCAACTCTCCCGTACGGGCATTCGGGTCCGTCGGCGGAACGCCGCGCTTTATGGTTTCCGCGAAAGGACCGTACCTGACGGACGCCGACGGCAAGGAATACGTGGACCTGGTTTGCTCCTGGGGCCCGGCGCTGCTGGGCCACGCACACCCTGCCGTGCTGGACGCGGTCCACGCTGCAGTGGACCGCGGCCTGTCCTTCGGTGCGTCCACCCCCGATGAGGCGAACCTGGCCGAGATCGTTAAGGAACGTGTTCCTGCCGCCGAGCGGGTACGGATGGTATCCACCGGCACCGAAGCCACCATGACGGCCGTGCGGTTGGCCCGCGGCTTCACCGGCCGGAACCTCATCATCAAGTTCGCCGGCTGCTACCACGGCCACCTCGACGGGCTGCTGGCCGCGGCAGGCTCCGGCGTGGCCACCCTCGCACTGCCGGGTTCCGCCGGGGTCACCGAGGCGACAGCTGCTGAGACCCTGGTGCTGCCGTACAACGACCTCACAGCCGTCAAGGAAGCCTTCGCCACTCACGGGCCCAACATCGCGGCCGTCATCACCGAGGCAGCTCCTGCGAACATGGGTGTGGTCACCCCCGGGGAAGGCTTCAACCTGGGCCTGTCACGCATCACCCGCGAACACGGCGCGCTGCTCATCGTGGACGAAGTCCTCACCGGCTTCCGCACCGGCTACTCCGGCTACTGGGGCCTCACCGGCGGGGCGCCTGACGCTGCCGAGCCGTGGACCCCCGACCTCCTCACCTTCGGCAAGGTCATCGGCGGCGGAATGCCGACGGCGGCGCTCGGCGGCCGTGCCGACATCATGGACCACCTCGCTCCCACCGGCCCGGTCTACCAGGCCGGCACGCTCTCTGGAAACCCGGTGGCGATGGCTGCGGGTGTTGCCACGCTGACCCACGCCACCCGCGACGTCTACTCCTACATCGACGTCCGGTCGCTGGATCTCTCCTCGGCACTGTCCAGGGCCCTGGACGCCGCCGGTGTGGACCACTCGATCCAGTTCGCCGGCAACCTGTTCTCGGTGGCCTTTGGTACCTCGGCCCGCGGCGTGCACAACTACGCCGACGCCCAGGCACAGGAGAGCTTCCGCTACGCGCCGTTCTTCCACTCCATGCTGGAATCCGGCGTCTACCTGCCGCCATCGGTCTTCGAAGCATGGTTCCTGTCCGCGGCTCACGACGACGCCGCCATGAACCGGATCTTTGACGCCCTGCCGGCCGCGGCGAAGGCGGCAGCAGCGGCCCGGGCCTAGGCGCTCACGCCAGTTGCGCCGTCGGACGTTTAGCTCCCGGCGCTGGATACAAAGGAATCCCCGGTTGCGGTGCAACCGGGGATACCTTTGTGCCAGGGGCAGGAGCTACAGAACGTCCGAGAGGAAGTTCTTCAGGCGGTCCGTGCGGGGATCGCTGAAGATCTGCTGCGGCGGTCCCGTTTCCACCACCACGCCGGCGTCCATAAACGTCACCGTATCTGACACATTGCGGGAGAAGCCCATTTCGTGGGTCACCACCACCATGGTCATGCCGCCCTTCGCGAGGTCGGTCATCAGGGCCAGAACGCCCTTGACCAACTCGGGATCCAGCGCGGACGTGGCCTCGTCGAAGAACATGACTTCAGGCTTCATGGCAAGCGCACGCGCAATGGCAACGCGCTGCTGCTGGCCTCCGGAGAGGTTCGCCGGGCGGGCGTCGGCCTTGTGCTTCAGGCCCACCAGGTCCAGCTGTTCCAGGGCCTCGGCCCGTGCCTGCTCCGTGGACAGCTTCCGCAGCTTCCGCAGCGCCAGGGACACGTTGTCCGCCACGGTCTTGTGGGGAAACAGGTTGAACTGCTGGAACACCATACCGATCCGCTGGCGGAGCTCATCCGGGTTGTCCTTCAGGACCGAACGGCCATCCAGCAGGATGTCGCCCTGGTCGGGTTCGATCAGCCGGTTCATCACCCGCAGCAGCGTGGACTTACCGGACCCCGAAGGGCCGATCACCGAGGCTGTGGTGCCCTTCTCCACGTGCAGGTCAATGCCGCGGAGAACGTGGTTGTGGCCGAACGAGAGGTGCAGGTTCTTGCCGGTCAGGGTTCCGGATGCGAATTCCGTCATGCCTGTGCCCCCTTGCCGATAGGTGCTGCCAGCTCATCCGGTTCCTTCTTTTCCGGCTTGCCGGTACGCAGCCGGTTGTCGATGAAGTTCACGAAGTGCGTCAACGGGACGGTCAGGATCAGGTAAAGCACCCCGGCGGCCACCAGCGGGGAGAGGTTCCCCGTGTTGGCCATTGCGTCGTTGCCGATCCGGAAGATTTCCCGGTCCGACGCCGCGAGTCCGAGCATAAAGACCAGCGAGGAATCCTTCAGCAGCGAAATGAACTGGTTCACCAATGCGGGAAGGACCCGCCGGATACCCTGCGGCACCACCACAAGGCGCATGGAACTGCCGTAGCTGAATCCAAGCGCCCGCGATGCCTCAAGCTGCCCCTTCTCCACGCTCTGGATGCCGGAACGGAAAATCTCACCGATGTAGGCGGCCGCGATCAGCGTCAAAGCCAGGATTCCCAGGGGGTACGGGTTCCGGGACCCGGTGATTTCCCGGGCTATGGGGCTGAGCCCGATGCCGATGACCAGGATCACCAGGATGGCGGGAAGGCCGCGGAAGATATCGGTGTAGATGCGCGCTGCCCAGCGGGCTCCCGCGTTGCGGGAGATCGCCATCATGGCCAGCCCCAGTCCCAGGAGGGAGCCGAGGACACCGGAGGCTATGGCCAGGATGAGGGTGTTGGGCAGGCCCACCATAAAGAGGGCGGGAATGACTTTGGCCATTTCCTCCCAGTTGAAGAAGGTGTCAGCCAGCTGATCCATATGCGTCCCGGCTCAATCAGCTCTGGGGAACCGTGGCAGCCTTGCTGCCCGGCTTCCAGTCACTCGGCATCTCGCGGTCCGGGTACCACTCCTTGGTCAGCTTGGACCAGGTTCCGTCAGCGATTACGGCGTCAAGGCCGGAGTTCAGCGCGTCGATGAGCGGCTGGTTGTCCTTCGCCACGGCGTAGGCGGTGAAGTTCTGCGTGTTGACTACGGACTCGGCGATGACGGTGCCGTCACCTTCCTTGACCTGCCCAGTAGCCTGCTGGGACGGAGCGACCCAGGCGTCAACCTGGCCGTTGCGCACGTTGGCGTAAACCGTGGCGTAGTCGGAGAAACGGATCGGCTCAAGCTTCAGGGTGTTGGTGACGTAGTCGTCCTGGACGGTGCCCTGGACAACGCCGATGCGGAGATCGCCCTTGAGGTCGGCGAAGCCCTTGACGTCGCTGTCAGTCTTGGCAACAACAGCCATAAAGCCGAAGTCGTAGCCGTTGGTGAAGCCGACGTTCTCGCGGCGGGCGTCCGTGGTGGAGATGGAGGAAGATCCGACGTCGAACTGCTTGGTCTGCACCTGGGAAAGGAGTGCAGAGAAGTCCGTGGCAACGAATTCGACCTCGAGGCCGAGCTTGCCGGCGATGGCGCGCAGGAGTTCGTTGTCGTAGCCCGTGAACTTGCCGGACGGGTCAATGAAGATGTTAGGCGGGGCATCGGAAAGGGTGCCCACCTCGAGCTTGCCCTCAGTGTTGAGGCCCAGCTTGGTCTTGTCGATCTGATCGATCGGAGTGACGTCGGCAGTGGTGTACGTGTCCAGCGTCTGCTGGTCACTGCCGGCGAGGGCGTCCGTGGGCGTCCCGCTCGGTTCGGCGGATCCTGAGCCTGAGCCGCAAGCCGCAAGGGAAACCGCGAGGGCGAGTGCCACGGGAGCGGTAGTCAGCCACTTCATCGCTTTGATTTTCATCAGGTTGTCACTTTCATTGAGTCTTAAGTCAACCGGGCCGCAAGGCTGCGCTGGTGGCGCCTGGCACCTGCCCGGTGCTGGTCAAGCAGGTCCGGAGCAGGGGTGACCGCAAAACTTTATTGTCTCACTTCGGCGTTTTGCGCCGGGATTGCGAACAGCGGCGGCTATTGCCGCTGCCTTGCCGAAGGAAATTCGGCAAACTGGCCAGTGGAACCTCTTGCCGACGCTTATAACCCCCGCAACGGCGAATCCTTCGAGCCCGGAAGCAAGCAGCCTTATGAAGCCATGTGACTGTGAAATATATCTCGACCCGTTCAGCCCTGCCTGAGGTGCTAGAAACCGCCGGTGGAGGCGTCCTGCGGGGGCAGCACCGGCCAGTCGCCTTCGATCACAGCTGCCGGCTTGGTCTTGCGGAGGTAGCCCTGGAAATCGGCGGCCTGGCTGACGGCCCAGTCCACCTGCAGCTGGTGCAACTGGCTGGCCGGCATGCTGAGTTTCGGGAACTTCCCGGCCATCGCGTCCAGGACCTTCAGGGTGGCCAGGGCGTCAGCGGCCGATGTATGGGCGTTGTCCAGGACCACACCATACTCTTCGCACAAGGCCGTGAGTGTGCGCTTGCCCTTGCGGTAGCGGTCCACCTGCTTGTTCATGATGTAAGGGTCCAGGACCGGGAACCGCGTAAGCTGCGGGACCCCGTAGCGGGCCGACTCGGCTGCGAGCACCGTGAAATCGTAGCTGGCGTTGAAGGCGATGACCGGAGTGCCGTCGTCGAAAAGCCCCTGCAGCACGGACGCGAGCTCCTGCGTCACCTCGTTGGCAGGCCTGCCGTCGCGCCGGGCCTGCTCAGTGGTGATCCCATGCACATCACTGGCTTCGGCGGGTATTTCAACTCCGGGATCGGCCAGCCACTCATGTTCTGCCATGACCTCGCCTTTATGGTCGACAACAGTGACTGACGCCGTGACAATCCGGGCGGCCCGCGAATTGCGCCCCGTGGTTTCGAGATCGAAGGCCGCGCGGGGAAGGGTGTTCCAGGTGCTCATACGTCCACGCTAACGGGGGCCACCGACAATTCCCGGGAGCGCCACTGCGGCTACATTGGAACAATGCGGATTGAGTATGTGGAGGCGGTACTGGCCATCGTGAGGCTGGTTCCGGCAGGGTCCGCAGTCTCCTACGGCGACGTCGCAGAACTCCTGGGAACGGGCGGGCCCAGGCAGGTGGGCGCAGTCATGAGCCACTACGGCAGCGGCGTTCCCTGGTGGCGCATCCTCAAGGCCAGCGGCCAGGCACCGGAAGGCCACGAAGCCGAAGCGCTCCGGCACTACGTCCGGGAAGGAACCGCGCTGAAGGGCGCCTACGAGGCATATCTGCGCACTGGGGAGGGCTCCTGGCGGGTGGACCTTTCCGCCGCACGCTGGGCTCCCGGCGATGAAGACTTTGAGCAGATGGAAGCCGTTGCCGGCGAGCTTGCGCGCTGTCTCCGGAAATTGTCCGTGGCTGATGATGGAATGTCGGCGTGACAGTAACAGTTCCCCTTACAGGTCCCCGCGGCGAGTACCAGCACGAAACGGCAGAAGGCCTCGAGGCCGAATTCGAAGAAGCAGTGCGCGACGACGGGACCGGGCGCCCTGCCCGGTCCGGCCTTGCGCGGCTCAAACTGCTGCCGCCGCGGCAGCTTCATGCCGACGCTCCGTCGCTGACCCCCGATCAGCAGTCCGCTGTTGATGTGGCACAGGGATCCGGGCCGGTCCTGGTCCCGGGAGCGCCGGGCACGGGAAAAACCACCGTCCTGGTCGAAGCCGCCGTCACACGGGTTTTTCGGGACGGGGTGGACCCCGAACGAATGCTCATCCTGGCCCCAACCAGGCTGGCGGCCGACTCCCTCCGGGACCGGTTCACCGCCCGGCTGGACAGAAGCCTTAGCACCACGCCGGCACGGACCTGGGCATCCTACGCCTTTGATGTCCTTCGGCGGGCCAAGGCCGAAGGAGTACTTCCCCTCTCACGGCCGCCGCGCCTGCTTTCCGGCCCCGAGCAGGACCTCATCATCAGGGAACTCCTTGAAGGCCACCGCCTGCCAGGGCTGGAGCTCCCGTGGCCTGGAGATCTGGCGGGAGCCCTGGAGACGCGCGGCTTCCGCCAGGAAGTGCGGCAACTGTTCGACCGCGTGATCGAATCCGGCCTCACTGCGGCGGACCTCGCCCACCTCGGCCGGCAGTGTGACCGGCCTGACTGGGTTGCTGCCGGCGCGTTGTACGCGGAGTACCGTGACGTGCTGGACCTGCGTATGCCTGAGGCTTTTGATCCTGCCGGGATCATCACCGCCGCGCGCCAGATCTTCCAGGACGTCCCCGAATTCCTGGCTGCCGAGCGCGAGCGCCTGCAGGTGATCATCGTTGATGACATGCAGGAGGCAAATCCGGCGGTCTTTGAGCTTCTGGCAGACATAGCCCGCGAAAAGGACTGCTTCGTGTCCTTTTCCCCGGACACCGTAGTCCAGGGATTCCGCGGGGCCCGCCCTGATTTGGTGGCCGAACTGCCGCAGCTGCTGTCGCCGGATGCCACCGCCCTGGAGCGGCCGCTTCGATACGCGCACCGGCACTCGCAGGTGCTGGCTGATGCGTGGCTGGGGGTGGCGGCCCGTATTTCCCAGCGCGCGGGCGGGCAGCTGGCCCGGCAGCTTGAGCAGCCGGCGGGGGACCGGGAGCCGGGAGTGGTGGAGGCGCACCTGGTGCCGTCTGCAGTGCATGAGCTGCGGTATGTGGCCCAGCGGATCCTGGACCAGCACATCAATCATGGCCGGGACTTGGCCGACATCGCGGTCATTGTGCGCAACGGGGCCCAGGTAAGCGAGCTGCAGCGTTACTTGTCCGGGCAGGGGATCCCGGTTCGGGTGCCTGTGGCCGAATCGGCCGTCCGGGATGAAGTGGCGGTGCGGCCACTGCTCGATGCCTTCGCCGTGGTGCTCGACCCTGCCCTGCTGACGCCCGAAAAAGCTGTATCCCTTGTGACGTCCAGGGTCGGCGGCGCCACGTCCATTGAGTTGAGGCGTCTGCGGCAGTCGTTGAGGCGGGAGGAACTCCTGGGCGGGGGAGGGCGTACCAGCGACGACCTGCTCGTCGAAGCCTTGCTGGAACCGGGGGCACTGTCGTCCCTCGGCATGGAAGGGCGGGCTGCGCGCCGCACGGCCCGCATGATCCAGGCGGGGCTGAAAGCTGCCTTCGAACCGGGGGCCAACGCTGAGTCTGTGCTGTGGGCGCTTTGGAATTCAACCGGCCTTTCGGCTGCCTGGACGGAAACGGCGTTATCCGGCGGACCGCACGGTGCCCGTGCCGATCGGGACCTTGACGCCATGATGGCGCTGTTCCACACGGCCGAACGCTACGTGGACCAGATGCCCGGCGCGGGTCCGGAGCAGTTCCTGGAGTACCTGCTGAACCAGGAGCTTCCCATGGATACCCTGGCCGCCCGGGCGCAGCTGGAGGATGCCGTGGAACTGATGACTCCCGCCAGCGCAGCAGGGCGGGAATGGCCCGTGGTCCTGGTGGCCGGACTCCAGGAAGGCGTCTGGCCCAACACCCGGCTCCGCGGCGAACTGCTGGGCAGCACGCTGTACGCCGACGCTGTTGAGCACGGAGCCGGTTACGCGTTGCAGCGTGATCCGCTGAGCCGGTTGCGGGACATCCGGTATGACGAACTGCGGAGCTTCTCCACAGCCGTCTCGAGGGCACGCGAGCTCCTGGTTTGCACAGCCGTCTCTTCCGAGGACGATCAGCCGTCCTCCTTCCTGGATTACGTCACACCCCTCCATCCCGGCCAGGACCGCCGTCCATTCACCCCGGTGGAGCGCCCCATGACCTTGCGGGCACTGGTTGCCGAACTCCGGCAGTACGCCCAGCTGGACGGACGCCACGCAGCCGAGGCAGAGGAAGCGGTGCGGGTCCTCGCGCGGCTCGCGGTTGCTGAGCCTCCTGTGGCCGGCGCACACCCCGGGAGCTGGTGGGGACTGCCGCAGCTGACCTCGTCCGAGGCAGTGGTGCCCCCCGGCGGAACCGTGTTTGTGTCGCCCTCCAAGGTGGAGACAGTCCAGAAGTCGCCTCTCGACTGGTTTGTGCAGGCAGCCGGCGGCGAAGCGGCCACCGACTTCGCCAGGAGCCTGGGCACCTTGGTCCACGCCATCGCGCAGGAACTTCCGGATGCGTCAGGAACGGAATACGTGGCAGAACTGGTGCGCCGCTGGCCTGCCCTGGGGATGAAGGACAACTGGGAGGGAAGGCTCGATTTCCAGCGTGCGGAGGCGATGGTGCGCAAGCTTGCCCAGTACGTTCTGGTCATGCGGAGCGAAGGCCGGAGCCTGTTGGGGGTCGAACAGGATTTCGAGGTGGCACTCCCGCCCGTGGCGGTGGACGATGGTGCGCCGCGTGCGGCAGTCCTCCGCGGGCAGGTGGACCGCCTGGAAATCGACAGCGAAGGCAGGCTGGTCATCGTGGATCTCAAAACAGGAAAACGCCAACCGGGTAAAGCAGAACTTTCCGCGCATCCGCAGCTGGGCTCCTACCAGGCCGCGGTCCTCGCCGGGGGCTTCAGCGAAAGCACCGGGGACAGTACGCCGGCAGTTCCCGGTGGGGCAGTACTGGCGCAGCTTGGTACTGGCACGAAGAATCCTGGCATCCAGCAGCAGGAAGCACTTGATCCGCAGGAGAACTGGGCCATGGACATGGTGAAGGAGGCCGCTGCGGTGATGGGCGGCAGTGAATTTATGGCGCGGCACGATCCTTCGAAAAGTAGCCACGGCGGCCACGGCTGCCGGTTACCGGAAGTGTGTCCCTTGTGTGCGCGCGGAAGGCAGGTAACGGAATGAGCGGGGCTGCAGGCATGCCCGGATCCGGCGTCCCGGAACCGCGGTTCACCCCGGAAGAACTTTCACTGCTGCTGGGCGAGAAGAATGTCCCCACGCCGGAGCAGTCGGCCATCATCAGTTCGCCGCTGACGCCGCGGCTGGTCATTGCGGGCGCAGGATCGGGCAAAACTGCCACTATGGCCGACCGCGTCGTCTGGCTGGTAGCCAATGGCTGGGTCAGGCCCGAGGAAGTCCTTGGCGTGACGTTCACGCGCAAGGCCGCCTGTGAGCTCGCATCCCGGATTCGGGCAAAGCTGGCGGCCCTGCAACGGCTTGCCAGCCAGGACACCGGACACCGCCTGTTCCCGGAACAGGTGGTCAGCAGCGATTCCCTCGAGCCAAAAGTGTCCACTTACCACTCCTTTGCCAGCGGTATTGTCTCGGACTACGGACTGCGGCTGGGCGTGGAACGGGACGTGGTCCTCCTCGGCGGCGCACAGGCCTGGCAGCTGGCCAGCGAAGTGGTGGAAGCCTACGACGGCGAGTACGCCCACTTCCGTTCTGCCAAATCGACGCTGGTGAAAGCGGTCATCCAGCTGGCCGGGGAATGCGCGGAGCACCTCCAGGAGCCCGAGGACGTGGAAGCCTGGCTGATGGCCCGGCTGTCGGAGTTTGAGTCCCTGCCGTATCAGGAGGGCAAAAAGAAGAACCCGCCCCAGGCGGCGGCCGAGCTCGCCGGCATGCTCCGGACCCGTGCCAGCGTGGCCGACATGGTTGGCCGGTACGCAGCAGCCAAGCGGGCGCGGGGCGCCCTTGACTTCGGGGACCTGGTGGCCCTCGCCGCCAAGGTGGCGCAGGATGTCCCGCTGGCCGTACACATGGAACGCCAGCGTTACAAGGTGGTGCTGCTCGACGAATTCCAGGACACCTCCTATGCCCAGCTGGTGCTGTTCTCCCGGCTTTTCGGCGGCGGACACGCGGTGACCGCCGTGGGCGACCCCAACCAGTCCATCTACGGTTTTCGTGGAGCCTCGGCCGGGCAGCTGTTCCACTTTGTCCGCGAGTTCCCCGTGCACCACGGTCCCGCAGGGGCCGGGGAGTGGGCTCCTGCCCCCACGTCCTACTTGACGACGGCCTGGCGGAACGGCCGGTCCATTCTCTCGGCAGCCAACGTTATGTCTGAGTCGCTGGGCAAGGCAGCAGCCCAGCGGGGACCGGCGGGCGGGGGAGGGTCTGCAGCAGCGGACGTGCCTCCGTTGCAGCCCAGCCCGCATGCAGTTGAGGGAACAGTGGTGCTGGGTCGCTTTGGGACGGATGTTGATGAAGCAAGCGCGCTCGCTGAAGACGTCCTGAGGTACCGGATGACGGACTTTGAGCTGAAACACGACGGAACCCCCGTACCGCCGGCCCTTGCAGTGCTCTGCCGCCGCCGCGCGCAGATGGAAACCATCCGGCGCCAGTTTGAAGCCAGGGGAATTCCCTATGAAATTGTGGGCCTCGGCGGGCTACTGGACACTCCGGAGATAGTGGACCTCGTGGCCACCCTGCGGGTGCTGGCTGACCCCGGACGGTCGGATTCGCTGATGCGCCTGTTGGCGGGGGCCCGCTGGCGCATCGGCCCTGCTGACCTGATGGCGCTGCGCGACTGGTCCAGCCAGCTGGCCCGCCGGCGTGGACAAGCCGCTGAAAGGTCCCCTGAGGGGCAGCCGGACGAAGCCGCCGACACGGTCCTCGAAAGCGACCTGACGGACGGTGCCAGCCTGGTGGAAGCCTTGGACTGGCTGCCCAGGGAGGGCTGGACTTCCGCCAACGGCCGGTCGATCAGCGCCGGCGCCCGCAGCAGGCTTGCACGGCTGTCATCTGAGCTGCGGCAACTCCGCGGCTACCTGGGGGACGACCTCACCACACTGCTGGGCGAAGTCGAGCGGGCCATGCTCCTCGACATCGAAGTGGCGGCGCGGCCGGGCATCAGCATCCATCAGGCGCGCCGCAACCTTGACGCTTTCCAGGATGCCGCCGCGGGGTTCCTGCGGACATCCCAGCGCGTGGACATCATCGCGTTCCTGTCCTGGCTGGAGGCTGCCGCCGTGGAGGAAAACGGGTTGGAAGCGCCGGCGAGCGACGTCAACCGGGAGGCCGTGCAGCTCCTGACCGTCCATGCGTCGAAGGGCCTCGAGTGGGATGTGGTTTTTGTCCCCGGGCTCAATGCGGGGGCCTTCCCCAGCGACAGGGACTCCCGCTGGAGCAGTGGTTCTGCAGCGCTGCCCTGGCCGCTCCGGGGTGACCGTGCCGACCTTCCGCAGTGGGACGTTGACCAGCCAGACCAGAAAGGCTGGCTCGACGCGGAAAAGGACTTCAAGTCGGCCGTCCAGGCCCACGGGGAGTCAGAGGAACGCCGGCTGGCATACGTGGCCTACACAAGGGCCAAGCACGTCCTCTGGGCTTCCAGCCCTGCCTGGGTCGGTTCCAGGGCGGGACGTGCGGAGATGTCACCGTTTCTCTCCGAGCTCGAGGAACTTACCGGCACGACGGCGGGTGCGGCGGGGCCATCCGCAACGGTCCATCCCGGGTCGCTGGAGGAAGCCTCCCTCCCCGGGGAAAGCCCGCTCACCTTGGAATCCGAAATTGCCACCTGGCCGTACGACCCCCTCGAGGGGCCTGTGGATCCACGCACCGGAAACCGTTTGCGCCTCTCGCGCGGTCGGCGGGAGGCCATGGAAACAGCTGCCGCCAACGTTCTCGCCGCCCTGGGAGACCGGGACGCGGAAGCGCCCCCGGTTCGGCACCCGGCCGATGCCCCGGCAGGGCAGGTTGATCCGCGCAGGGAACTGACCGGTGTTGCCCGCGGTTGGGCGAGGGAAGCGGCGCTCTTATTGGAACGGCGCGCCACGAGGACCGGCGGCCGGGAAGTGCACCTGCCCGGCCACATCTCTGCATCCACCCTGGTGGAACTGCGGGAGGACCCCGCCGCGGTGCTCGGCAGGCTCCGCCGGCCGGTGCCACGGGAACCCGGCATGTCAGCCCGGAAGGGAACCGCCTTCCACGCATGGGTAGAAGAGTATTTCGGTGCGGCCGGGATGCTTGACCTTGGAGAAGCTCCGGGCTCGGACGACCATATCGATGCTGCCTACGACCTCGAGGCCATGGTCGCAACCTTCAAAGCGTCCCCCTGGGCGGACAGGTCGCCGGCCTTCGTGGAGGTTCCGGTAGAGACCCGTGTGGGCGGAGTCGTGGTGCGCGGGCGCATCGACGCCGTCTTCCGGGATGCCGACGGCCGGTGGGACCTGGTGGACTGGAAGACCGGACGGCGGCCGTCCGCCGGGCAGCTTAGGACCAAGTCCGTGCAGCTCGCGGCGTACCGCCTGGCCTGGGCGCGGCTGAAGGAGGTGCCTCTCGAGGAAGTACGGGCGGCCTTTTTCTACGTCGCGGACAACGAGGTGGTGCGCCCCCACGACCTCGGAACGGCCACCGAATTGGAGGAGATCGTGGCGGCTGCCCTTAGTTCTTCGTGATGTCCACGATGGTGATGGCGGCAGTCGAGGTGTCGTCCAGTTCCTTCCGGTCCTCCGCCTGGGCCTGCCCGCTGTCTTTCGTCCCGGTGTCCCCGGCGGCTTCATCGCCTGCATTAGCCGGCGGGTCCGCCGGGATCGGGGTGACATGGACGGCAGGCTCCACAGGCACAGGCACAGGCACAGGCAGCGGGACCGGGACTACCGTGACCGGGGGCAGGGAACCCGAAGGGCCGGCGTCGGCTGCCCGCATGGCGGGCACATTGCCACCAACCGGAGCATTGCCCGCGACGGGCACACTGCCCGTGGCGGGAGCGCCCGGCGCCGGCTGCGGCTCCACGCTGATCGGCTGCCCGCCGTGCTCCTCGATGTCACTGGCAAGGGTCCCCAGCATCTCCTCTGCCTCGGAAATCATGCCGGGGTCGTCCGAGGCAATACCCTTCACCAGGTACTGGGCAAGGGCGAATTCAGCGGAAAGTGCCGCCCGGCGCAGCAGGTGGTTGTCCGGGGTGTCCCGGCGGCTGGCCGTGTAGGCGTCCAAAACAGCGTCCACGAAGTCCTGCTCATTGGACGCAACAAGCCAGGCGAAATCGTCGGCTGGATCGCCGATCCTCAAGTCGGTCCAGCCGGTTACCGCAGTGACGCGTTGGCCTTCCACCAGGAGATTGTCCTCATGAAGGTCGCCGTGCACCACGCTGGGGTTGAACCGCCACAGGGATACGTCTTCCATGGCGTGCTCCCAGCGGAGCAGCAGGGCCGGGGGAATTTTTCCGGTGGTTGCGGCCTGGTCAAGTTCATTCAGCCGGCGTTGGCGGAACTCGTTGGGGGTGTAGCTGGGCAGGTCTGCATTGCTGACCAGCGAACGGGGGAGATCGTGGATGGCGGCGAGGGCGACGCCGATTTCGCGGGCGAGGGCGTCCGGGCCGGCCGTCAGCTCTTCGACGCTGCGCGTGCTGCCGGCCAAGTGCGAGTAGACAAACGTGCTCAGGGTCCCAAGCCGCACGCTGCCAGCCACCGTGGGCATCAGGAAGGGAAGTTCGGCCCTGATGGCCGGGGCGAACGCCCGCAGCACGAGGAACTCCGTTTCGAGCCGGGTGCTTGCCTCGGCGTGACGCGGTGACCGGACCCGCCACCGCTTGCCCTCGGAGTCGAGCAGCAGGGCCGAGTCGAAGTCCGCAGGGTCGTCCGGGGCAGAGCTAACGGCCGTCGGGGTCAGTCCGGGGACTGCCGCGGTTGCAACGGCTGCCAGTTCAATCGGTTTTCTTCTCACCGTTCCACGGTAGATTGCGTCCAGTCCAAGACACCGATCCGGGGACGGCGAGTCTTCAGATATAGTCCAAAACGGGGTACGCGGGCGGGTTCAGGACCTTGAACGTGCCCCCAAATATCAATTGTCGGTCCCAGTAAGTACGGTGGACACATGAGCCATGCGGAGTCTGTTACACCGGTCCACCCGGGCAAGGCAGCCCGGCTGCCGGCGAACCACCTGATGGACACGGTACTCCCGGTGCCTCCCGCGCTGGTTGACCGCGGATCCGTCGCCCGGGCGCAACCGGGGATGGTGGAGGAACTACTCGCGAAGGCAGGCACCAAAGCGGTTGTCCTCTCCGGCCGGCAGGGTCTCCTCCAGGGCGGCGGGCTGTTCATTGCGGACGCCCGGGCACTCCGCGATGAACTTGCCGCCGCAGGTGCCGCACCACAGCTGACGGTATACCTCGGTTCCGCCCTGCACGATTCGGACCTTGCCCCGGGCACCCAACTGCTGCTTTTCGTCCTGCCGGAAGCAGTGGAGCCCGGAACTGCCGGAGTCCCCCTGGATGCAACGTGGGCAGGGTTCCGCGATGTTGCCGCCGGGCTGACGGCAACGCACACTGCCCTCTTTGTTGAAGCCAGCGCCATCGCCAACTGGCATGCCACGCACACCCATTGTCCGCGCTGCGGCTCGCCAACGGACGTGGAAGCCGGGGGATGGGTGCGGCGCTGCCCGGTTGATTCGTCGGAACACTACCCACGGACCGATCCGGCCATCATCGTCACCGTCGTGGGCCCGGACGGCCGCCTGCTCCTCGGCGGTGGAGGGGCACGCGATGCCAGGAACTATTCCACGCTGGCGGGGTTTGTGGAACCTGGAGAGTCCCTGGAACAGGCAGTGGTCCGGGAAATCCGTGAGGAAGTGGGAGTGAGGGTTACTGCATGCCAGTACCTCGGTTCGCAGTCCTGGCCGTTCCCCGCCTCCCTTATGCTTGGATTTACCGCCGTCACTGAAGACGCCGAGGCAACGCCCGACGGCGTGGAGGTCACCAGGGCGCGCTGGTTCAGCCGTGAGGAACTCCAGGACGCCGTGCTGGCCGGTGAAATCACCATCTCCAGCAGGCTATCCATTGCCCGCTCCCTCATTGAGCACTGGTTCGGCGGTCGTATCCAGGACCTGGCAGGCGCCTGAAGCCCTATCCACCAGACTCCAGCACGCGGTAGTCGAGACGAAAAAGCAGCAAAAGTGACTACAGATAATTTTGAGGAATCAGCTTCCCTGGAGGACCGCATCCTTGGCGGGCTGGACGCGGAACAGCGCGAGGTGGCCAGCACGCTCAATGGCCCGCTGTGCGTTCTGGCGGGCGCAGGCACCGGCAAGACGCGGGCTATCACCCACCGCATCGCCTACGGCGTGCACTCCGGGGTCTACACACCCCAGCGCCTGCTGGCCGTGACCTTCACTGCCCGGGCAGCGGCGGAGATGCGCAGCCGGCTGCGGGACCTCGGTGCAGGCAACGTCCAGGCCCGCACCTTCCACGCGGCAGCATTGCGCCAGCTGCAGTTCTTCTGGCCGCAGGCCGTGGGCGGAACGCTGCCCAACCTGCTGGACCACAAGGCCCAACTGCTGGCGGAGGCGGCCCGACGGCTTCGGCTGAGCACGGACCGGGCCTCCATCCGCGATCTTGCCTCGGAAATAGAGTGGGCAAAAGTCTCCATGCTGACTCCGGCCAATTACCTCGAAAATGCGCAGGACCGGGGTGCTCCCGGCGGGTTCGACCTCACCGCAGTCGCACGGGTTTTCCAGTCCTACGAGGACGTCAAAACGGACCGCAACGTCATCGACTTCGAGGACGTCCTGCTGATCACGGTAGGCATTCTGCAGGAGGATGAAAAGGTAGCCGCCACCGTCCGCGAGCAGTACCGCCACTTTGTGGTGGACGAGTACCAGGACGTTTCCCCGCTGCAGCAGCGGCTGCTGGAGCTGTGGCTGGGAGGACGGGACGAGCTGTGCGTCGTCGGGGATGCCAGCCAGACCATCTATTCATTCACCGGGGCCTCGCCGAAGCACCTCCTGGAATTCAAGGCCCGCTATCCACAAGCCAACGTGGTCAAGCTCATCAGGGACTACCGCTCCACACCGCAGGTGGTCAAACTCGCCAACGATCTCCTCGGGGGCAGGCGGAGCGGGGGAGCCGTTGCTGATGCCGCCTGGGCGGCACCGCTCCAGCTCGTGGCGCAACGGCCCGCAGGGCCCGATCCGCAGTTCACCGAATGCTCGGACGATGAAGCGGAAGCCGCCACGGTGGCACAAAAGATCAAGGCATTGCTCGACGCCGGCACCCCGGCCAGCGAAGTGGCTGTCCTGTTCCGCACCAACGGCCAGTCAGAGGCTTACGAACAAGCACTTGCTGCCGCCGGCATCGGCTACCAGCTGCGCGGGGGTGAGCGCTTTTTTGCACGCAAGGAAGTACGCGACGCCATCCTCCAGCTGCGGGCAGCCACCCGGGCAGTCTCCGCGGAGTCACCGGAACCGCTCGGCCAGCTGGTCAGGGATATCGTGGCTTCCCTTGGCTACACGGACGCAGCTCCCCACAACGGCGGAGCGCTGCGTGAACGCTGGGAATCCCTCGCTGCGCTGGTGGCGCTCGCCGACGAACTCGTCAAGACCCGGGGCCCGGAGTTTGGCCTGGCTGAATTTGTCAACGAACTGCAGGAACGTTCGCTGGCCCAGCACGCACCCACCGTGCAGGGCGTAACCCTCGCTTCCCTGCACGCGGCCAAGGGCCTGGAATGGGACGCGGTGTTCCTGGTGGGGCTCAGCGAAGGCCTGATGCCCATATCCTTTGCCGACTCGCCTGAATCCGTGGATGAGGAGCGGAGGCTCCTCTACGTGGGAATCACCCGCGCACGGGAGCACCTCTCATTGTCCTGGTCCACGGCCAGGACCCCCGGTGGCCGCGCCAACCGCAAGCCTTCCAGGTTCCTCGATGGCCTGCGCCCGGACTCCGTCGCCGGCTCAAACATCAGGGGCAAAGGTCCGGCTCCCCGCCGCAAGGCTGCCGTTCCGGCCGTGTGCAGGGTCTGCGGCAGTATGCTGACCACTGGAGCGGAGCGCAAGGTGGGGCGGTGCAACGCCTGCCCGCCGAGCTACGAAGAACAGACCTTTGACGCCCTGAGGACATGGCGGCGGGAGGTGGCCCTGTCAGCCGATGTGCCCGCCTTTGTGGTCTTTACCGACGCGACGCTCACCGCGATTGCCGAGGCGAGGCCTTCTTCCCTGGAGGAACTTGCAGCGCTGGCCGGAGTTGGCCCGTCCAAGCTGGAACGCTACGGCGAAGACGTCCTGCGGGTCCTGACGGAAAGCACCTCGCTGTGATCACCACCGAGGGCGGGGCCCCGGTCGAGGTCCGGCGCTCTGCCCGCCGGACCCGGACCGTCGCGGCGTTTTGGGAGAATGGGACCGCCGTGGTGGCCATCCCGGCACGGTTTACGGCAGCCCAGGAAAAGGAATGGGTCCAGCGGATGCTGGCCAAGCTGCACCGCCAGGGGGAAAGGCGCTCAGCCGCCGGCAGGAAGCGCCCCGCCTCGGACGCCGCCCTGGCATCCCACGCCGCCCAGCTCTCCGAACGGTACCTCGGCGGAAAGGCCGCGCCGGCGTCAGTACGGTGGGTCAGCAACCAGAACTCAAGGTGGGGTTCTGCTACTCCGGCGGACGGCACCATCCGGCTCTCGGACAAGCTCCGTCCCATGCCCCAGTGGGTCATCGACTATGTGCTGCTCCATGAGCTCGCCCACCTCCTGGTGGCCGGGCATAACGCTGCTTTCTGGAAGCTGCTGGAGGCCTACCCTGAGACCGGGCGGGCGAAGGCATTCCTGGAGGGGGTCTCCTTTGCGATGGCGCGCGGCCTTCAAGGCAGTGAAGCCGCAAACGGCGCCGTCCGTCCAGGACAGGAGCACTGGACGGACGACGCCGACTAGGCTTGCTTAGCTCTTGGGCCCGCCATCCTGCCCCTCAGCCTCGGGGCTATCAGCGTCGCGGCCTTCGGCGTCCGTGCTGTTCGCCGGCCCGCCGTCCTGATCGGCGTCGGGTTGCCCCGGGCCGCTGGAGGGTGCCTCGTCAAAGCCGCCGCTCAGCAACTTCTGAAGGGCGTCGTCCACCTCGGTGTCGCTGGCTGCCGCCAGTTTGCGGCGTCCGCTGAATCCACGGGGATCGTCCAGGTCCTCGGCGGTGGGCAGCAGGTCGGGGTGGTGCCAGATTGCGTCACGGCCTTCAATGCCGCGTTCTTCCTTCAGCGTGGCCCACAAAGTGGCCGCATCCCGCAGCCGGCGGGGGCGCAATTCCAAACCGACCAACGAAGCGAACGCGTGCTCTGCCGGGCCCCCGGTGGCACGGCGGCGGCGGACGGTTTCCCGAAGGGCACCCGCGGACGGCAGGACCTTCTCCGTGGCAGCAGCTGTGAGTTCGTCCACCCAGCCCTCCACCAGTGCCAGCGCTGTTTCCAGTTTCTCGAGTGCCTGGTCCTGCGCAGGTGTCCGCTGGGGCATAAACACGCCCTGCGAAAGGGCTTCCTGGATGCCCTCCGGATTGCTGGGATCAAGATCCCTCGCCAGTTCCTCAATGCGGGAAGTATCGATATGGATTCCCCGGGCGTAGGCCTCAATGGCGCCCAGCAGGTGGCCCCGAAGCCAGGGAACCTGGACAAAGAGCCTGGCATGGGCCGCTTCGCGGACAGCGAGGAAGAGCCGGATGTCATTCTCGGGCAGGGAGAGCCCCTCACCGAAAGCGGCGACGTTGATGGGCAACAGGGCCATCTCAAGGTCGGCGAGGGGAACACCGATGTCGGTGGAGCTCACCACATCAGTGGAGAGGGCGCCGATGGCCTGGCCCAGCTGCATGCCGAAGATGGCACCGCCCATGTTCTGAAGCATCGATGAGGCTCCGCCCATCATGGACTTCATGTCGTCAGGCATCTGTTCCGTCATCGCGGACGAGAGCGCATTGGCGATGCTGTTCGCCACCGGCTCGGTCAGCCTTTTCCACGTGCCAAGGGTGGCCTCGACCCATTCCGCACGGGACCACGCCCGGCCTATCAGGCCGGTAGCGGGAAGATCGGTGACGGGGTCGAGCCACAGTTCGGCGAGCCGCAGGGCTTCGTCCACTTCGCGCGACTGCTGGGAGGTGACAGATGGATCAGCGCTTCCGGCCGCCACCCGGCGGGCATTCTCGTGGGCAAGCTGCCAGTTCACGGGTCCCTCGGAGGGTGCGCTCATCATGGCCTGGACCTGGGAGAACATCTGGGCCAGCAGGTTGGGGTCGTTGGGAAGGCCTGCAGCCTTGGCCAGTTCGGCGGGGTCGAAGTTCTCCATCCCCTTGCCGCCCATCAGGTTTTGCAGCATTTCTGTCAACGGGTCCTTGGGGGTGTCGTCGCCGTTGGACGGATTAAGTGGGTTGGATGTCATGATCCCGCCGATCGTCGGTGTGACTGTTGATCAACCTTCACGGTACCGCGGTGGTGGTCGGCTGTCTGCCGCACCGCGTTGCCGTTCGCTGTAGGCAAAGAACTCCGCCTGCCAGGCACCGCGTAGTGTTGGTTCAGTGACTACAACCCGTGGCGGCCACCCCTCAGAGGACCACGCTGCCGAGCTTCCTTCCGGTACTCCGCTATGGGAATCAGGCGGTCCCGGCATCGGCCCGCCGGCACGTGCACTCGAGACCCGGCCGGAGACTGAAACTGCAGTGTTTCCGGGCGGCCCGGCCCCCCGGGACAGGAAGGTCTCCGCCCTGATGGTGGCCGGAGTAGCTGCCTTGGGCCTCGGAATCGCAGTGGGCACCCTGCCCGTCCCGTACGTCGTCGAAACACCCGGCCCTACGTACAACACGCTCGGCCAGAGCCAAGGTAGCCCGGTCATCAGTGTCACCGGCCGGGAGACTTATCCGGCGGCGGGCAACCTTGACCTGACTACTGTGTATGTCAGTGGCGGCCCCAGCAACCCGGTGAGCATCCTGGGCGTTTTCTCCGCCTGGCTGGATCCGTCAAAGGCCGTGTACCCGCAGGAATTGATCTACCCCACAGGCACCACCAAGGAAGAGGCCGAGGAACAGAGCTCGGTGGCGATGACCACGTCGCAGGAAAATGCTGTGGCCTCTGCCCTCAACGAACTGGACATACCCTTCGGGCAGCAGCTTCAGGCAGCAGGCCTCTCCGAGGAATCTGCCGCCTCCGGAAAAATTGAGCCTGGGGACATCCTCAAAACCATCAACGGCAAGGACATTACTTCCCTCGCCGTTATCCAGGAGGAGCTCGCGGCAGGAAAGGGTGCGCCCGCCACAGTGGTGGTGGAACGCGGTGGCCGGCAGGTCACGCAGGAGATCACCCCGAAGGATAACGGTGCGGGGCGTTTCATCCTGGGCGTGATGCTCAAATACCAGTTCGACTTCCCCTTCGACGTGCAGATCTCGCTTGAAAAAGTAGGTGGGCCCAGCGCGGGACTGATGTTCTCCCTCGGCATCATCGACACCGTTACTCCCGGGGACCTCACTGGAGGAAAACACGTCGCCGGAACGGGAACCATTACCCCTGACGGTGTGGTTGGGCCCATCGGCGGCATCGGGCAAAAGATGCAGGGCGCAAGGTCCGGGGGAGCCACTCTGTTCCTCGCTCCCGCAGCCAACTGCGGCGAAGTGGTGGACCATATTCCGGACGGCCTGCAAGTGGTCAAGGTGGAGAACCTCGCAGAAGCCAGGCGCGCCGTCGAGCTCGCCGGTGCTGGCGGGGACACATCCGGCCTCCCGGTGTGCACAACCAACTAGACTGGGCAGGAACTAAGCTTTACCGCCACTCGTGGCAATTAAGACGGACGAAACCAGCGTTTGACCGGTGAGGACGTCGCTCGCACGTACGCTTCGAATAATCAGACGACCAGCTATGAGGTACCGAGTTTGTCCCGTCCCGCCAGCACCATGTCCACAGGTAAACCCCCTTCAAGACGCGGGGCGCTGACGCCCACCTTGATCGTTGTTGCCCTCGTGGTTGTGGGCTTCATTTTCTTCGCCAACGTCTGGACCGATGTCCTGTGGTACCGGCAGCTCGGTTACATCGAAGTGTTTATCACCGAGAACCTGGCCCGGATCGCGATCTTTGCTTCTGGATTCGCCGTGATGTTCCTCGCGGTCTTCTTCGCCATCCGGATCGCCTACCAGTCCCGGCCGGTCTACGCCCCGGACTCAGAAATCCGGGACAACCTCAACCGCTACCAGGCGCAGCTCGAACCTGTCCGCCGCGTAGTCATGGTGGGACTGCCTGTCCTCTTCGGCCTGTTCGCGGGAAGCGCGGCGGCGAGCCAATGGCAGAAGGTCCTCCTGTTCTTCAACCAGGAACAGTTCGGCAAGCAGGACCCGGAATTCGGGTTGGACATCAGCTTCTACCTGATGACGCTTCCGTTCCTTGGCTTCGTCACTGGTTTCCTCATCAGTGTGGTGGTCATCGCCGGCATTGCAGGCATCCTCACGCATTACCTCTACGGCAGCATCCGCCTGATGGAGCGGGGTGTCTTCACCAGCCGCGCCGCGCAGATCCACATCGCCGTTGCTGGTGCCGCCTTCCTGGTGCTCCTGGGCACAAATTTCTGGCTGGACCGTTACTCGGCAGTGCAGAGCACCAACGGACGCTGGGCCGGTGCACTGTACACCGATGTCAACGCTGTCATCCCCACCAAGTCCATCCTGGCGGTGGCTGCAGCGCTGGTCGCCATCCTGTTCATCGTGGCAGCGGTTATTGGCCGCTGGCGGTTGCCCGTCATTGGCACCGCGATGCTGGTCATCACCTCCATCCTGGCCGGCGGCGTCTACCCCTGGGTCATTCAGCAGTTCCAGGTGCGTCCCTCGGAGGAGACCCTGGAGAAGGAATTCATCCAGCGCAATATTGACAACACGCGTGCGGCATACGGATTGGATGCCATCCAGGTCGACCGCTATGACGCCACCAACACCGCCAGCACGGGCGCTCTTGCGCCGGATGCCCAGACCACCGCGAACATCCGGTTGCTGGACCCGAACCTGATATCGGACGCGTTCTCGCAACTGGAACAGTACCGCCCGTACTACCAGTTCCCTGAAGCGCTCAACGTGGACCGCTACGAGGTGGACGGCAAGATCCAGGACACCGTGATCGCCGTGCGCGAGCTCAACCCCACCAACGTGGCAACAAACCAGCAGGGCTGGCTTAACCAGCACGTTGTGTATACCCACGGATACGGTGTTGTGGCGGCCAAGGGCAACAAGTTCACTGTGGACGGCAAACCGGAGTTCCTGCAGTCCGGCATTCCCTCAACCGGCGTTCTGGGCGACGACTCGAGCTACCAACCCAGGATCTACTTCGGCGAATCCTCGCCGGACTACTCGATCGTGGGCGCCCCGGACGGGGCTCCTCCGCGTGAACAGGACCGGCCTTCGGGCGAAGGGGAAACGCAGTACACCTTCGAAGGCAACGGTGGACCCAACGTTGGCAGTTTCTTCAACAGGGTGCTGTACTCCATCAAGTTCCAGTCCTCGGACCTGCTGCTCTCCGATGGAGTTAATTCGGAGTCGCAGGTCCTGTACGACCGAAACCCCCGTGAGCGCGTGGAGAAGGTCGCGCCGTACCTGACAATCGATGGCAACGCCTACCCCGCCGTGGTGGACGGCCGCGTCAAGTGGATCGTGGACGGCTACACCACCAGCCAGTACTACCCGTACTCGCAGCAGGAGCAGCTTTCAGATGCGACTGCGGACTCCCAGACGACGTCAGGACGTGCCGTCGCCCTGCCCAACAGCACGGTCAACTACATCCGCAACTCTGTGAAGGCGACGGTTGACGCTTACGACGGTGCCGTGACGCTGTACGCGTGGGATGACCAGGATCCGCTGCTGAAGTCCTGGCAGAAGGTGTTCCCGACGTCGCTGAAGCCCTTCTCGGAGATGTCCGGCGATGTTATGAGCCACGTCCGGTACCCGGAGGATCTGTTCAAGGTCCAGCGCCAGTTACTGGGGGAATACCACGTGACCGATCCGTCCAGCTTCTACAAGACCAACGACGCGTGGAGCGTTCCAGCCGATCCCACTGTGGACTCGAACACGGACGTCAAGCAGCCGCCGTTCTACATGTCGCTGCAGATGCCGGACCAGGATGAGCCCGCGTTCCAGCTGACCTCCTCGTTCATTCCGCAGATTGTCAACGGAAATGCACGCAACGTTCTCTACGGCTTCCTTGCTGCGGACTCGGACGCCGGCAACGAGGCGGGTGTGAAGGCCGAGAGCTACGGCAAGCTGCGGTTGTTGCAGATTCCGCCGGAGATCCAGGTCCCCGGTCCCGGGCAGGCGCAGAACAAGTTCAACTCCGATCCCACCGTTTCGCAGGCCCTGAACCTGCTCCGCCAAGGGGCTTCGGACGTATTGAACGGCAACCTGCTTACGCTCCCCGTGGGCGGTGGCATCCTCTACGTCCAGCCGGTCTACCTTAAGTCCACCGGTGAGACGTCCTACCCCACGCTGCAGCGTGTCCTCGTGGCCTTTGGTGACAAGGTGGGCTTCGCGCCCACCCTGGATGAGGCGCTGAAGCAGCTCTTCGGCGGAGACTCGGGAGCTGCTGCCGGGGACTCAGACAACAACGGCCAGACGCCGACTGACCCGGCTGCTCCCACCACCCCGGCCGGAGCGGATGCCAAGGCAGACTTGAAGGCGGCACTGGATGAGGCAAACGCTGCCATCCAGGCCGGGCAGGCCGCGCTGGCTTCCGGCGACTTCGCAGCCTATGGCGAGGCCCAGAAGCGCCTGGCGGCAGCGCTCCAGAGGGCAGTGGACGCGGAATCAAAGATTCCGGCTGCCGCGCCTGAGGCAACTCCGGCTCCGGCGTCCACGGCGACGCCTGAATCCACGCCTTCGCCCTCGCCCAGCAGCTGATCACCCGCCGTTGTTGACGACGGCGGCACCCGGCACCCGCTTCATCCGGAGCGGGTGCCGGGCCGGCGAGACGGAGATCACGCCACTCCGATTTGGCCTGCTGTTCACTGGCCGGTAAAGTAGTTCTTGCGACGCGGGGTGGAGCAGTTCGGTAGCTCGCTGGGCTCATAACCCAGAGGTCACAGGTTCAAATCCTGTCCCCGCAACTGAAGAAAGTCCCGGACACTGGAAACAGTGTCCGGGACTTTTTGTTTAACCATTGAGCCGAGGTGCTGCCGGCGGGAAGGGGACCTGGATTTAGCCCTGAAACTGGTCCGTGTAAATACCTTCCGCCGAAGTAGGGTAGTGTTGTTTCAGCGACGCGGGGTGGAGCAGTTCGGTAGCTCGCTGGGCTCATAACCCAGAGGTCACAGGTTCAAATCCTGTCCCCGCAACTATGAGAAGGCCCCGACCGGCAGACAAGCCGGGCGGGGTCTTCTTTTTTCCTTGTATGCCGGCAGTTCCTAGTATTCTCTTTCGCAGAGCCTCACAGATTGTGAGTACTCCGCCAGTCATTCTCGAGAGGAATGTTGCTCGATGTCCACACCCACGAAAAAGCCCGGCACCGCCGCGGGCAAGCGGTCCCGACTCTACTGGGGTGTCCCCGCGGTCCTCGCCGCGCTGGTCCTTGTGGTGTTGATCGCCAAGTGGCTGATGGGCCTGCCTGCCGTCGCTTCTTTCGTGGCAGACTATCCGGGCCATTCCGAGCTTCCGGCGGAAGCCCCGGTCGGGTTTCCTGCCTGGCTGGCGTGGCAGCACTTCCTGAACGCTTTCTTCCTGCTGCTGATTATCCGCACCGGGTGGCAGGTGCGGACCACCACGCGCCCCAGCGGTCACTGGACCCGCAACAATAAGGGGTTCATCAAAACCAAGAACCCGCCCACCAAGATCAGCCTTGAGTTGTGGTTCCACCTCACGCTGGACGCGCTCTGGATCCTGAACGGCGTGGTGTTCGCCCTCCTGCTGTTCGCCACCGACCAGTGGATGCGGATCGTCCCCACCAGTTGGGACGTCTTCCCCAACGCGCTCTCAGCCGCCCTTCAGTACGCTTCCCTGAGTTGGCCTACCGAGAACGGCTGGGTCAACTACAACGCCCTTCAGTTGCTCTCCTACTTCGTCACGGTATTCATTGCCGCGCCGCTGTCCTTCATCACGGGCCTGCGCATGTCCTCGGCCTGGCCGAAGAAGGCCGCCGGCCTCAACCGGGCCTACCCCATCGAATGGGCCCGGGCCGTCCACTTCCCGGTGATGATCTACTTTGTTGCCTTCATCGTGGTGCACGTTTTCCTGGTGCTCGCCACAGGGGCCCTGCGCAACCTCAACCACATGTACGGGGTCCGGGACGACGACGGGTGGTTCGGGTTCTGGGTCTTCCTCGCCTCGGTAGCGGTGATGGCGGCGGCCTGGTTCCTTGCCCGCCCCATTTTCCTGCGCCCGATCGCGTCCCTGATGGGCAAAGTCAGCCGGTAAGACGCCAATGCAGCCGCACCCCGGGGATCCGGTCAGTCTTTGAGTTTGCTGTAGGTCTGAAGAGCCCTCTCCCGCGACTCGGGGAGCCCCACCAGCGGTCCGGGGTACCCCTGCACCTCGCCGGCTTTCCACGGCTCGTGGACGGCCTTGCCGTCGAGGGCGGCCAGCTCGGGGATGTATTGGCGCAGGTAGCGGCCGGCTGAGTCGAATTTCTTGCTTTGCGTCACCGGGTTGAAGATGCGGAAGTAGGGGGACGCGTCGGCTCCAGAGCCGGCCACCCACTGCCAGTTGGCGGGGTTGCTGGCGGCGTCCGCATCAACAAGGGTGTCCCAGAACCACTGCTCGCCGATGCGCCAGTCTGCCAGCAGATTCTTGACCAGGAAGGAAGCAGCGGCCATCCGCACACGGTTGTGCATCCAGCCTGTCTGCCACAGTTGCCGCATCCCGGCGTCAACAAGGGGGTATCCGGTGCGTCCCTGTTGCCAGGCCTTCAGCTCGCCGCTGCTGAGCGACTGCCACTCAAAACGGTCAAACTCCGGCCGGTAGTTGCGGGTGGCCAGTTCCGGGTTGGTGTGCAGGAGGTGCCAGCAGAACTCCCGCCAGCCGAGCTCCGAACGGAAGATCCCGACGTCGGCCGGCACCTGGCGTGGGAACCGCAGCCTGATCTCCCGCCACACCCTGAACGGGCTGATCTCGCCGAAGCGCAGGTGCGGGGACAGGCGGCTGGTTCCTTCGACTCCCGGCACGTTGCGGCCCGTCCCGTACTCCTCCGCCGGTCCGTCCAAGAAGTCTTCCAAACGGCGCCGGGCACCGTCCTCTCCTGGTTCCCAGGTGGCGGCAAGCCCAACGCTCCAGTCGGGGGAGTGCGGCAGGAGGTTCCAGCTTTCGAGGTCTTCGTTAGGGGGAACCACTCCGCCTTTGCCTGTGGCGGGGGAAGGAAGCTGCTGCGGCGCTTCCTGCAGATCGCGGATATCTTCCGTGGCAAGGCAGGCCCGCCAGAAGGGTGTGAATACTTTGTAGGGTCCGCCGGCTCCGGTGCGAATCGTCCAGGGCTCGAACAGGAGGTTTGCCTGGAAGCTGGATCCGTGAACACCGTTCTGGTCGGCCCAGACACTGACCGCGTCATCCACGGTTCGCTCCGGCAGTCCGTACCGCCGGTTCCAAAAAAGGTGCGTGGCGGAGGTTTCGGCCGCCAGATCCTCGATGACAACTGCGGCCGGGCCGCGGCGAAGAAGCAGGCGCGATCCTTCGTCCTCCAAAGCGGTGGCCAGCGCCGCCAGCGAATGGTGCAGCCACCACCGGGATGCTCCGCCCAGGGGCCGGATCCCCGCCGACTCCTCGTCCAATATAAAGACGACGGTCACGGGCAGCCCCAGGGCTGCCGCGTGGGTCAGCGCAGGGTTATCGTCCAGGCGGAGATCGTCGCGCAGCCAGACAATGGAAGATGCATCGGAAGAAGCCATGCCCCCACGCTACACACCACGGCATAGGTAAGGCCGGGGCGGCGGCCCCGGCCTTACCTGCCTACGGGGAGATACCCCCGTCAGCAGTCAGAGCTTGTCGAAATCTGCCTCATTCACCGTGGACTCCGAGGCTGCCGCGCCGCCGGCACCGGCACCGATTGCCGGCTTTGCCGTACCGCCGGATTTCAGGGCAGCAAGGCGTGCCTCGATCTCCACCTGTTCCCCGAGGTCCTCAAGCTGATTGAACTGCGCGTCCAGGCTGGACTCGGTGAGTTCCTGCTGCCCGCGGACTTTGGCCTCTTCGCGGCGGATTTTCTCCTCGAATCGGCCCACTTCGCTGGTGGGGTCCATGAAGTCGATGCTCTTGATGGCATCGTGCACCTGCGACTGTGCCGCTGCCGTCTTGGAACGGGCAACCAGTTCGTTGCGCTTGCTGGTCAGCTGGTTAAGCTTGCCCTTCATCTGGTCCAGGCCGGTCTTCAGCTTGTCCACCACCTCGCGCTGGGAAGCAATGCTCGGTTCTGCGCCCTTGGCCTCATTTTCGGCTGATATCTGCCGCTGGAGGGCAACTTTGGCCAGGTTGTCGAACTTCTGAGCATCAGTGGCATTGCCGCTGGAACGGTACTCGTCCGCCTTGCGTGACGCGGCAAGGGCCTTGTTGCCCCAGTCGCGGGAGTTCTTGACGTCCTCGTTGTAGTCGTCTTCGAGCATGCGGAGGTTACCGATGGTCTGCGCCACGGCGGACTCCGCCTCAGCGATGTTGTTGGTGTAGTCCCGGACCATCTGGTCCAGCATTTTCTGTGGATCCTCAGCGTTATCCAGCAAAGTGTTGATGTTGGCCTTTGCCAGCTGTGCGATACGACCGAAAATGGACTGTTTAACCATGGTGTTACCTTTCGTCCTGCTCTTTGGTGAGCACTGAAATCATTGAATAGTTGTGTGGGTGTCTATCCGCCGGCCCGTGTGGTGACCGGCGGACAGCGCCGAGCTCAAGCTGTTAGAAGCTTCCGGAGTCGCCTCCGCCGAAGTCCCCGCCGCCAAAATCGCCACCGCCGAAATCGCCGCCGCCGTCGCTGTGGCCGCCGCCCCAACCGCCGCCACCGCCGCCGTTGAGGATGGAGTTGATCAGGATCCCGCCAAGGATGGCGCCGCCAAGTCCGCCGCCACCGCCCCCGCCGAACATGCCGCCGCGGCCGTAGCCCTGGTTGGCGTAACCGTCGAAATGGTCCACATCAGCCTGCGCAAGCTGGGCTGCCTGGGCAGCCAGGGCATGGGCCTGCTGGGCGTATGTCAGGGCCGTCACGGGATCAGTGCGTGCTATGGACAGCGCATAGTCCAGGTTCCGCTGCGACTCCGCGAGCCGGGTGCGGGCCTCGGTTCCCACACCGCCGCGCCGGGCAGTGATGTAGTCGGACGTGGCGCTGATCTGGGCCTGGGCGGACATGATGGTCTGCTGTAGTGATGCCTGGGCCCGGCGGGCCTGTTCCTGCTGGTCCCGCACGCCGCTGAGCGCCTGGTCGAGCGACTGATGGGCGGTCTCTACCCGCTGGAGGGTGGCGATTGGATCGATCTTTCCGCCCTGGATTTCCGCCTTGACCTGGGCCAGTGCAGCCTCCACTGCGGCTACCGGGCCTGCAAGCTCTGAGTGCGTGCCGGACTGGATCATGGCCCTCGCCTGGGCAAGGTCCTGGGACGTGTCCACTACTGCCGCTTCAAGGCCGTTGCGGGCCTCGTCAAGGCTCGACGAGCGCTTGGAGATCGCATCAAGGAGGACGTTCGTCTGGTGCAGGCTCTCTTCCGCCGCGCGGACGGCTACGGCGGCGAGGCTTCCTTCACCCTCACCAAGTTTCTGCTCGGCGGTGACGGAAGCGTTCTGAACGAAAGCCAGCCGCTCCTTCGCCTGCAGGATGTTGTCCGAGACCTGGGTCAGCGCGCTCTCGGCATACTTGCCCCGAAGCGCCATGAGGGACTGCTCGGCGCTGGCAATTTTTGCATCTGCTTCGCGTGCGCCGGCGTTGACGGCTGCCAGTGCCCGCGGGGCGTTCTTTTCCAGTTCGCGGAGGGAATCGAAGTCCGCCTTCTGCTCCTGGAGCGACGCCAGGGCGGCTTCGGAACGGCGGATGATTTCGCCCAGCCAGGCGCGCTGCTGCTCTTCGGTGTCCGGGATGTGGTCGTCCAACTGCTGCTGCAGTTTGAACGATTCCGTCATGTGGCCCTTGGCTTCGTCGAGTGCTTTGGTGAAGTTGCCGACGGCGGAATCTCCGTACTGTGCCTGGGCGAACATCAGTTCCTGCTCGCTGGACTTGATGGCATCGTCCGCCTCAATGAGCAGGGAGCCACTCTTGCGGCGCAGTTCTTCGATGGTGTGGGAGGCGAGCGGATCAACTTCGGCGCCCTGCGGGCCGTAGCTGGCGCTGGATGCCTGCGCAGCAGCCTTCTTGCGCTTGTTGCGGAAGTACAGGTAGGCGCCGGCACCACCGGCAGCCACAACACCGGTTCCTACCAGAACGGCTGCACCGGCACCGTTTTCCGAGGGAACGTTGCCGCTTCCTCCTCTGGCGGCATCCCCGATCGCCGCTGCGGTGTCAATCGCTGCCTGGGCGAAATCGGGGTTTCCACCGGCCAGGTTGGCCGTAACTGCGTTCTGGCTTATGGCCCCCTGCTTGGATTTGATGGGGCTGGCGGAGTTCAGGACAAAGCTAAATTTGCCGTCCTCTTTAGCTATCGCGAGGATGGCGTCGGACCTACCCATGCCCTTCTTCGTCGCAGCGGCTGCAGCCCAGTCTGCGGGAACGGTTGGGTTGGTGAACCTGTCCACGGTCACGACGTAGAGGTTGTACTTGTCATCCTTCAGGAGCTTCGAGATAGCCTCCTGGACCTCGCCCGTACGACCGCCGAGAACCTTGGCGTTGTCAACGATGTTCGTTCCGGACGGAATAGTGACCGGATCCTCGGCCCACGCAGCGCCGGCGGGCACCGCCAGCAGGCCGGTAAGGCCGATCACGGCGAGAATACGTTTGAACTTTGACCGCATGTGCAACCCTTCAGCACGCCTGACACCGATTCGGGACGAACCGGTCGTCTCAGAATGCAGCAGCGCCCCCACGCATGTGTGTAGCCGCAGGTCGCTGTGGCAATCATCTTGATTCTATGGTGCGCCCCACAGGCAGTCCATCAAGCCGAATATGCCACCAGCGAAACGGCCCCGGGAAAGCAGGAAGGGAGCGCTGGAGAAGCCCACAGCAAGCTCTCAGCAAACATCCGAGCTTGTTACAGGGAGGGAGTCCATAGTTAAACCAGACGAGGATGAAAGGAAGTCCCATGACTGAGAACCAAACCCCCGGCGCCGCGCCAGAGAGCCGCGGCCCGGGCCGGCAGGATCCCTGGCAGCAGCACCCCGCCGACACCGGGAACAGTGCCGCCGGGAACAGTGCCGGGGAGGTTCGGGATGCGGATGACACGGCAGCCTCACGCCCCGCGGTGCCTGCAGCCAGCGAAGATCCAGGCGCGCGCCAGTACCCCACAGAACGGCTGGACCAGCCGCAGCCCGGGGAGAACCCCACCCAGGAACTTCCCGGAGCACGCCCGGCGTACCCCCAACGGCAGCCGTATCCCCAGCGCCCACCCTTCTACGGGCAGTCTGCTTCCCATCAGAACAACCCGGGCCAGCCCGCGCACCATGAGCCGCACGGGTCCCAACCCCACTATGGTTACTATGGCCAGGGTCAGCACAACGCTGGGCACGCAGCTCCCGGCAGTCAGGCAGGCATGGCGCCAAATCCGAAGGACGCTCCGCGCAGGAAGGCTTCATTCGGCGTCGGTACTTTGGTGGCCAGCATTCTCGCGGCCGGCCTGGTGGGCGGCGGAGTGGCCACCGTTGGCGCCAGTGAATTCTTTGGGAACCCGGGTTCGGCTGCCACCACCAGCAGCAACAGCCAGCCCGGAACCGTCATCGTCAATAACCAGGAAGACGTCAATGCCATCACGGCTGCCGCTGTGAAGGCATCGCCCAGCGTGGTGACGATCAGCGCCTCGAGCGGCGGCGCCGGCGGTACAGGTTCAGGCATCATCCTCGATGGCCAAGGCCACATCCTCACCAACACCCACGTCGTCACGTTGGATGGCCAGTCGGCCAACGCCGCCCTCGAAGTCCGGACCAGCGACGGTCGGGTGCTCACCGCCAAATTGGTCGGCACCGACCCGTTGTCAGACCTGGCGGTTATCAAGGTGGACAACGCGTCCGGCCTCACACCTGCCACCCTGGGCGACTCCGGAAGCCTCAATGTGGGGGACACGGCGATCGCCATCGGCTCGCCGTTGGGCCTGACAGGCACCGTGACTGACGGCATCGTCTCCACGCTCAACAGGACCATCAGTGTGGCTTCGGCCGCGGCACCTGAGGGAGACAACGCCGAGGGCGATGACGAGGGCGGGTTCCAGTTTGCGCCCCCTGGCGGCGGCGAGAGCCAGCAGACCACGGCCGAGAACGACATCTCCATCAACGTGATCCAGACCGATGCTGCCATCAACCCCGGCAACTCAGGCGGTGCCCTGGTGGACAGCAGCGGCGAGATCATCGGCGTCAACGTGGCCATCGCCTCGGCAGGGTCGGGTTCGCTGTCCTCCTCGAGCGGCAACATCGGTGTGGGCTTCAGCATCCCCATCAACCATGCAAAGCGGGTGGCACAGGAAATCATCGACACCGGCAAGGCGTCGCACGGGCAGTTGGGTGTCAGCGTCAAGAAGAAGTCCGCGTCGAGTAACACTTCCGGGTTTTCGGTTGGGGCGGACGTCGCCACCCTCGAGCCTGACTCGGCTGCTGCCAAGGCGGGAATCAAGGTGGGCGACGTGATCACAAAGTTCAACGACCTCGCCATCGGTGAGCCGAACCAATTGACGGCGGCAGTGCGGGAGCAGCCGGCCGGTTCCAAGGTCAAGATCACCGTCCTGCGGGGCGGCGCGGAACAAACCCTGGACGTCACCCTCGGCGCCGCGGCGGGCTAGGCGCAGGAGTTCAAGGAAAGTTCGACGGCGGTGTCCCCACTTCGGCAGGGGCACCGCCGTCGTTATAGGCCGCACCAGCGGGAAGCCGGCGACGCAAGCGGCAGACACAGGCGTTAACGGAAGTCGGCGCATGGGTGCGCCTATATGGTTAGCTAGGAGCTACCCGTATGCCGGGCATTCCGCGGCCATGACCCTACCCGGCTGGCTGTCCACAAGCATGGAAGGCTGCTGTCGATACAGTGGAAAAGACATTGAAGATCATCGTCCTGGTCAAGCATGTACCGGACGCCCAGTTCGACCGTCACCTCAACGGGGAGGGCTACACGACCGACCGTGACGAAAGCATCCTCTCCGAGCTCGACGAGTATGCGCTGGAGGCGGCACTGCAGCTCGCCGAGGCACGCGGCGGCAGCAAGGCAGGCAACCAGGTCATCGCCCTGAGCATGGGTCCCTCCGGGGCGGTCAACTCCGTCAAGAAGTCGCTTCAGATGGGTGCCACCGAGGGCGTCCACCTGACTGATGAAGCGTTGGCGGGCTCGGACGCAGCGGCCACCTCGCTGGCGCTTTCCGCAGCTGTCCGGTACCTGGGCCAGGATGCGCCGGTGGACCTGATCATCACCGGCATGGCCTCCACCGACGGTGAGACCTCCCTGGTCCCTGCGCAGCTCGCCGAACGCCTTGGCCTTCCCCAAGTCACGTTCGCCTCGTCCCTGGACGTGGACGGCGGACGGCTGGTGGCCCGCCGCGATGCGGACACCAGCTCGGAAACGGTAGAGGCAGCACTTCCGGCCCTGGTGTCGGTGACGGACCAGATCAACGAGCCGCGGTACCCGAACTTCAAGGGCATCATTGCCGCCAAGCGCAAAACCATCACCACCCTGTCCCTGGCGGATATTGGACTGGATGCCGCCCAGGTGGGGCACGCAGGTTCCTGGACCACCGTGACCAACGCCGAGGAACGGCCGCCGCGCACCGCCGGCACCATCATCACCGACGAAGGCGACGCCGGCATCAAGCTGGTTGACTTCCTGGCCGCCCAGAAGCTGCTCTAAGAGGGAACATCGACATGGCAAAAGTACTTGTTTTTATTGACAACCCCGGCTCCTCGCTCAAGAAAAGCAGCCTTGAGCTGCTGACCCTGGCACGTTCCCTCGGGGAAAGCGTTGTTGCCCTGAACGGGGAACTGCACAACGAAGTTGCGGCCGCCTTCGGCGAGTACGGCGTCGGCGCTGTCCTCAGCCCCTCGGTGCAGGATCTGGACGACTATCTGGTGGCACCGAAGGCCGCCTACCTGGCGGCCGCAGCGCAGAGCACCGGAGCCACCATCGTGCTGCTCGACAACTCCCCGGAGGGCAAGGAAATTGCTGCCCGCCTGGGAATCCGCCTCAACGCCGGTGTCATCACCGACGTTGTTGGTGTGGATGCTGACGGCACGGCGCACAAGTCCGTCCTCGCGGGGTCCTACAACACGGCGTGCAAAACCACCACTCCCGTGTCCGTCCTGACCGTCAAGGCCAACAACGTGGTCCCTGAGCCGGCCGCCGCACCCGGCGCGCCGGAAACGGCCACGGTTGACGTTCCCGTCGGAACCACTGATTCCGCCGCCAGGATCACCTCCCGCGAGCAGAAGGTCGCCAGCGGCCGCCCGGACCTGACCGACGCGCGCATCGTGGTGGCCGGCGGCCGCGGCCTCGACGGCGACTTCGGACCCGTGGAAGAACTTGCAGACGCATTGGGGGCGGCGGTGGGAGCCTCGCGCGCAGCCACGGACGCCGGCTGGATCAGCCATGACGCCCAGGTGGGGCAGACGGGCAAGACTGTTTCGCCCCAGCTCTACATCTCCGCCGGCATCTCCGGTGCCATCCAGCAAAAGGCCGGCATGCAAACGGCAAAGGTGATCGTTGCGGTCAACAAGGACGCCGAATCACCGGTGTTCGAAATTGCTGACTTCGGTATCGTCGGGGACCTCTTCGACGTCCTCCCGCAGGCCACGGCAGAGATCAAGAAGCGAAAAGGCTGACTATTGGCTGCCTTCGCTGCGCCTGCAGAGAGCCCGTTCAACCCGGCCAGGAACCGGATTGAACGGGTGCTCTGTTTTGCGGCCCACCCGGACGACATTGACTTCGGAGCCGCCGGCACCATCGCAGCCTGGTCGGCTGCAGGCGTCCAGGTCAGTTACTGCCTCATGACCGACGGCGACGCGGGCGGCTTTGACCCGGCGCACCGGGCGGACATCATTGCCATGCGCGACGCCGAGCAGCGCCGTGCCGCGGCACTGGTCGGCGTCTCCGATATCCGTTACCTCCATCAGCGCGACGGCTACCTCGAAGCTTCGCACGAGGTGATGCAGGGGGTGGTGAGGCTCATCCGCGAACTGCGTCCCGACGTCGTGCTTTCCATGCATCCGGAACGGAACTGGCGGCGCATCCAGAAAAGCCACCCGGACCACCTTGCCGTGGGGGAGGCCGTAACGCGCGCCGTCTACCCTGCGGTGGAGAATCCGTTCGCCTATCCGGAACTGGCAGCAGCCGGGCTGGAGGCGTACAAGCTGCCGTGGCTTTGGCTGTACGCAGGACCAGACGAACGGGAAAACCATTTCGTGGATGTCACCGCGCACGTGGAGGCCAAGCTCGAGGCCATCCACGTCCACGTCAGCCAGCATCCGGACGTCGAGGCCATGGAAGCAGCGGTGCGCCACGGGATGCATGCCAATGCCTTGCGTGCAGGGCTTCCCGCAGGCCACAGCGCCGAGGCGTTCCATGTAGTCGCCGTCAATGGACCCGGAACCATCGCCGGTTTCTAGCCCGGTTCGAGAACACAAAGGCGCCCCGCAGCTTCCATTCCGGAAGGCTGCGGGGCGCCTTTCTGGTTGCCTGTCAGGCCGGGCTACGCGTCCAATGGGGCGGCGGCGACGGTCGGCAGGGTGGGCGATTCGGATCCGCCGACGGGCTCCACGGTGATTCCGAGCGCGGCGGCAGAGGAGATGCCTTCCACAACTGCAGGCTTGGACAGGGCCTCCGCATCCATCAACCCCTGGGAGATTGGTGCTGAACCGTCCTTGGGAATCAGCCACATCTGGTAAACCTTGCCCGCGGGCGGGGCAGGAACGTCTTTCATCCTGACCACTGCGGCGTCCTCGGACGAGGAAATCTGGACGGTGGCAGTACCGCCTCCGGCAACCTCCACTGACGCCTCCCGCAGGTCTCCTGCCCGGACCACCTGGTTCAGGGGGTCGTTCTGGTCGGCGATGTAGGAACCGACGCCCACCCCACCCAAGGCTATTGCTGCGGCCGCGGCGATCCCGGCGAGCCAGCGGCGGGCCCCGGCCGGACGGCGTCGTTCCTCCCGGCGCTGCCGTGCCCTGGCGAGCTCGTCCCCGGAACCCGCCTCGACAGACGCGGCTGAAGGAGCGGTTACGCCGGGTGCATGTCCCGGCGCTTCCTGTGCCGGCAACTGGGCGACGATCCGGTCAAAAAGGTCGGCCGGCGGTTCTTCCTCCGCCTTGAACGTCCGTGTGACCGTTTCCCTCGCCTGGCGGACACGTTCGTCAAAGGAGTCCCGTTCCGCTGCCGGCGCCGTTGAAATGTACTGCTCGATGGCCAGGCGTTCCCCGTCCGTCACGGCATCCAGCGCATACAGCTCGGCCAGGTCAACGGCGCGGCCGGAAGCGAGGTCAGCGGAAACGGTATCGCCAAAGGCGCCCGGGCGGCCGCGGCGTCCACTGTTCATTTCGGTCATCTCAACTCACCTCCAGACAGGTCTTCAAGCGGATCAGTCCATCGCGAATGCGGGACTTGATGGTGGGAACTGCGGCGTTCAGGCGTTCTGCGACTTCGCGGTAGGTCAGGCCGCCGTAGTAGGCCAGCCGGACGGATTCCTGCTGGGTCTCGGTCAACGTGCCAAGACACCGGACCACTGCCTCCGCTTCCAGCCTGCTGCCCACTTCGTCAGACACGCTGTCGTGGTCGATGTCCTGGGTGCTGGCGCCGTAGCGGGCTTCCCTGTCCGTGGCCGACTGCGCCGACCGGACCCTGTCCACGGCCCGCCGGTGCGAGATAGTCATGAGCCAGGAAAGCGGGCTGCCGGCCGTCCGATCGAACTTCGCCGCGTTCTGCCAGACCTGCAGGAATACTTCCTGCGTAGTGTCCTCGCTGAGTTCGGCGTCGATCAATACCCGGCGTGCCATGCCGTAGACGCGCCGGGATGTCAGCCGGTAAAACTCCGCGAATGCTGCACGGTCGCCCTGGGCTATCTGTTCCAGCAGACCAGCGAGGCGGTGGCTGACGTCGGCCGGCGTGTCTGTCACCGGGGCCGGAGCCTCGGAATGAGGCGCGTTGGGAGTTTCCATCACTACCAAGCATAAGTCTCCAGGAGGTGGATCCTCAGCAGTCCCACTGGGGATGCGGTGGCTTGTCCTGGAACCTGCCCGGAGAAGTGTCACCTGCCGCTCCTTGTTCGCCGTGGTCTGTTCTCAGCAGTGATTCGGCACAGCAGCGGGCGTGGATGGGCCGGGAAAATAAATGTTTGGGCGGTGATTCAGCGGTACGGCAATCCGCCGGACCTGAAGCAGTGACTTTCGGTGTCAGGTCCGCGCGCCGGCGAAACCCTGCTGGCGCCACGCTTCGTAGACGGCGATGGAGGCGGCGTTGGCCAGGTTGAGCGAGCGCAGCGCGGGCAGCATGGGCAGCCGTACGGTGGAAGTGACGTGCGGATCCGCTTTCAGCTCCGGTGGCAGCCCAACGGATTCCCGGCCGAACATCAGGACGTCACCCGGCTGGTAGGCAATGTCCGTGTAGCTGGCTGTTCCGTCTGAGGTGAAGGCATAAACACGTTCCGGCTGGAGATGCTGCCAGGCCTCCTCGATGCTTCGGTGCACGGTGACGACGGCGAGGTCGTGGTAATCCAGGCCGGCCCGGCGGAGTTTCGCGTCGGAGAAGTCGAACCCCAGGGGCTCCACCAGATGCAGTTCGGCGCCGGTGATGGCAGCCAGGCGGATGGCGTTGCCGGTATTGCCGGGAATTTCGGGGGCATGGAAGAGGATGCGGAACACCATTCCATCCTAGTCAACGCCGTCAGTGCATTCCGCGCAGCAGCCTGGCCAGGACCGGCACGTTGACGGTGTTGGGGGCCGGGCCGGACGCAAGGAACTCCTTCAGGCCCCGGACCATGCCTGCTGCGTTGACGATCCGTACGGTCTCCAGGGCGCCGGCGGAGCGGCAGTGCTGGTCAATCACCGGCTCGTGCAGGTTACCGCCCGGGCTGTGCACCACGGTCCAGCCGGTGACGTTCAGCTCCGGGAAGATGTCCTGCATCGCCCGTACAACGTGCGCCAGCTGCGGCGGGGCCACGGAGCGTCCACCGTGGTTGAGGGTCCTGCCGTCCCAGGCATACGCGCCCTTTGGCAACAGCATGGAGCCGATCAGGGCCAGCCGGTAGCCGGACAGCACCGCGTGGTCGATGTGGCTGTTGTCCGCCGGTGACTGGAGGCCGTTGATGAGCCGCGCCGCAGGAATGGCAGGCAATACCTGGCGGGTCAGCAGCTGAACGGTCCGCATCTCGCGTTGGATCCGCGCTTCGGCCCCGAAGATCCCGCGCTTCCGCGGCATACCGTGGACCTGCTGGCTGGCTTCGGCCAGGGGGATCAGGGGGACCGCGGCGTCGGACGCGGAACCGTAGGGCGGGACATAGACCGGGGGGTCCCCGGCGGTGTTGCGGCTGCCGCCGGTCCTGTGCACGGTGGCCGAGGCCCGGCTGCCTGCAGGGGGCGCATCAAAGTGCGGCTCCGTATCCGGCTTCTCCCCGGCGGTGCCGGCCGCGTAGGACCGGTCGTAGGCTTTCCTGCGTTGGGGGTCGATGAGGGTTTCGTAGGCGCTGGTCACCCGGCGGAACGCTGCGGCGTCCCCGCCATGGTCCGGGTGGGCGGTGCGGGCAGCGCGCCGGTAGGCCACCTTGATTTCCTTCTCGGTGGCGGTGACTGCCACGCGAAGCACCTGGTAATGGGAGCTGCTCTCGGTCAAGCACTCATCCTTCTGTTCGTGTGGCCAGTCCGCGGGGGCAGCCCTGTGGGCCCAGCTTATCGGCCTTTGCCCTGACAACGATCGTGCCGTCGTCCAGGGTTCCCGGCGCACGGGTTGTCCGGTGCCGGCCGTCTAGACTCGGAAAGGATGGCGGCCGCGGGGGCCGGGCAGGGAACGTATTGGGGTGGACATGCGAAAGCCGACGACGGCGGATGGGTCCGGCAGGGTCCGGCCCGGAACCGTGCCGCTGATGGCTGCCGTGCTCGCCGCTGCGGTGACCGGCGGCTGCAGCGTTGGCGTGCCCGATCCAGGCGCGCCGAAACCCGTGGAAAGCGCCCCTGTCCCAGCCACACCCACCATCACGCCGGGCCATGACGCAGAAGCGGTGGCCGCGCAGGACTTGCCCTTCGCATCCGGCGGCATCCTGGCGCCCCGGGTACCTGTGGGAATCTCGGATGGACTGAAGGACGCTCCCGCCTGGAAGATAGTGAAGAACAACGTTGCCGGCGAAAGCCAGTATCTGAAAGCCGATGGCTGCATGGTTGCTGCCAAGGTCCGGACCAACCAGTCGGTGCTGGTCCGCGGCGACGACCGCGAGTCCACCGTAGCCCTCTTTCAGTATCTGGATCCGACCATCCTGCCCGACTACCTGAAAGCCGGCACGCTGCGGTGGGGAGGGGACGGGTCCTCCCCGGGCCGCGCCGTTGAGGTGCTGGTATTGGAACAGGCTGCAGGGGGCGGCGGCAGGGCTACTGCCGTGCTGGCCAGGCTGTTTGGCACGGCGGAATCGTCGGTGTACGTTTCCGTGTCGTGTCCCGACGCGGCATCCCTGGCAACGGCCCGCGCTGACGTGGCCTCGTTCTTGCCGGTCCTGCCGCCCTCAGCCTAAGCCCGGGCCGGCGCGGCAGTCCGGCGGGAGAGCCTGTTGAGGGCCAAGGCGCCCACCAGCAGTCCAAAGTCACGCAGTGCCACGTCAAAGAACGCTCCCAGCAGCAGCAGGTTGATGATGATTCCGGCCAGCCAGGCTGCTACAAGGAGCGATCCGAACCGGGGACGGACTGCTACCGCGATGCCGGCGAGGATTTCCACCACCCCGACGGCGTACATCAAGGATTGGGCGGGCAACGGAACCAGGGCTGTGGCCTGCGGCGCGAGGTAGATGGTCCAGTCGGCCAGGAGGTTGGTGAACTTGTCCAGCCCGAAGACGAGAGGGGCCACCGTAAAGACGGTCCGCAGCAACAGGAACGCCTGCTGTGCGGGATCCATCGTTGTGATGGCGTTGGTGCGCAGTGCTGATGTGGTTTTCACAGCTCACTCCTTCTAAAAATAGGTTCTTCTATTTTAGAATCGGGCAGGGTCTATAATCAATGCATCTTGATTTTGGATTGGTGGGCAATGAGCAGACTTTCCTGGGCGGGCCGGATGGCGGCGCTCGCCTCCCTTGGTGATGAAAAACGCCGGCAGCTCTTCGAGCTTGTTGCGGCCTCGCCCGGAGCCGTCAGCCGGGATGAGGTTGCCGGTGCTACCGGAATTCCCAGGAGTACTGTTTCCTTCCACCTGGACCGGCTGGTGCAGGACGGCCTTTTGGCGGTGGAGTTCCACAAGCCGCCGGGGAAGTCGGGACCGGGTTCAGGCCGCCCTGCCAAGATGTACCGCCCTGTTACAGGCGAGATTGGGGCCTCGGTACCGGACCGGAACTACGACCTCGCCGGCGAACTTTTGGCCGCAGCGATCGAGCGGTCCATCACCGAAGGCGAACCTGTTGGTGAGTCATTGCCCGCGGAGTCATTTCGCAAGGGGCGCTCCCTGGCTGCGGCGGCCGAGACCCTGCAGGACTTCCTGGTCCAGGCGGGCTACCGCCCGGAGCCGGATGGCGACGGCGGTTTCCGGCTGCCGAACTGCCCATTCCACCGCCTTTCGGACGGGCATCCGGGCGTGGTCTGCACTATGAACGGTGCGTTCCTCCGCGGCGGGGCAGCCCGCTTTGATGCATCCGACGACCGCGTCGCGCCGGCGGATCTGCCCGGGCACTGCTGCGCCAGGATCTTGCCGCCGGCCTGAGCCGTGCGAAGCTGCGCCCGGGCGCCAAGGGGTCAGGCGGCTAGAATTACAGGGTGCCCGCTTACCTCGACCACGCAGCCACCACGCCTCTTTCCCCCGAAGCGCTGGCTGCGCTGACGCGCGAACTTGCCCGCACCGGCAACCCGTCCTCGCTCCATGGCTCCGGCCGGAGGGCCCGCCGGGCCGTCGAAGATGCGCGGGAAGCCCTCGCGGCCTCGGCGGGCGCCCATCCATCCGAGGTGATTTTCACTTCCGGCGGCACCGAGGCGGACAACCTCGCGGTCAAAGGCCTGTACTGGGCCCGGGCGGGCGGGAACCCCGCGCGGCGGCGCATCCTGTGTTCCGCCGTCGAACACCACGCAGTGATGGACACCGTGGAGTGGCTGGAACGCCACGAAGGCGCGGCCGTCACCTGGCTTCCGGTTGACGCGGACGGGGTTGTGGATCTTCCTTTCCTCGAAGCTGAGCTGTCCCGCGACCCCGACACCATCGCCCTTGTGACGGTGATGTGGGCCAACAACGAGGTGGGCACCATCCAGCCCATCGCTCGCATCGTGGAACTGGCGCACGCCGCCGGTATCCCCGTCCACTCCGACGCCGTCCAGGCCTTCGGAGCGCTGCCCGTTGACTTCAAGGCCTCAGGCTTGGACGCCATGTCCGTCTCCGGCCATAAGATCGGGGGACCCGTGGGAGTCGGCGCCCTGCTGTTGGGACGGTCGGTGAAACTCACCCCGGTCCAGCACGGCGGTGGCCAGGAACGCGATGTCCGCTCGGGCACCCTGGATACTGCCTCCATCGCAGCTTTCGCGGCGGCAGCGGAGTCTGCCGCCGCGCACCTCGGCCCGGAATCCGCCCGGATTGCCGCCCTGCGCGACCGCCTGGTCGACGGCGTCCGCGAGCGCGTGCCGGAAGCAGTCCTGCGCGGCGCAGCCGGGGACGGCCGGCTCCCGGGCAACGCGCACTTCACCTTCCCCGGCTGCGAAGGGGACTCCCTGCTGTTCCTCCTGGATCTGGCAGGTGTGGAATCGTCCACCGGGTCAGCCTGCACCGCGGGGGTGCCGCGGCCCTCCCACGTGCTGCTGGCCATGGGACTGGATGAGGAGACAGCACGGGGAGCCCAGCGCTTCACCCTGGGGCACTCCTCGAAGGGCGAGGACGTCGATGCCCTGCTGGCCGCGCTTCCCGGTGCCTATGCGCGGGCGCGTCAGGCAGGGATGGCAGGCCACGAGTCGTCCATCCAGACTGCCGGCACCGTTGCCCGCCAGAGTTCGGACAGCCGCTGACCCCGCCTCGGCGGCAGGCCGTAGAATAGATAGGCGAAGATCGTTTAGATCGTTTCCGAAAGCCTGCCTGCCCCTATGGGCACCGGCAGCCGGTGCCCGGCCGCAGCGCCGGCCCGAATACACTCCCAACAGAAAGCCAGTATGCGAGTTCTAGCAGCAATGAGCGGCGGAGTTGACTCCGCCGTAGCCGCAGCCCGCGCCGTCGAGGCCGGACACGACGTCGTCGGGGTCCACCTCGCGTTGTCCCGCATGCCCGGCACGCTGCGCACCGGAAGCCGGGGCTGCTGCACCATCGAGGACTCCCGGGACGCCTGGCGCGCCTGCGACGTCTTGGGCATTCCTTACTACGTCTGGGACTTCTCGGAACGTTTCAAGGAGGACGTTGTCCAGGACTTCATCGACGAATACGCTGCCGGCCGCACGCCCAACCCGTGCATGCGCTGCAACGAGCGGATCAAGTTCGCCGCACTCCTGGAAAAGGCGATTGCCCTCGGCTTCGACGCCGTCTGCACCGGCCACTACGCAAAGGTGATCGAGGACGCCGACGGCAACCGCGAACTCCACCGCGCCGCCGATTGGGCCAAGGACCAGAGCTACGTCCTGGGTGTCCTCACCCACGAGCAGCTCAAGCACTCCATGTTCCCGCTGGCCGACACCCCTTCCAAGGCTGAAGTGCGCGCAGAGGCGGAGCGGCGCGGCCTGTCGGTGGCCAACAAGCCCGACAGCCACGACATCTGCTTCATCCCCGACGGCGACACTGCGGGCTGGCTGGCAGAAAAAATCGACATGTCCACAGGCGACATCGTGGACGAAACAGGCACCAAGGTGGGGGAGCACCCCGGTGCCAACGCCTTCACCGTGGGCCAGCGCCGCGGCCTCAAGCTCGGCACCCCCGCAGCCGACGGCAAGCCACGGTTCGTCCTCGAGATCCGGCCCAAGGAGAACAAGGTGGTGGTGGGTCCTGAGGCCCTGCTGGGCATCGACGAGATCCGGGGCATCAAGGTGTCCTGGGCGGGACTGCCCATCGCCGAGGTGGAGACGGGCGTTGAGTTCGACTGCTACGCCCAGGTCCGTGCGCACGGGGATCCTGTTCCCGCGACGGCGCATATGAAACTTTCCGACGGCGCGGGTGCTTCCGGCGGCCAGCTGGTGGTCAGGCTGACTACCCCCTTGCGCGGCGTCGCCCCCGGGCAGACAGTGGTCCTCTATCAGGGCAGCCGGGTACTGGGCCAGGCAACCATCGACGCCGCCCGTTCCCTGCAGCGCGCCGAGCTGTAGGCCAACATCTCCCAAACGCCGCCCCGGTTCCACCGGGGCGGCGTTTTTTGTGGCGCGCCGGCAAGTGAGAGCCGCGCATCATTCAGGTAAATTTTGTGTCTCAACTCACTAAATGGGCCCGCCCGGGGGTTGACTCTCTGATTGAATCTAGGCATCAGCACAGCGCGCACCCGCTTCAGTAAAGGCACCCTACAGGGGGCCGCGGGGCGCGTACTCATCGAACAGAAAGTTCACAGATGACGAAGAGCAACAAGGCACTGCACGGCGCGATCGCGCTGGCAGGTATTTCCGCACTGGCACTGACGGCCTGCACGGGCCCCTCAGGCGGCGGCGGAACCTCAACCGGCGGTGCCGGCGGCGGTGCCATCACGTACGGAACCACTGACAAAGTTGTCACGCTGGATCCCGCTGGCTCATATGACGGCGGCTCGTTTATGGTGATGAACCAGATCTACCCCTTCCTGCTTAACTACAAGCCCGGCACCGCCGATGCCAGCCCCGATATCGCAGAGTCGGCCTCCTTCACCAGCCCCACCGAGTACACGGTGAAACTGAAGCCGGGCCTGAAGTTCGCCAACGGCAACACCCTCGACTCCTCCGACGTCGTCTTCTCGTTCAACCGCGTGAAGGCCATCGACGATCCCAACGGGCCCGCCTCGCTCCTCTCGAACATGGAAAAGATCGAGGCGACGGACGCCAACACGGTGGTGTTCACCCTCGCCGCAGCCAACGACCAGGTATTCCCCGGCGTCCTTGCCTCCAACCCGGGACCGATTGTGGACGAGGAAGTCTTCCCGGCGGACAAGGTCATGGATGATGACGCCATCGTCGCCGCGAAGCCGTTCGCAGGCCAGTACACGATTGAAAGCTACAAAAAGAACGAACTGGTCAGCTTCAAACCGAACCCGAACTACCAGGGACTCCTGGGCGCGGCCTCCAACGACGGCGCCACGCTCAAGCACTATGCGGACCCGAACAACCTGAAACTCGATGTCCAGCAGGGCAACATCGACGTCGCCGGCCGCATCCTCACAGCCACGGACGTCTCGGACCTGGAAAAGGACTCCAAGGTCAAGGTCCACAAGGGCCCCGGCGGAGAGCTCCGCTACATCGTGTTCAACTTCGACACCATGCCGTTCGGTGCCAAGACGCCCGAGGCCGATGCCGCCAAGTCCCTGGCCGTCCGCCAGGCCGTGGCGCACCTCGTGGACCGCGACGTCATTGCCTCCCAGGTCTTCAAGAACACGTACACCCCCGTGTACTCCTACGTCCCGAAGGAATTCGAGGGAGCCACGGAGCCGCTGAAGAGCCTTTACGGTGACGGCAGCGGCAAGCCCAGCCTGGACAAGGCCAAGAAAGTCCTGGCCGACGCCGGCATCACCTCCGTGGTTGACCTCAAGCTGCAGTACACGGACCGGTACGGCACGTCCGCCGCAGACGAGTACGCCCTCGTGAAGGAACAGCTGGAGAAGTCGGGCCTCTTCACCGTGGACCTCAAGTCCACGGAGTGGACCACCTACACCAAGGAACGCCGTGCGGATGCCTACCCGGCCTACCAGCTTGGCTGGTTCCCGGACTACTCGGACGCGGACAACTACCTGACCCCGTTTTTCATCCCCGGCAACTTCCTCGGGAACCACTACGAGAGCACTGCCGTGACCGACATCGTGAAAAAGCAGCTGGTGACCACGGACAAGGCGGAGCGCAGTGAACTGCTGGGCCAGGCCCAGGAAGCCATTGCCAAGGATCTCTCCACGCTGCCGCTGCTGCAGGGTGCCCAGGTGATGGTGGCCGGAACGGATGTCCAGGGCGTCGAAAAGACCCTGGACCCGTCGTTCAAGACCCGCCTTGGCGTGATGTCCAAGTAGGTCCAACAGCCACCCGGTTATGACCGCACACGGGGCGGGGCGCCTGCCGGGCGTCCCGCCCCGACGTGCTGGTCGCGGTGCCGCCCTCCTGCCGGAGCCGCGGCGCCGTAAACCTACAACCTTAGGTACCCATGACAACACTTGTAGACGCGCCGCCAAGCGACGCGGACGGCCTTCTCCCGGCCAGCAAAAAATCTTCCGGCGGGGGGCTGGGGCAGTACATCCTGGTCCGTTTCCTGCTGATCTTCCCCACGATCTTCATCCTCGTGACAATGGTCTTTTTCCTGATGAGGATCACCGGTGACCCCATCACGGCAGCCATGGGTGGACGGTTGCCCGCGGACCAGCTTCAGGAGCGCATCCAGGCCGCCGGCTACGACCGGCCCCTCCTGGTCCAGTACTTCGAGTACCTTGGCCAACTGGCCACCGGCAACTTCGGCCGCACCCTCACGGACAACCGGGCCGTCGTCGAAATGCTCACCACCTACGGGTCCGCGACCCTCGAGCTGACCATCAACGCACTGCTGGTCGCCCTCCTGGTGGGCATCCCCCTCGGCATGGTTGCCGCGCACCGCCGGGACAAGGCGCCCGACGCCGTCCTGCGCGTCTTCGCCATTCTTTGCTACGCAACCCCCGTATTCTTTGCGGGCATGCTGCTCAAGCTCACCTTCGCTGTCTGGTTGGGCTGGCTGCCGGTAGCTGGCAGGGCGAAAACATCCAGCGAACTCGCACTGACGTCCCTCGAGGCCCCCACAGGGATCTACTGGCTGGACGCGCTCCGCAGCGGAAACATGGCCGCGCTCAGCGACGTCCTGGCCCACGCAGTACTTCCGGCCGTGGCGCTGGGGCTCCTGACCGCCGGAATCTTCCTCCGCCTTGTCCGGACCAACGTCATCGGAACCTTGGGCAGGGATTATGTGGAGGCTGGCCGATCCAGGGGAGTCAGCGAATTCCGCCTCGTCACCAAGCACGCCTACAAACCCGCCCTGATCCCGATCATCACCGTGATGGGGCTGCAAATAGCAGTGATGCTCGGCGGCGCAGTGCTGACGGAAAAGACCTTCGAGTGGAAGGGCCTGGGATTCCAGTTGGCCAACTACCTCACCGCGCGTGACTTTGTCGCCGTCCAGGGCATCGTGGTGCTGCTGGCCATCATCGTGGCCATGACCAACTTCATCGTGGACATCATCGCCGCGCTGATCGATCCCCGTGTGAGGTACTGACCATGAGCATCCCAGCCGTTCCTGTTCCCATGGAAAGTCCTCGGGCGCCCTGGTACCGGCGCCTGCCTGTCATCTCGCACTACAACAAGAGCGTCGGGCTTCAGCGCGGCATGCTGGTGGCGGGCCTGATCCTCACCGGCGCCTTTGTCCTGACGGCCCTCTTCGCCCCGCTGCTTGCGCCCTACGGCTTCTCCCAGCTTTCCGACGCCGACGGCAACTTCCCCACGCAGCAGGCCCCGGGCGGCAAGCACCTTCTCGGCACAACCGTCGGCGGCTACGACGTCCTCTCCAGGGTGATCTGGGGAGCGCAGACGGCGATCCTGGTGATCGTCGTCGCCGTGACCATGTCCATCGTCGTCGGCGTCGTCCTGGGGCTGGTCAGTGGTTACCTGGGCGGGTGGCTGGACCGGATCCTGGTGGTGATTGCCGACGCCGTCTACGCCTTTCCGTCGCTGCTGGTAGCCATTGTGATGGCCATCGTCATCAGCGGTGGCCAGTCCAGCCTCATCGGCGGCATCTTCGCCGCCGGTACAGCCATCACGCTGGTGTTCATCCCGCAGTATTTCCGGGTCATCAGGGCGGAGACCGTGAGGTTGAAGGCTGAGCCGTTCGTGGAGTCCGCCAAAGTGGTGGGCGCCTCCAACATCCGCATCATGAGCCGCCACATCTACCACAACGCCACCCGTACCCTGCCGCTGATCTTTACCCTCAACGCGTCCGAGGCCATCCTCACGCTCGCCGGCCTGGGGTTCCTTGGTTTCGGTATCGAGCCCAGCTCGGCCGCGGAATGGGGCTTCGACCTCAACAAGGCGCTCGCCGACACCACCTCCGGAATCTGGTGGACCGGCATGTTCCCGGGCCTGGCCATCGTGCTGACCGTGGTGGGCCTGACCCTGGTGGGCGAAAGCATCAACGACCTCAACGATCCGCGCCTGCGTGGACGCAAGAGCACAAGCGGCAGTTCCCCGGCCCCGGTGGACAACGCCGCCATGGCAATCGAAGGCAGGACACTATGACGATCAACATCGATCCGTTGTCGGGGCGGCACACTGGGGACGGCCCGTCCGACGGCGGCCGCCCGGTCCTCGACATCGACCACCTCCAGGTCACGTTCGCCACCGACGGCGGTCCGGTCCATGCGGTCAAGGACGTCAGCCTGGAGGTCAGGGAGGGGGAAGTGCTCGCGATCGTGGGGGAGTCCGGATCGGGGAAAACTGTTACGGCGAAGACAATCCTGGGCCTGCTCCCGGAGACGGCGAGCAGTTCCGGTGCCGTGGTGATCAACGGGGCCGACGTCATCAGCGTCAGTGCCGCCCGCCTGCGCCAGATCCGCGGGCGGGACGTTGCCATGGTTTTCCAGGAACCGTCCACGGCTCTGAACCCGGTCTTCACCGTGGGGTGGCAGATCGCCGAGGGTATCCGTGCCCACGCAGGCGCCGGGGGCAAACGGGTTTCCGCCAAGGACGCCAAGACCAGGGCCATCGAAGCACTCCGCAAGGTGGGCATCCCCGATCCGGAACACCGCGTCGACTACTACCCGCACCAGTTCTCCGGCGGGCAAAAGCAGCGGGTGGTCATCGCCGCGGCACTGGCGCTGAATCCCGGCCTGATCGTCGCCGATGAGCCCACCACCGCGCTGGACGTCACAGTCCAGGCCGAGATCCTGGAACTGCTGCGGGACCTGCGGGACAAGTACGGCACGTCCATTGTGCTCATCACGCACAACATGGGAGTGGTGGCAGACCTCGCCGACCGCGTGGTGGTGATGTACCAGGGGGACGTCGTCGAGGAAGCGCCGGCCCGCACCCTGTTCGCAGACCCGCGGCAGGACTACACCCGGAAGCTGCTGGCCGCGGTGCCGCACCTGGGGCACAACTCCGCCTCGGAAGGACTGACCAGCCGGGCACACCAGGATGAGGAAATCCTGGTGGAAGCCGGCAACCTGACCATCGAGTACCCCGGCAGGCTGGGTACGCCCGCGTTCAAGGCCGTGGACGGGGTCAGCTTTACCCTGTCCAGGGGAGAAGTGTTCGGACTGGTGGGGGAGTCCGGCTCGGGGAAGACCACCATCGGGCGCGCGATCGCCGGCCTCAACAGGACCACCGGCGGCAGCCTTCGCGTCCTGGGCTACGAGATGCTGAACCACCGGGAACGCACCTTCAGGCCGCTCCGGAAGGACATCGGCTTCGTGTTCCAGGACCCGGCGGCCTCCTTCAACCCGCAGCTGACCATCGGGGACTGCATCGCCGAACCCATGGTCATCCACACCAGGCCAAGCCCGGCGCAGGCGCGCAAACGCGTGGGTGAGTTGCTCGAATCGGTGCAGCTGCCGGCGTCGTACGCGGGACGGTACCCGCACGAGCTTTCCGGCGGCCAGCGCCAGCGCGCGTCCCTGGCACGGGCCCTCAGCCTGAATCCGAGGCTGCTGATAGCTGATGAGCCGACGTCGGCCCTGGACGTTTCGGTGCAGGCGAAGGTCTTGGAGCTCTTCAAGGACATCCAGCAGGAGTTCGGCTTTGCCTGCCTCTTCATCAGCCACGACCTGGCGGTGGTGGACACACTGTCCTCCTGGGTGGGCGTGCTGTACAAGGGAAAGCTGGTGGAGCAGGGGATCGGCAGCCACGTGATGACAAACCCGCAGCATGATTACACGCGGCGGCTCATCGCGTCCCTGCCTGTACCGGATCCGCAGGAACAAGAGAGGCGGCGGGAAGCGCACCGGGCACTGCTCGGCAAGTGACGGGTTGAGGCGAGGACGAGGTTAAGCGCCGGTGCCGGATACCGGCACCGGCGCTTAACACCCGGCCGAATCAGGAGCCCTCCCATAGACTTGGACCATGACGCAGCACAACCTTCACGCCCCTGACTCCGATGACTTCGACCCCTCCGCCAGTTCGTTGGCCGGCCAGGTGGACAACTCGGTGATGGCTGAACTGCTGTCCATCCGCTCCAGCATCGACAACATCGACGCCACGCTGGTCTACCTCCTGGCCGAGCGCTTCAAGGCCACCCAGAAAGTGGGGTTCCTCAAAGCCACCCACCGGCTGCCCGCGGGGGACCCCGGGCGCGAGGCGGCCCAGATTGCCAGGCTCCGCAGGCTGGCCGAAGATGCCCACCTGGATCCCGCGTTTGCGGAGAAGTTCCTCAATTTCATCATCGGTGAGGTGATCCGGCATCACGAGGCGATTGCCGAGGACCATGAGGCCGCCTCCGGACAGCACCCGCAGGCATCAGCACTCGCGTGAGCGTCGGCGAATGGCACCAGGCGGGTTCCGGATCCGCCCGCCAAAACGAGGCACCGCCGCGCGAGGTAACCGCTACCGGGCTGGGCCCATGGCCGGGCGAAGATCCGGTGGAAGCGGCAAAAATCATCCGGGGTGAACTGGGCAGTCCGCACTTGCCGTTCCTGGCGGAACTGCCGGAACGGGGTGTCGGTTCAGATGCCCTGGGACGCACTGCCAGCCTCCTGGCTGAGCTTGCGGTGGACGTCCAGCCCTACGGCTGGCGGCTCGTGGACCGTCCCGGTAGGGACTTTCGCCGCGCTGCTTCCGCCCTTGCCACTGACATCAACATCCTGGCCGACGTAGCGGGGGCCGAGGAAAGGCCCGCTGCAGAGGTCAAGGTCCAGCTGGTGGGTCCGCTCAGCCTGGCGGCTGGCCTCCACCTGCATAACGGCGAGCGCGCCCTTCTCGACTTCGGCGCCCGGCGGGATCTGGCTGCCTCGCTTGCCGCCGGCGTCGGGACTTATCTTTCGCGGGTTTCCGCAGCTGTGCCGGGTGCCCGGCTCGTGGTGCAGGTGGACGAGCCTGATATCGCGGCAGTCCTGGCCGGAACCATCCCCACCTCCAGTGGCTACCGGACCTTGCGTGCGGTGTCAGCCTCGGAAGCGCGGGAGTCCTGGCGCGTTGTCCTGGACGCTTTGCGGACCGCGGGCGCCGCCGAAATCGTCATTGCGGTTCCCGAAATTGAGGCGCCCTTCGAGCAGATCCTCGCGGCCGGGGCCGACGGTATCGCTGTTCCGCTGAAGGCCCTGACTTCCAGGCAGTGGGAGCAGTTGGCCGGGGCCGCGGAAGCGGACAAGTGCCTGTGGCTTGGCGCATTGGACGTGGCGGGATCCCTGCCCAGGGTAGCTGACGGCGTGGAGGCCGTGTGGCGCCCCTGGCGGGAGCTGGGCCTGCCTGCCACGGCCCTCAGTACCGTGCGGGTTACACCCTCTGCCGGACTGGCAGGCCGTACCCCTGCCCAAGCCACGGCTGTCCTCGGACGCCTTACCCAGCTTGCCGACGGGCTGAACGAGCTGGCGCAAGGCTAGTGCCGAAGGCTACGGCCACCGTCAGCACAGGGCCGGCGGTTCAGACCCTGTTTTCCCAACGGTCCGGCTGCGCGTACCGCGGCAGGAAGCTCTGCGCGGAGCTTCCGCCGGTGTAGGGGCGCAGCCTGTAGTCGAAGCTGCCGGCGTAAACCAGCACCAGGCCCACCTGGGGCTGGATCACCTTGACCTGGATATGGTGTTTGCCGTTTCTTCCGTGGGCCGCGTCCCACCACTGTTCCGCATAGGCTTTGGCATCCAGTGCTGCCGGAAGGGGAATGCGGAGGGGGCCGAGGAAAAGCCTTGACGCCTCGGAAACGCCGCGGAGCCGCCCTTCCGGCGTCACGCTCAGGTTCAGGTCCGTCACGAGCCGCCGGTACCGGCCCACGTAGTCGACGAGTTGGGGTGTGCCACTTCGGCGGGTCAGGCTCGTGGTGTCCTGGAAAATCCGTTTCCTTTCGGGAAAACGGATTTCGCGCCGGGCGGTCAGGCTGGACCTGCCAAAGGGGTCCTGGTGGGCGTGGTTCTCAATCCGGAACGGAACATTCTCCCCGTACTCGGGAAAGAACGCTTCCTCCCCGCCGGTCAGCCGCAGCAGGGGACGCAGCCAGTCCTGCCTGCAACCGACAACGTCGAAGGTGCCTTCACCCACGCCGTACTGGCCGCTGCCTGGAACCAGGGCAAAGTATTCCTGCAGTTCGGGCTGCAGCCGGTGGAAGTCCGGTCCCAGAGCCTGCTGGTAGATCGGTGAATACATGGAGACCTCCTCGGGACACTGACAGCAATCGTGACTTCACAATCTACCTGCAGCCTTCAGCCTGATGTACATGTCAGCCAAGCGGGGCGGCAGTTCCTGCGGCTCGGCGTCAACCACCTCCACCCCGTGGTGGCGGAGCTCGGTGGTGACTGCCGCGCGTTGCAGAAGGGCGCGTTCGGCAGCGGCGGCACGGAATACACCGGCTGCGCTGTCACGTTCCTGCAGCATCAGGCCGAGCTGGGGGTCCCGGACCGCTGCAACCACCACGACATGCTGACGGGCCAGTTGCACCGCAGTGGGGATGAGGCCTTCCTCGGGGGCGCCGCCCTCCAACGAGGTCAACAAGACCACCAGGGACCGGTGCGCGGAAACAGCGCGGACCTGCCCCGGAATCGCTGACCAGTCCAGTTCGATAAGTTCGGCCTCCAATGGCGCCATTGCCTGGACCAGTTGGCCGAGGAGATTGCCCTGTCCCGCACTTCCCGCCCTGGCCCGGGTCCGCCGGTCGAAGGCCAGGAAGTCCACCCGGTCCCCGCCCCGCTCAGCGAGGACGCCCAGGAGGAGGGCTGCCTCCATGCCGGTGTCCAGGCGTGGCTCATCGTCGATCCTTGCAGCCGACGTCCGTGATGTGTCAAGGACCATAACCACTCGCCGGTCGCGTTCCGGACGCCAGGTCCGTACCACCACCGAAGACCGGCGCGCCGTGGCCCGCCAGTCGATGGACCGGACGTCGTCGCCCCTGACGTAATCGCGCAGGGAATCGAACTCCCTGCCGGCACCTCGGATCTGGACGGCGGCTTTGCCGTCGAGCTCGCGCAGTTTCCGGAGTTTGGACGGCAGGTGCCGTCGCGAATGAAACGGGGGCAGGACCCGCAGTAATCCGGGGCAGTCAAGGGTCCGCTGGCGGGCAGCCAGCAGCAACGGGCCGAAGGAGCGGATGGTGACGTGCGGGGCCTTAAGGTCCCCGCGTCTGGCGGGCTGCAGCCGCACGGTGGTCCGCCGGCCTTCCCCACCCGGAACGTTGATGTCCTGGACCGGATTGTGTGCCCCGGCGGAGGGCTGCCAGGCATCCCGCAGGGTCCCGCGCACGCGGCGCCGTCCATCATTCCGGACAGTGACTACAGACTGTGCGGTCCCGTGCAGCGTGACATTGCCGGGTTCCCGGCGCGCAACGTGGACCTGGCGGAGCGAGCCGGCCAGGGCCAGGTCCACGGCTGCCAGGGTAAGCAGGCAGCCGGCCACGAGGAGGACCGTTCCCCAGCCGGGCAGCAGCAGGACCGGCACCAGGCCCAGCAGCACCAGCAGCACAAACCGCCCGGAAATGGCCATCAGCGCGGTACGGGTACGGACGCGAGGATGCTGGCCAGGACGTCGTCCACCCGGACCCCGTCCATCTGCGCTTCAGGCTGCAGGGCCACCCGGTGCCGAAGGCAGGGCAGTGCCAGCGCCTTGACATCATCCGGGGTGACGAAGCCCCGCCCCGACAACCACGCCCAGGACCTGGACGTGTTCAAAAGCGCCGTTGCACCGCGCGGTGACACTCCCAGCTGGAACGACGGCGCCGAACGGGTGGCCCTTGCAAGGTCCACGATGTAGCCGATGATTTCCTGCTCCACTGCAACGGTGGACACCGCATGCCGCGCCCGCTCCAGGTCCGCCGCCCCTGCCACCGCGCGGACACCGGCAGCGGCAAGGTCCCGCGGATCGAAACCCGCGGCGTGCCTCCGGATCACTTCCATCTCCTCCCGGCGCTCCGGCAGCGGCATGGTGAGCTTCAGCAAAAACCGGTCCAGCTGGGCCTCGGGGAGGGGATAGGTGCCCTCGTACTCCACCGGGTTCTGGGTGGCGGCAACCAGGAACGGCGAGGGCAGAGGGCTGGAAACACCGTCCACCGAGACCTGGCGCTCCTCCATGGCCTCGAGCAGCGACGCCTGGGTCTTGGGCGGGGTCCGGTTGATCTCGTCCGCCAGCAGGAGGTTCGTGAAGACCGGACCCTCGCGGAACGAGAACTCCGACGTGTGGGAGTCGTAGACCAGGGACCCGGTGACGTCTCCGGGCATCAGGTCCGGGGTGAACTGCACCCGTTTGGTGTCAAGGCTGAGCGCCGCGGACAACGCCCGCACCAGCAGGGTCTTGGCCACGCCCGGTACCCCCTCCAGCAGCACGTGCCCTTGTGAAAGCAGGGCAATCAGCATGCCGGTGACGGTGGCATCCTGCCCCACCACGGCCTTCGCCACCTCATGCCGCACGTCCAGTAGGGCCTGCCGGGCCGCATCATGGGTGTTATCAAGGACCCGGGGGCCGCTGCCTTGTTCGCTCATCGGCTGTTGACCTCTTTCTCTAGGGTGTCCAGTTCCTGCGACCAGGCCACAAGCCGTGACTCGCTGCGGGGACGTTCGTCAAGGAGTTCTTTGATGTCGTTGGCTTGCCGGTCCAGGAACCGTGCCGTGGCTTCCGCCGTCTCGTCCGCGGTGGCCCCTGGCCCCAGCCGCAGCTTCCGGGAGAGCCTTACCAGCGTCCCGGCCCGCAGGTTGTCCCGTGCCTGATCGATGGCGTGTGAATCGTGATAGAGCCGTGCCCGTCCCTCGGCCGTCTCCACGGCCTTCACCACTACGGGCAGCGGTTCAAACACCAGCGGCCCATGCCGCCGGCCCCGCCACAGGATCGCCGCCAGGGCAACCAGGGTGAGCCACAGGCCCAGGAACCGTGCCCAGCCAGGCGCCAGTTCATCGAGGGTTTGCGGGGAACCGGAAGTATCCAGGTCCGCCACGGACGGTAGGTACCAGACCAGGTCCGGCGAGCTGCCCAGGGTCCGGATGGCGAGGGCGGCGTTGCCCAGTTCGTCGAGCCGATCGTTACTGAGGATGGCTGTACTGCCCAGGACCGAAACGTGCCCGTCGCCGCTGACGGCAAGCAGCCCGGCGGTGGAACCCGTCGGCCCGTAACAGGACGTCCCGCCGTCGTAAATGAAGCCCGAACCTCCGGACACCGCGCCGGCAGCTTCCGCATCCGGGAGCGAACAGCCGGGCTCCAGAACTGATAATGCCTCGGGCACAACGCCGGCCTGGCTGATCCCGCTGTCGAGCCCGGCAAGTGTTTGCAGGCGGGGTGATACAACCACCACGCGCTCCGCCGCGCCGGCCAACGCGCGCAGCCGCGCGTCATCGAGGAACCCGTCAGGGTCGTGCAACAGGAGCGTGGGGGAGTCACCGTCTGCCAGGGCGGCCATCGCGTCCTCATACCTGCCGGAGTCCCGGACACTCACGCCATGGCGGCCCAGGATTTGGCTGACGGCCCGTGCCCCGTCGGGTCCGGGGTTGTGGACGGACAGGGACACGCCGTCTCCCTTCGGGGCCAGTTGTCCCCAAATGACCAGTCCCAACGCCGCGGCCACCAGGGCTGCCGCCGCAGCGGCAGCCCGGTGCCGGCGGAGCCACCGGAGTGGATTCCTGCGGGCAACCCGCGAGCCGGGGAGGCGGCCTTGCGTGTGTGTGTCTTCGGAAACCGTCCCTGTCATGGCGTGGCCGTCGGGTCCTTCGGGGCGAAGGCGTGCCGCCCGCTGTAACTTCCGGCCGGCCTGCCGGCCTCGAGATCCTGGTCGAGGCCGGTGATGGCCTGGTAGTCAACGCTGCCGGCAGTCCAGTTTCCGTAGCGTACTGCGTCGAAGGTCCTGGCTGCCTGGTCCAGGCGCGCCGCCTCAGCAGGGAACGGGCCGGACAGGGCGAGGACCACTTCATCAGCGGTCCGGCCCGGCTGCGGATCGAGGACAGTGCGGTCTTCTGCGGAACGGACCACTGCGCGGAAACGGTCGACGACGGCGTCCCCCCACTTGCCTGCCGCTGCGGCAGCTTCAGCCCGCTTCCGATAGTCCGCAGCTGTCAGTTCGCTGTCCGGCTCGAAGACTTCATTGTTCTGCCGGGCCTTCGGATTCAGGCGGGGCCGGGCCAGGATCACGGCGATAGCGATGATCACCGCGATGACGATTCCGATTACCGGTCCCGGTACCGGGCCCGTTTCGCCGGAGGGCCCGTCCAGGGACAGCAACCAGTCCAGGAAACTGCGCCACAACGAATCAAGCCACCCTGGTTGAGCTTCCCGGTACTCGGATTTGGCGAGCTCCTCAGCTGCCCACCTCCGGGCTTCCTCAGCCCCCGGCTGCACCGGAGGTTCAGTGGCCATTCGGCCAGACTCCGCCGGGGCCGGGGCCGGTCCCGGGGCCGATGCCGGAAGACGGTCCCGACCCGGTTGCCGTCATCCCGCGCCCCGGAATACCGTCAGGATCTGCGCCCGTTTCCAGCAGCCGGAGCAGGCTGATGTCCAGCCCGTCCTTCCGCATCCGGAGATCCATGTAGATCAGTGCCATCACGGACGTTTGGAAGGCGTACCCGACAGCGCCGACCAGAGCGCCAAGGACGGCAGTGGCCACCCCCACCGCAACGGCGATGGTGATCCCCTGTTCAGTGCCGCCGTGCGGAGAGATGACACCACCAAGGAGGGTGGGGAGCAGGCTCACAGGAATCATGACCACCTGCCCGATGACGCCCACCAGGATGCTTACAACCAGGGTGATGCCGAAAATCCGCCACCAGTTGGCCCGGGTGAGGGTCCAGGAACGGCGCAGGCCGTCCAGCGCGCCCAGCTCTTCGATGACGATGGCGGCAGGGGCCACCAAAAGTTTGATGTAGATCCATACGAACAAGGCGATACAGGCCGGCACCAGGGGAATGAGCAGGAGGGCTCCCGTGCCTTCCATGGTGGAGACCAGCGCCACGGCGATCCCGGCCAATACCAGGAATGAGAGCGAACCCGCAGCTAACATCAGCGCTGCCAGGCGGATCAGAGCCCAGGCGCGCGAACGGGCCAGGCCCCACATCTGCCTGAAACCCGTGGTGCGGTTGAGGATGGACCGGGACACAGGAACCACCATGGCGCCCTGGAGCACGGTCGAGATGAAGAGCGTCAGCACAACCACCACCAGGGTGGCGGCCACAAACCCCAGGCCGAGTGAGGCCAGGTCCGCGGGACTGGCGTTCTCCGCCCACGCTTCAAAGGAGACCAGCGATGTGGCAGTCACAGCAGTGATCACTGCTGCGAGAATTGCGGCGAGTGATTGGGCGAGGACGGCGGCGCCCAACATGGCTTTTGCGTTCCGCCGGATCGTCTGGAACGAGCCGTCCAGGATCTCACCGAACATCAGGGGGCGCAGCGGGACGATGCCCGGTTTGGGCGGGGCCATGTAGCGGGGCTGGTTGTAAGGTGCCTGCCCGTAGGGGTGCTGGTTGGCGGGCGGGTGGCCGTAGGAGGGTTGGCCGTAAGCCGGACCCGGGTAAGGGGGTTGAGGCGTGCCCTGCTGCTGCCCTTGCCATGGTCCCCAGACTGCCGCCCCGCCCCATGCGGGCTGTTGTCCCCCCGCCGGCGGCGCACCCCACGTTGGCGGCTGACCCCACCCTGACTGGCCGTTGGGGGGCGCAGGCTCAACGTTCGGGCCGAAGCCCGGCTGGACGTCGTCGTGAGCCGCGCCCTGGGTAGGACCCTGAGTGCCCGGGCCGACATCGGAACCCAGGCCCGGTCCGCTGCCGGGAACCGGGCGCGTGCTGCGCGCACTGCCGTCTTCGGCCGGCCGGTCCCCGTCCGGGGGCTGCTGCGCGCCAGGATCCTGTTGTGACACCCGTGTTCCTTCCCCCTGTACCTGTACCTCGGCTGCCGGCACCCGGGCCGCAGAGAACGGTGGGCGCCAGGGCACGCCCGGCATGGTCCCAGCCTATAGTTCGGCAAGCGGGCCACCTAGCGTTCCGCCATGCCGCAACGCCCTGAACAGGACAAAGCCTGCCTGATAAGGGAATATATAACTATGAAGGCACGCATTCTGGTGGTAGACGATGACGAAGCACTGGCCGAAATGATCGGGATTGTTCTTCGCAATGACGGTTTCGAGCCGGTCTTCTGCGCAGACGGCGCCAAGGCGCTTGACATTTTCCGCTCATCCCGGCCGGACCTGGTCCTGTTGGACCTGATGCTTCCCGGCGTGGACGGCATCGAGGTCTGCCGGCAGATCCGCGCGGAATCGGACGTGCCCATTGTGATGCTCACCGCCAAGGCGGACACCTCCGACGTCGTCCGTGGCCTGGAATCCGGTGCCGACGATTACGTGCCCAAGCCATTCAAGCCGGCCGAACTCGTGGCGCGCGTCCGGGCCCGGCTTCGGCCCGGTGACCAGAAAGCTCCGGAAACCTTACGGATTGCCGATATCACCATCGACGTCGCCGGGCACACCGTGAGCCGGGGCAGCGAGAGGATCTCCCTGACGCCCCTGGAGTTCGACCTCCTGGTGGCCCTCGCCCGCAAACCATGGCAGGTATTCACCCGCGAACTGCTGCTCGAGCAGGTCTGGGGCTACCGCCACGCCGCCGACACCCGGCTGGTCAATGTCCATGTCCAGCGCCTCCGGTCAAAAATCGAGCAGGATCCGGAAGCCCCGGAAGTTGTATTAACGGTGCGTGGTGTCGGCTACAAAGCAGGGGCCTGACCCCGCAGTTCCCCAGGGGGAACCTGCCAACGCGTCCGCTGCGGGCCGTTCCGGGAAGGAACCCCACGGCGGGCCTGACGGGCCTGAGCCCCGCAGGTCCCCCGAGCACACCGACGCCGTCACGGCAGGGCTCCAAAAGCTGTCCTTCCGTGCGCGGATCTGGCAGCGCCGCGCCCTGATCGTCAGCCTCCGGGTTGCCCGGCTGGTCCGGACAGGGTTCCGACGGTTCCTTCCGGCGCTTCGCTACATAGGGCGTGCCCTGCACCAGCGGTGGCGCCGCTCGCTGCAGTTCCGCACCGTCCTGACCACGCTGCTGCTTGCGATCACTTCGTTTGCGGTGGTGGGTGCGTACCTGTCCAACCAGATCGCCAACAACCTTTTCCAGGAGCGGCTGACGCAGGCTGAGTCGGAGACCCGCTACAACGTCAAGCAGGTCCAGGACACGTTCGACGGCGCCCAGGTCACCGATCAGTCCAGTGTCATCACCCTGGTGTATGACACCCTCAACGCCGTGGAGGGCCGTGGTTCGGTGATCCAGCGGAGGTATGTCTTCGAGGCCATGCCCGAACAGACCAAGCCCCGCAACCGGTGGGTTGAGTCGCGTGCTTCGGACCAGTTGACCGTCAGTGTCATTCCGCCGGAACTGCGCAAGTCAGTGCAGGAGTCCGGGAAGGACCAGTACTGGGCTTCCACCGTGATCCCGGTCGGCACCGAGGACCGGCCGGGCATAGCTGTGGGCAACAAGGTGACCTTTAATGGCACGGTCTACGAGCTGTACCTGATCTACGATCTCAACACCGCCCAGCAGACCCTCGATGAGATCCAGAGCGTGCTGTGGGCAGGCGGCGCAGTGCTGGTCCTGATGATCGGCGCCATCGCCTGGTATGTCACCCGCAACGTGGTCAGCCCCGTCAGCCATGCCGCGATGGTGTCCGAAAAACTCGCGGCCGGCCAGTTGCAGGAGCGGATGGTGGTCCGCGGCGAGGACGAGGTTGCCCGCCTGGGCGCCTCCTTTAACCACATGGCCGCCAGCCTCCAGGAGCAGATCACCCAATTGGCCACACTGTCCCAAATGCAGCAGCGCTTTGTGTCCGATGTGTCCCATGAACTGCGGACGCCGCTGACCACCGTCCGGATGGCCGCGGAAGTGCTCTACGACGCCCGGGAAGACTTCGACCCCATTAACAAGCGTTCCGCGGAACTCCTGTACAACCAGGTGGAGCGGTTCCAGTCCCTCCTCTCGGACCTGCTGGAAATTTCCCGCTTCGACGCCGGCGTGGCCATGCTCGACGCCGAGCCGGAGGACATCCTGCAGGTGGTGGCCCACGTCATCGAAGGCGCGGCGCCCGTCGCAGCCGAATACGGTTCCGAAATTATCCTCAGCGCCCCCGCCGGAGCCGTCATTGCCGAAATGGACGCGCGCAGGATCGACAGGATCCTGCGCAACCTCATCCTGAACGCCGTGGAGCACGGCGAAGGCAGACCGGTGAGGGTCACCGTGGCGGCCAGCCAGACCGCCGTCGGAATAGCCGTCCGGGACTATGGCATCGGCATGGCCGCGGCCGAGGCCGCCCGGGTCTTTGACAGGTTCTGGCGTGCAGACCCTGCCCGTGCCCGCACCACCGGAGGCAGCGGCCTTGGACTGTCAATCGCGATGGAGGACACCAAACTCCACAACGGCTGGCTGCAGGCATGGGGGAAGAAGGGCAACGGCGCCAACTTCCGGCTGACACTGCCCCTTCGGCAGGGCGAAGAGATCGACAAGTCGCCGGTGCAGCTGGAACCGGAGGACATCACCATCCCCGGCGACATGGACAACAGGAACATGCTGGTGCTCGACGCCGGTGCAGCGCCGCCCGCTCCGGCCTCGACGTCAAAGGAGACCACATGACGGGCCACGCCCCGCACCGGGCAAGGCCCGTGGCTTTACTTTTGGTCCTGCTGGCGGTCCTCCTGGCAGGCTGCGCCCGCATACCCACTTCCGGTCCGGTGGGCAAAAGCAACGAGGGAAGCGCGGGCAACCTCAGCGCGCCGGTGTTCCTGCCGGCGGCGCCGCAGGCCGGCGCTTCGCCCGAAACCATAATTGACTACTTCTACCGGGCCGGCAGCGGCTACGAGGACGACTACGCCGTCGCACGGCAGTACCTGACCCAGGCGTCATCCGTTTCCTGGAAGCCGGACCAGCGTGCTCTCGTCTACCGGGAAGCGAGGGTGGTGGCAGCGGAGGGCGAGAACGTCTACAACTACGAGCTCGACGTCGCCTACACGGTCGATGCTGACGGCATAGCAACCCAATCACCGGAAGGAACCGTGGAGAAAATCCCGGTGACAGTCACGCAGGTGGACGGCGAATGGCGCATCTCCGCCCTTCCGGACGGCACAGCCATTGCTGAAGAAACGTTCAAGGTGATCTACGGCGCCTACCCCATCTACTTCTATGACCCCAGCTTCACGTACGCGGTGCCCGACGTCCGCTGGTTCATCAAGAACAAAACCGTCAAGGCAATGACCAGTGCGCTGCTGGCCGGGCCGGCACCGTACCTGCGTGGTGCCGTGGTGAGTGCCTTTCCTTCCGGGATAAAGCTGGCCCGTGAGTCGGTGCCGGTTGTGTCAGGGGCAGCGCAGGTGGACCTGACGGCCAAGGAACTCACCGAAACCTCGCCCGAGGACCGCCTGCGGATGCAGATGCAGCTGACCCTGACCTTCCGCAGCCAGCCTGACGTGGTCAACGTAGAACTGCGTGCCAACCAGGACCTGGTCCGGGTTGAGGACAACGGCTCGGTCCTGCCGCCGGTGCTGGACAAGAGCGTGCCCTCACGCCAGATTGCGGTCAGCGGCAACGAACTGGTGCGCTATGAAAACAACAGGGTCTCACCGCTGCCGGACATGCAGCCGGTGTCTTCCCTCAACCCGCGGTTCCCCGCAGAATCCCCGGTATCGCAAACCGCAGCCTTCCTCAACGACAGCCGGACCACCCTGTACAGCATCAATCCCGGCCAGCCGGCACGGGCACTGACCACTCGGACCACCCTGACGCGGCCGTCCTTCGGCCTGAATGAGTGGGTGTGGTCTGCGGGGCCGGGAGGCGAGGGGGCAACTGAAGTTGTTGCCTTCCGTCCCACCGGCGTGGCCGAGGGAGCCACCGTACCGTCCGTGACCATGGCGCCTGCGTGGCTGGCGGGACGAACCGTCAAGGACTTCCGGATCTCGCGCGATGGGGTTCGTGCGCTGGTGATTTCCGAACAGAACGGGAAGACGCGCGTGCAGGTGACCGGCATTATCAGGGGCGGTGACGGAACACCTCGCGAGCTGACACCGCCCGTCACCCTGGCCACGGACAGCGAACCGGACCAGGGCGTGTGGGTCAGCGATACCACCGTCGCCGTGATGAAGGGGGCTCCAGCATCCAACGTCACCCCGGAGCTGCTCTCCCTCACGTCCGGACAGCCCCAACAGCTTGCCCCGTGGCCCGGCCTGGTGTCGCTCAGCGCCGGCAACGGCGCCGAGGAAATCTACGCGCAGTCCACGGAGGGCGTCTTCCAGCGGTTGGGCAACGGCTGGTCCCCGCAGATCAAGGGTCCCATTGACCCCGCGTTCCCTGGCTGATGCCCTAAACTCGGCGCGCGGTCCGCTGGCGTTGTCCACATAGGCGGACCGCGGCTGTCCTCGTGGGTTATTGACGGCCGAAGCTTGTCCGGTGAGGAGAACATCCAATATCGGGGCCGGAGCCGGGAGGCGGGCGCGGCTGGACCCGGACCTTGTGCCCGTGGCTGACCGGTCCGCCACACACCGGTCCGAGTACCGGAGGACCCTTTTGCGCCTGACGGATCAGGCAGCCGGCGCCGTGGTTGATCTCCTGGCGCTTGCCGTTCCCGTGGACTGCGTATGCTGCGGAGCTGAAGACCGGGCCATCTGCATCCAGTGCGCCCGCCACATCCGCCGCCTGACGCGGGAGCCCTTCCGGGCCGAAAGCGGAGCGCCTGCCCTGATGGACGTCGGCGGCACCGTGCTGCTGCCCGTCGTGGCTGCCGGTGTCTACCGTGAGGAGCTCGCCCAGGCCCTCCTGTCCTTCAAACGGCACGGCCAGTATCAGCTCAGGAGCAGCCTGGGCGGAGCGCTCGCCGTCGCTGTCCGTTCGGCCTGCCCCGGGACGGAGGTGAGCTGCCTGGTTCCCGTGCCGAGCAGCAACGCGGCCTTCCTGAAACGCGGCTTCAGCCCGGTCCACCTGCTCCTGCGCGAAGTGTCACGGCAATTGCCGGGTCTCGCCGTGCAGGACGTGCTGGAAAAGACCGAAGCCGGCGGCCTGCAGTTGCCCGGAGGCCAAAAGGGTCTGGACCGCGGCGGGCGCGCCAAGCGCGTCCGGGGCTCCATGCGGGTCCGCCGGCGAGGGCAGTCTTTGACCGCCGGAAAGCGCTGCATCATCATCGACGACGTCCTCACCACCGGCGCGACACTGGCGGAAGCAGCCCGCGCGCTGAACTTCGCAGGCGCCATCGTGACCGGTGCCGTTGTCCTGGCTGCGACACGCCCGCCCGACTCTTCGGGCCCCGGAGCCGGATCCGCTGAAGCCCGGGGGAGGGGGCATGACTTAGAAAAAAATAAACCAAGAAAGGATGAATAACATGTGGCTATGAACTAACGTCGGTGGTGGGTACCAAGAACAGAATGTACCTTTCGATGGCGGCTCGGAGAGGGGCTTGACTGTCAAACAGATCGGCCCCGGGAAGTGCTGCCGTCGTGTCACCGAAGTCATTTGGAGGGCACCATGGAGTTTATGATCAGCGGACGAAATCTGACAGTTTCAGACCGGTTCCGCGAATATGCCGGGGAGAAGATCTCAAAGATCGAGTCGCTGGGAGACAAAGTCCAGCGGGTCGACGCGAAGGTTTCCAAGGAGACCAGCTCACGGCAGACCGGCGACCAGTTGACAGTCGAGGTGACAGTACTGGGCAGGGGACCGGTAATCCGTGCCGAAGCAAGCGCCGCTGACAAGTTCGCCGCATTCGACCTCGCGTACAACAAGCTGCTTGAGCGGCTCCGCCGCGCCAAGGACCGCAAGAAGGTCCATCACGGAAGGCATACGCCAAAGGCCGTCCGTGAAGCTACCGCCGCCCTGGAGCCCGCCAGCACCCAGGAACCCCTCTACGTCGAGGCGAGCCACCGGAACGAAACCGCGGCGGCCCCTGCAGAGAAGTCCCCCTATGATGTCGACAACGACATCCCGGCCGGCGATTCTCCGGTCCTTATCCGGCGCAAGGTCTTCCCGGCTGCCTCACTTTCCCTCGACGACGCCGTGGACAACATGGAGCTCGTCGGCCATGACTTCTACCTTTTCGTGGATAAGGCTACGAATACGCCATCTGTCGTTTACCGGCGCCGGGGCTGGACCTATGGGGTCATCACCCTGGACCATGAATGCGAACCGGGTGAGAACGTCATCGAAGAAAAAATCATTGCGTACCGTTCGGACGACGCAGCAGCAAACGCCTAGGGTGGTGAACACCACCCACAGAGAGGACTGACGTGCCAGCGACGCTGAGCCTGGACCAGGCACGGCGGATCGCCCTGGCGGCACAGGGACTCGACAAAGGACGGCCCACCGGCCCCGTGACATCACGGACGGTGGGCCGCACCTTTGCCCGGCTCCAGCTCGTCCAGATTGATTCCGTCAACGTCCTGGCACGGAGTCATTTCCTCCCCTTCTTCTCCCGGCTGGGAAACTACGACCGCGCCATCCTCCAGCGTATGTCCGCTACCCACCCGCGACGCATGGTGGAGTACTGGGCTCACGAAGCCAGTTACATCCGCCCGGAGCACTTTTCCGATCTCCGCCTGTGGCAAAAGCGTTCCTGGGTGAGCGCCCATGGCATGGACGCCGGACTGCGCGCCACCATCTCCGGCCGGATCCTGGAAACCCTCGCCACGGCACGGCCCCTGACTGCCGCCGAAATCGCGGTCAGGATCGGCCACGTCGAAGAAAAACAGACGGACAACTGGGGCTGGAACTGGAGCGCCGTCAAACGGGTCCTGGAACACCTGTTTGAGGAGGGCTTGGTTTCGGCAGCTTCCAGGACCGATCAGTTTGAGCGCAAGTACACGCTGGCCACCAGGGTGCTCCCGAACGTGCCCGCTGCCGTTGCCGGTGAACCCGATTCCGCCTCTGCACTGCACCGCCTTATCGATGCGGCCGCGCAGGCGCACGGCATCGGTACAGTGCGGTGTTTCGCCGACTACTTCCGGACCCCGGTCCGGGCCGCGGCCGCAACCGTGGAACATCTGGTGGAGTGCGGGAGGCTCGAGCCGGTGACCGTGGCCGGCTGGAACCGTGAAGTGTTCCGCCACGTTGATGCCACGCTGCCGCGCAGGGCAACAGGTCGGGCCCTGCTGAGCCCGTTTGATTCCCTGGTCTTCGAACGCCGCCGGCTGGAGGAACTTTTTGGCTTCCATTACCGGCTTGAGATCTACACCCCGGAGCACAAAAGGCGCTATGGGTACTATGTCCTTCCTTTCCTCCTGAGGGACAGGATTGTGGCGCGGGTGGACCTGAAGGCTGACCGCGCACGCGGGACGCTGCTGGCCAAGTCCGCCTTTGCCGAGCCCGGCGCCCCCGCGGACACCGCCGTCGAACTCGCCGCGGAACTTCGGCTGATGGCGGATTGGCTGGGCCTTCCCGGCGTGGAAGTTGGTTCCCGCGGCGATCTGGCCGGTGCCCTTGCCGAGTCCGTTGGCTGTCCTCAGCCCGTATCCGCTCTCAGGGAACAAACAAGCCGCGGGGCGGTGTCTCTCCCGTAGACTAAAAACGCCAGAATTCGGCGGCATAAGACTGGGAGCATCTTCACGTGGCATCACTCATCGAAAAACTTCTCCGTACCGGCGATAAAAAAACGCTCCGGCAACTGCGGAACTATGCCGACTCCATCAACGCCCTGGAAGATTCGTTTAAGACCTTCACAGACGCCGAACTCCGTGAGGAGACAGACCGGCTGCGCGAACGCCACCTGGACGGGGGAGAGAAGCTCGATGACCTGCTTCCCGAAGCCTTTGCCGCCGTCCGGGAAGCATCCGCACGAACCTTGGGCATGCGCCACTTTGACGTCCAGCTGATGGGCGGCGCAGCCCTTCACCTGGGCAACATCGCGGAAATGAAGACCGGTGAAGGCAAAACCCTGGTGGCAACTGCTCCTGCCTACCTCAATGCGCTGACCGGCAAAGGCGTTCACGTCATCACCGTCAATGACTACCTGGCCGAATACCAGTCTGACCTCATGGGCCGCGTCTACCGTTTCCTCGGCCTGACCAGCGGCTGCATCCTCGCCAACCAGGACCCGGCCGTGCGGCGCCACCAGTATGCCTCGGACATTACCTACGGCACCAACAACGAGTTCGGGTTCGACTACCTCCGCGACAACATGGCCTGGGACAAGTCTGAGCTGGTCCAGCGCGGGCACAACTTTGCCATCGTTGACGAGGTCGACTCCATCCTCATCGACGAAGCCCGTACCCCGCTGATCATCTCCGGTCCCGCCCAGGGCGACACCAACCGATGGTACAGCGAATTCGCCAAGGTGGTCCTGCGGCTCCAGCCGGAAAAGGACTACGAGGTCGACGAAAAGAAGCGGACCGTTGGCGTCCTGGAAAGCGGCATCGAAAAGGTCGAGGACTACCTCGGCATCCAGAACCTGTACGAATCCGCCAACACGCCTCTCATCGGGTTCCTGAACAACGCCATCAAAGCCAAGGAACTCTTCAAGCGGGACAAGGACTACGTCATCCTCGACGGCGAAGTCCTGATTGTTGACGAGCACACCGGCCGTATCCTTGCCGGCCGACGCTACAACGAGGGCATGCACCAGGCCATCGAGGCCAAAGAAGGCGTGGAGATCAAGGCCGAGAACCAGACTCTGGCCACCGTCACGCTGCAGAACTACTTCCGTATGTACGGCAAGCTCTCGGGCATGACCGGAACTGCCGAGACGGAGGCAGCGGAGTTTATGGGCACCTACAAGCTCGGTGTGGTTGCCATTCCCACCAACCGCGATATGCAGCGCCTCGACCAGTCGGACCTGGTCTTCAAGAACGAGGCCGTCAAGTTCGACGCCGTCGTGAAAGATATCGCCGAGAGGCACCAAGAAGGCCAGCCGGTCCTGGTGGGTACCACCAGCGTTGAAAAGAGCGAATACCTGTCCCGGCTCCTGGCCAAGGAAGGCATCCGCCACGAAGTCCTGAATGCGAAGAACCACGCCCGGGAAGCAGCCATCGTGGCGCAGGCCGGCCGGAAGGGCGCGGTCACCGTGGCAACCAACATGGCAGGCCGCGGTACTGACATCATGCTCGGCGGCAATGCCGAGTTCACTGCCGTGGCCGAGCTCGCCAAGCGCGGACTGGATCCTGAAGAAAACTCAGAGGAGTACGAGTCCGCCTGGCCAGCCGCCCTTGAAGCTGCCAAACAGTCCGTCAAAGACGAGCACGAGGAAGTCCTCAACCTTGGCGGCCTTTACGTGCTGGGCACCGAACGGCACGAGTCGCGCCGCATCGACAACCAGCTGCGGGGCCGTTCGGGCCGCCAGGGCGACCCCGGCGAATCCCGTTTTTACCTGTCGCTGACCGACGACCTTATGCGGCTCTTCAACTCCGGTGCCGCGGAACGCCTGATGAACAGCTCGGTGCCGGACGACGTCGCGCTGGAGTCCAAGCTCGTCTCCCGCGCCATCGCCTCGGCCCAGGGCCAGGTGGAGGGCCGAAACGCCGAGCAGCGCAAAAACGTCCTGAAGTACGACGACGTCCTCAACCGCCAGCGCGAGGCCATCTATGGTGACCGGCGGCGCATCCTTGAGGGCGATGACCTGCACGAAAAGGTGCAGTTCTTCGTAGAAGACACCATCACCGCCCTCATCGATGCTGCGACAGCTGAGGGCAACGGCGATGACTGGGACTTCAACCAGCTCTGGACCAACCTCAAGACCCTCTACCCGGTCAGCGTCACGGCCGACGAGATCATCGAGGAAGCCGGCGGAAAGTCCAGGCTTACGGTTGAGTTCCTGAAGGAGGAGCTGCTGTCCGACGCGCGCCTGGTGTACCAGGCCCGGGAAGAAACCATCGGTTCCGAAAGCATGCGCGAGCTGGAGCGCCGCGTTGTCCTGTCGGTCATCGGACGCAAATGGCAGGAACATCTTTATGAGATGGACTACCTCAAGGAAGGAATTGGCCTGCGGGCGATGGCACAGCGTGATCCGCTCGTTGAATACCAGCGAGAGGGCTTCACCCTGTTCCAGAGCATGATGGAGGCCATCCGGGAGGAAAGCGTAGGGTTCCTCTTCAACCTCGAAGTGGAAGTCACTCCGGCCCAGGACGTTGTGGTGGCTGACGATGAGGGTGGGCACACCGAGCATGTGGAGCCGCAGGTCCGGGCCGCCGGGCTGGAAGCGCCTGCCCAGCCCGCCCAGCTGCAGTACACTGCTCCCCGCGAAGACGGGGGTACGCAGACCCGGGTGGAAACCCGGTCCTCCGGCCGCCCGGGTAACCCCGCCAAGGCGGCGCAGGACGCTGCGAAGCGGCAGGCGAAGAAGAAAAAGCGCTGAAACGTTTCCAGGTCTGAAAGCTGTTAGACGCAGATAGAAGCAGGGCCGGGGAGTTGTCCCCGGCCCTGCTTCCGTCTCCTGCTGAATCGGACCGGCATTGCTACTGCAGGGCTCCTTACTGAAAGCCCGTCAGCCAATGACAAGCTCCGTCACCCGCCACACCTGCTTGCCCCGTTCAAGGCGAACTGCCACAGCCCGGGCCCGGACATCATCCACTACAACGGCGCTGGCTTCAAAAACTCCGTCTGCCACTTCGCAAACCCTGACCGAGCGAACGATGGAATTTCTGTGCAGCCTTGCAAGGTCCGGGTTGCCGGTCCGGGTCAGTTCGCGCCTGATCAGGCAAGCGCGGTGTTGCAGGGCAGCCAGGCATCGAGGATCAAGCCGCCGGGCCAGCTGGTGGACGGGGCGGATTCCGGCAAGCACTTCCATGGCGGCCTGGACCGTGCCGCGGGTTACCGCCCGTACCTCCGATAACTCATCAACCGGACGCAAAACCGGCCGTGGTCCAGTTGCGGGGGCCTTGTCCGGAGGCTGCGGTGCAGCCGGCCGGGGCATGGGGCCACCCGCACTCGCTGGTGCTTGGATGGTTCGAATGGGCGTGGCTGCGGTCATTGCTTTCCCCTTGAATTAGTGGCTGGCGTTAAGGCATGAATCGTGTGGTTGGCATGTTTATGCTGCGGAGGGCGGCTGAAGGATTTGCCCGGGGAGCAGCACATCCGGATCCTGACCGATGAGGGCCCGGTTGGCCTCGTACCACCGCGGCCATAGCATTGCGATGTCAACGTCCGAGGCCCCTGGCCCCATCGCGTGCGCGGCAACGTCCCAGAGCGTGTCTCCAGCCAGGACGGTCACGGCGCCGGCTTCCGCTGGTGCCTTCCCAGCGGCGCGCAGTTCCGGAGCAGCCAGCAGCCCGGGGCCCGGTACCGGGGCACCCGGCTGCCAGCCCGGGCGAATCCTCGATGGGGGAGCTGAGCTGGTCCCGCTATCCACCTCGAGAACCACAGGGGCGGGCTGGACAACGTTGTGTTCCTCACCGCGCGGGGACACCTGGCTGTTCTGTTCTTGCCGGGCGGAGTCCTCAGCCGGCGGTGTTGGGTGTTCTGTTGAACCCGTGGAAGCTGCCTCACTGGCATCTTCAGTTGCCGGTGTTGGCAGTACGTCGTGTGTGTGGCTCCCGGAAGTGGCTTGAGCTGATGCAGTGTAGTCCTGGATGGGGGTCCATTCCGGTCCGGACAAGGCTGCGTGTGCATTCGCAGCCGGACCCGTTACCAACTGGACCGACAGTGCTGCGAGCACCAGCCTCTGCATTAGGGCGGGCGAGAGCTTCCGGGTTACGGCTGCGGCGCGGGACTTGCCTTTCCGCTCAAGGAGCGTGGTGGCACCGGCGAACAGCAGTGCAAGGAACCACCAGCCCACCAGCGCAGCACCGCCGGCTGCCGCGGCAGCCCCCAGCAGGTGCTCCGTTTGGAGTTCCTGGTGCCTGGCGGAGGACTGCTGCCATTGCACCAGGATGCCGGAACCGGCCGCATAGAGGAGGACACCCAGCATTAGTATTGCCGCTGCCGTGACGGCATCGGTCCAGCGGGCATGTTCTGCTGTTTGGATCACTGTGTTCCTTTTGATGCACTTTGATGGTGTTTAATGCTGATTAGGTAAGTTTGCACCGCCTACTCTTTCTTTGTCTAGACGTTGGAGAGGAAAAGCCGTGAATATTGACGCTGCAAGGGCTGCGCCCTACGCTGGCCGGATGCGCTGGGATGCACTCTTTGACGATCTGGAAAGCCAATTCGCGGAGGCGGACCGGTTGGCCCTTGATGCCGAAGTCAATGAACGGGCACGGGCAGAAATGGTGGGCCTGGAACTGGCGGACCGGTTGCGGGCGGTTTTGGGCTGCCGGCTGACTGTCTACCTGTCATCAGGGGAGTCGTTCTCCGGGACGCTCACCCACGCCGGCGGCGACGCGCTGGTGCTGGATGAAGAACAACATCAGCTACTTATTCCCTACGCGGCAGCAGGGCGTTACGTGGGGCTCGGGCGCCTGTCTCTGGCGGAGTCGTCGTCTGTGCGGCGGGGAATTGGGCTCGGCAGGGCCCTGCGCGGGATGGCCCGGGACCGGGCCGAGTTGTCAGTTCTTGTTGGGAATGCGGGAGGCGCGATGCGGCTGGCAGGAGTCATAGACCGGGTGGGCAGGGACTATTTTGACCTCGCTGTCCTCATGCCCGGCGAAGCCCGCCGCAGCCATCAGGTCAGCCAGATTGCCACTATTCCCTTTACCGCATTGGCAGCGATCAGGTCGCGTCGGACCAACGAGATGTAGTTGCTTGCGCGCCGGGTTCGGAGCGCCAGGGCAGGCCGTGGCGGCCCGTCTGCAGGTCTCAGCCTGACTTGGACCTGGATTCCTGGATCATGCGGCTGGCTTCGGCGTACCGTTCCTCGATGTACTGCTCAAGCATCTTTTCTTCCACCCGCCACTGACCGCGCCCGCCAACCTGGATGGCTTTGAGCTCGCCGCTTCGGACCAGGGCATAAGCAGCCGGAGAATTGATCTGAAGCTGCTCGGCGACATCTGCGAGTGTAAGAAATCTGGGCATGGCTCCATTTTGCCACCGGAACGGATGGTTTGCTGCTGTTATCCACAATTTGGCCGTGTTTGAACTTATGACTTTTGTTCCGGCGTCCCTGCCGCAACAATGAGGAGTCCGGGCGCATCGAGCAGTCCCGGTGCGCAAAGGGGGAGAGACGGTAATGGTTCCTGACTCATCGGCCACGGCGGCAAGGCTGAAACGGCCTTCGTGGAAGGACCCCCGCTTGCTGGTAGGTGTTCTCCTTGTGCTCGTTTCGGTGGCTGGCGTGGTTTTCCTGGTGGGAAGCGCTGACCGGACCACGGAGGTTTATGCGGCCCGCGACGGCATAGCAGTGGGCGAAAAGCTGACGGCGGAGAATGTCGTCCGGGCCAAGGTCAGGTTGGGGGAGACCGAAGCCCAATACATCACCGCAGAGTCAGGCCTGCCGGAGAACGTGGTTGCAGTGCAAAGGATCGGCAAGGACCAGCTTGTTCCCCGCGCAAGCCTCGGCGCAGTGGACGAACTGGACCGCAAGCCCGTTGCCCTGACCATCGAGGAAACCCTCCCGGCGCAGGCAGTGGCCGGTGCCAGGGTGGACGTCTGGGTGGCACAGCCCGATGCCCGCAATGGCTTCAGTGAACCCAAGCTCCTGCTTCCGGGTGCTGAAATAGCAGAGGTAACTGACGGTTCCACAGCCTTGGGGTCGTCCCGGACCACCGTTCTGATGGTGCTGGTGGAGGATAATCAGATGCCCGCCCTGCTGGGAGCGCAGGCGAATGAAGCAAAGATTTCCGTGGTGTGGAACCCGGGAGGCGGCGCCCAATGAGTATCCCCGTCGTCACTGTCGGGCAGAGCCGCGAGGATCTCGTCGGCGGGCTGGAACGCCTGCACGGCCCGGTGACCGTAGTGCGAAGATGTACGGAATTGGCCGAATTACTGGCAGCCTGCCAAGGCGGATTGGCCCGGGCTGCCGTGGTTGCGGAGGGTTCCGAGGGCCTCACCGCTTCCCTGGTGGACCGGCTCGGAGCGGTGGGTGTTGCCATCATTGCCTTGACCGATTCGCCCGAGGAAGCCGAAAGGCTCAGGGGAATAGGTGTAGCTTCGGCCTTGACCGGAGTGGAATCGGTGATGCTGTCCGAGAGGATTGCCGAGGCTGTCGCCCAACTGACAGGCGGTGGACCCCGTGGCGCACACCGGAGCAGTGCGGCCGACACCGGTGCTGCCCTGCATCCTGTTCCGGCGGAACCGCGAAGCAGCCCGGAGAAGCCGGGGCCGGGGCGGATTATTGCAGTGTGGGGCCCCGCCGGGGCGCCCGGACGGACCATTGTCGCGGCCAACATCGCGGGCGAACTCGCGGGCGAAGGGAAGTCCGTTGTCCTTGTCGATGCCGACAGTTACGGTGCGAGCGTAGCCGCTGTGCTCGGCCTTATGGATGAGTCCGCCGGCCTGGCGCAGGCGTGCAGGCTGGCTGACCAGGGACTGCTGGACGCGGAGGCGTTGAAGAGGGTGGCCACGCCGGTCGCCACCAAGCTCGGTTCTTTCCGGGTCCTCACGGGAATCACCCGTGCGGACCGGTGGACGGAGCTCCGGGCATCTGCACTGGCTCTCGTCCTCGAGCGGGCCAAGCAGATTGCAGAGGTGGTTGTGGTGGATACCGGGTTCTGCCTGGAGGCCGACGAGGAGCTCAGTTTTGACACCATGGCTCCGCGGAGGAACGCGGCCACCCTGCGCTCCCTCGAACTTGCCGACACCGTTTACGCTGTCGGCGCGGCGGATCCTGTCGGAGTGCCCAGGCTGGTGCGGGGTTTGGCCGAGCTTGAGTCCGCTGTACCTCAGGCCGCGCCCATCGTGGTGATGAACAAAGTCAGGGCGTCTTCGGTGGGGCGGGGGCCGGAGCGGCAGCTGCAGGAGGCGTGGGAAAGGTTCGGACCGGCGTCGGAGCTCAGAGCATTCCTTCCCGAAGACAGTGCGGCAGCGGACGCCGCACTGCTGGGAGGGGCGCTGTTGCTGGAGGCGGCACCTGACTCAGCCCTCCGACGCGCCATCGCACAACTCGTTTGTGCACCCGCCCAGCAAAAACCAAAAACCTCTGTCTTTTCTTCCACAGCAGCCCGTAGGCTAAAAGGCTAGGCTCGCCGTAAGAGCTGCAAGGAAGCAGCGTATATCTTGTGATGGAGGCGTGTGTTGATGTCGTCTGGATCCAGCGTGGAGGATCAGCCCCTTTCCTTTGAAGGCCAGGAAGAATTTATCGGGGACTACTATCAGCACCTGGCCGAAGAGGATGCCCGGAGCTATCCCGGCGACATGCTGACCGCCCGTGCGGAAGCCCACCGCAGTGTCGCGTCGGTGCGGAAGCCGGGCCAGGCGACAGTTTCCATCGTCGACGAGGAAGACAGCAGCGTTGTTTTTGTGGTCACCGACGACATGCCGTTCCTCGTCGATTCCGTCAATGCTGAACTCGTCCGGCAGCATGCGGCAATCAGGCTGGTGGTCCATCCCCTTTTCGTGGCTACCCGCAACAGGGACACCGCGGAGCTGGTCAAGGTCAACAAGGTTCCTTCGCATCTGGGCATTTCCAGCGGCGATACCGCTGCCATGCCGAATCTCTCCCACCTCATAGCGCAGGGTGACAACTCCTCGCACATGGAGTCATGGATCGCCGTCGAGATCAACCGTGTGTCCGATGAAGCAAAGGCAGCGCTGCTGGAAGGTTTGCAGCGGGTGCTCAGCGACGTCCGGGCAGCGGTTGAGGACTGGCCGCACATGCGCCAAAAAGCCCTCCAGATCGCGGAAAGCCTGGACAAGGTGGCGAACCCGGCGCAGATCGCTGAGCTCCGCCAGGCACAGGACCTCCTGCACTGGCTGGACGACGGAAACTTCACGTTCCTCGGTTACCGCGAATACGACCTCGTCAACGTGGACGGGGAAGACGTCCTGGAGCTGCGTGAAGACAGCGGCCTGGGACTCCTGCGCGCAGCCGCGGATTCACCGCACATCCAGCACCTCACTGATACGGGCAGGAAAAAGGCGCGCGAAAAGCGCGCCCTCGTTATTACCAAAGCCAATTCCCGCTCCACCGTCCACCGGTCCGCGTACCTCGACTACATCGGGGTTAAGAGTTTTGACGCCGCGGGGAACGTCAACGGTGAGCGCCGCTTCATCGGACTCTTTGCCACCAGCGCCTACACCGGCTCAGTCCGGAACATCCCGATCGTCCGGGAAAAGGTCGATGCGGTGCTCGGCAGCGCGGGCTTCCCGCCGGACTCGCACTCCGGGAAGGACCTGCTGGGGATCCTGGAGACTTACCCCAGGGATGAGCTTTTCCAGATCGAGGTTCCGGACCTTGCCGCCACAGCCCTTGGCATCCAGAAACTGCAGGAGCGCAGGCGTACCAGGCTCTTCCTGCGGCCGGACATCTACGGCAGGTTCATGTCCGCCGTGGTCTATCTTCCCAGGGACAGGTACACCACCAATGTCCGGCTCCGCATCGAGCAGGAACTCCGCGAGACGTTCCAGGCCGTGTCCATCGACTACGAGGCGCGCATGACGGAGTCGGCTCTTGCCCGGCTGTTCTTCCGCATCCGCCTGCCCAAGGGTGCAGACGTCAGCAACGTCAACACCGAGGATCTGGAGAAGCGGCTGGTGCGTGCCGCCCGTTCCTGGAGCGAAGGCATCGCCGAGGTGCTGCGTGAAGGGCGGGACGTTGCGCAGGCCAAGGAGCTTGCAGCCATCTGGTCCGAGGCCTTCCCCGCGGGCTACCGGGTGGATTACGAAGTTGAGGACGCCCTTGAGGACATCGCCCGCTTCGAGAAGTACGGCGCGACGGCCGAGCGCACTGTTGGTGCGAAGCAGGAACGTCCCGGCGTGCACGTCTACCTTCCGGAAGGAGCGGGTGCGACGCTCGAGGAGGATGCCCGGGTCAAGCTGTACATGCTGGAGCCCAAGAGCCTGAGCCAGATCCTGCCCTTCTTCCATAACCTGGGCCTGGAAGTGCTGGACGAGCGGCCGTTCGAAATCGAGACCGCGGACCGGAGGGATTTCTTCCTCTATGACCTGGGGCTGAAGTACCCGGCGGGCGTTGATCCTGTCTCCACGGGCCAGCTGCTGGCTGATTCCTTTTCCGCTGCAGTCACCGGCGCGGCGGAGTCGGACGCTTTTGACCGTCTGGTCCTCCGCGAGGGACTGCAGTGGCGCCAAATAACGGTGCTGCGTGCCTACGCCCGCTACATGCGCCAGATGGGCAATGCCAACTCCTTTGGTTTTATGGCCGATACCCTGCTGGCGAATCCGGAAGTGACCAAGGGGTTGAGTTCGCTCTTCGCCGCCCGCTTCGATCCTTCCCTGAACGAAGAAGAACGCCTGGACGCGCAGGCTTCCGTCGGTGAAGAATTGGCAGCGGCCATTGAAAAGGTGGCCACGCTCGACGCCGACAGGGTGCTGCGGACCTTCGTAAACCTGATCGAGTCAACGCTCCGGACCAACTTCTACCAGTACAAGCCCCACCTCAGCTTCAAACTCGACCCGGAGCAGATCGAGGGGTTGCCCTTCCCCCGGCCCATGTTCGAAATCTGGGTCTATGCGCCCCGGGTCGAGGGCGCCCACCTCCGCTTCGGAAAGGTGGCCCGCGGCGGGCTGCGGTGGTCCGACCGGCGCGAGGATTTCCGCACCGAGGTCCTGGGCCTGGTCAAAGCACAAACCGTAAAGAACGCCGTCATCGTGCCCACAGGGGCCAAGGGCGGTTTCTTCGCCAAGCAGCTTCCCGATCCTGCCGCTGACCGGTCCGCCTGGATGGCCGAAGGCATCGAAAGCTACAAAACCTTCATTCGCGGGCTCCTCGACCTTACTGACAACCTGGTCACCGGGAGCGACGGCGAAAGACTCGTGCCGCCGTCGGACGTTATAAGGCACGACGACGACGATTCCTACCTCGTGGTGGCGGCCGACAAGGGAACCGCGACCTTCTCGGACATTGCGAACGGGCTGGCCAAGGAGTACGGGTTCTGGCTCGGCGATGCATTCGCCTCTGGGGGATCAGTGGGGTACGACCACAAAGCGATGGGTATCACCGCACGGGGCGCCTGGGAATCCGTGAAGCGCCACTTCAGCGAGCTCGACCTGGACACGCAAACCCAACCGTTCACCGTGGTGGGCGTGGGCGACATGTCAGGCGACGTGTTCGGCAACGGTATGCTGCTCTCGCGACACATCAGGCTCCTCGCAGCTTTTGACCATCGCCACATCTTCCTGGACCCCAACCCGGACGAAGAAACATCTTTTGTGGAGCGGCAGCGGCTGTTCGAACTGCCGAGGTCATCGTGGGACGACTACAACAAATCCCTCATCAGCGAAGGCGGCGGAGTGTTCCCCCGCCAGGCAAAGTCGATTCCAGTCACAGCCCAGGTCCGGGCGGCGCTGGGGCTTCCGTCCGAAACAACCGAGCTCAGCCCGCCGGAACTCCTGCGTGCAATCCTGCTGGCTCCTGCCGACCTGCTCTACAACGGCGGAATCGGCACCTACGTCAAGGCGGGTACCGAGTCCAACGCCTCCGTGGGGGACAAGGCCAACGACGCCATCCGTGTTGACGGCAGGGACCTGCGTGTGAAGGTGGTCGGTGAGGGCGGAAACCTGGGAATGACCCAGCGCGGCCGCATTGAGGCAGCACTGCAGGGGGTCATTCTTAACACCGATGCCATCGACAACTCTGCCGGCGTTGACTGCTCCGACCATGAGGTCAACATCAAAATTTTTGTGGACCGGATGGTTGCTGCCGGGAAGCTCTCTGCCGAAGAACGTGCAGGCTTCCTCGCCTCGATGACCGACGAAGTGGGGCGGCTGGTGCTGGAAGACAACATCGACCAGAACATCCTGCTGCTGAACGACCGCACCCGCGTGGCCGAGTGGAGCCCGAGCTACGAACGGCTGATGGACTGGCTGGAAAAGAAAGCCGACCTGAACCGGGAACTGGAGGCGCTTCCCACCACGGAGGTGCTGAAGGAGCGGTTGCAGCAAGGCCAGGGCCTGACCTCGCCTGAGCTGTCCGTGCTGGCCGCTTACGCGAAGATCGAGCTGACCGCGGCCCTGCGTGAGAGCGACCTGGCTGACGATCCCTGGTTCAGGAAGACACTGCGGGCCTACTTCCCGGAGCAGCTGCGGGAACGGTTCGACGCGGAGCTGGATACCCATCCGCTGCGGCGCGAGATCATCGCAACCATTGTGGCCAACGACATGATCAACATGGGTGGCATTACGTTCGCCTTCCGGACCATGGAGGAAACGTCCGCTTCGGAAGTTGCTGTTGCCAAGGCGTTCGTAGCCCTGCGGGAGGTTTACGAGCTCGAGGTGATGGTCGAGGAACTCAACAGTCTTCCTGCGTCGTTCCCCACTGAGCACTGGAGCACAGTCCACCTCGACATCCGCAGGCTGCTTGACCGGGCAGTCCGTTGGTTGTTGGGGCAAGGCAGCGTGTCCGGGCCCATTGCCGACGTCGTGGGTGAATTCAAACCCCTCGTTGATCCCATGCGTGCCCGCCTGCTGGACTACGTGCGCGGCGATGACCGGAACCGGGTTGCCGGCTGGCTGGAAAAGGCGCGCGATTGGCAGCTCCCGGAAGGACTGGCCCTGCGGTGGGCGGAGCTCTTCGAGAGTTTTGTCCTGCTGGACATCGCCAAGATCGCCCGCGTCCGCAAGGACCCCGTAGAGGAAATTGCTGCGGTCTACTACACCGTCTTCAACCGGTTCCACGCGGACTCCCTGCTGGAGCGCATCAGCAGCCTGCCGCGGCAGGACCGGTGGCAGGCTCTGGCCAGGGCAGCCCTGCGGGATGACCTGTACTCCAACATTTCGGACATGACGACGGCGGTGCTGGACGCCACCACCGCTGCCGGCTCGCCGGAGGCGCGGCTGAAGGATTGGGAAGCGCAGAACGCGGAGCAGTTGGGCCGGGCGAAGAGCATGTTCGATGAGGTCAACGCGCTCGAGGCCGACGATATGGCCTCACTGTCGGTAGCATTGAGGCTCTTGAGGTCAATCGTCCGACGCTAGCGAATCCGGCGTCGCAAATGGAGGTGCAGTGGCAATCTTTACGGACCCTATCAGGGAACATGCTGATTTCGGGCCGGGGGATGCCGAATGGCTGCACCTCCTGGTGGGGGACTGGCAAATGGTCGCGGACCTGGCGTTCGCGGACCTGGCGCTCTGGTTCCCCCACCCGGACCATGGGTATGTGGCGCTGGCGCATGTCCGGCCCTCCACCACGCATACGGTCTTCCACGGCGACTTTGTAGGGGATCCCATCCGCTCCGATCTCCAGCCGTTGGCGGACAAGGCCTGGAACAGCCGCTCCATCGAGCGCTCCAGTGAAACCAACTGGAACAGTGACATGGCGCTGCGGGTGGAGGCCGTTCCCATGGTCCGGAACGGCCGCACGCTGGCCGTTGTCACCACTCACATGGATCTCTCGAGCTCGCGGATGCCGTCCCGGCTGGAGCTGACATACCGGCAGTGCGCCTATGACCTTCTGCGGATGGGCACCCTGGGTTTGTGGCCCGACTTCGCGTCCCCCACGGGTTCGCGCCGCGGCGCCCCCCGTGTGGGCGACGGTCTTATCAGGCTCGACGCCGAGGGCATTGTGCAGTACGCCAGCCCCAACGGCGTCTCAGCGTTCCGCCGCCTCGGTGACGGCGAATCGCTGGAGGGGCGCTCCCTGGCCGAGGTTACAGCGAGCCTGCTGAAAGACCGCCGTATGGTGGACGAGACGCTGCCCCTGGTGGTGACCGGCCGGATGCCGTGGCGTAGCGAGATTGAATCCCGGGGCGTCAGCCTGTCACTGCGGGCAATCCCGCTGCGTGACGAGCAGCAGCGCTTCGGGGCGCTGGTGCTGTGCCGCGACGTGTCCGAACTGCGCCGACGCGAGATGGAACTCGTGACCAAGGATGCCACCATCCGCGAAATCCACCACCGGGTCAAGAATAATTTGCAGACCGTTGCGGCGTTGTTGCGGATGCAGTCCCGCCGGATGGTCAGCGACGAGGCGAAGCAGGGCCTTGAGCAGGCGATGCGCCGGGTGGCCACCATCGCGCTGGTCCACGAAACGCTGTCCCAGGGCCTCACCCAGAGTGTGGACTTTGACGAGCTGATCGGGCGGCAGTTCCGTCTTTCGGCAGAAGTTGCGTCGCCCTCGCAGCAGGTCCGGACCGAGCGCTCCGGCATCTTCGGCGAACTGCCCAGTGATTTTGCCACTCCGCTGGCGCTGGTCATCAATGAACTGGTCACCAACGCCGTGGAACATGGCCTGGAGGGGCGTACCGGAACTGTATGGCTTCTCGCTGACCGCTCCGAAGGGGACGAGGGCGAGGAGGAGTTGACAGTCACTATTGCCGATGACGGTGTGGGCTTGCCTGAAACGCCCCACGTTGAAGGACTCGGCCTGCAGATCGTCCGCACCCTGGTGACCAGTGAGCTCGGCGGCACCATCCAGTGGCAGCCGCGTGATGGGGGCGGAACGGCCGTTCAGATCCGTCTCAGCCTCGAAGCCAAGTAGGCGGGGACGCAAAAAGGCCCTGGCGGCAACCTCGGAGGTTGCGGCCAGGGCCTTTTCGAAGGGCTTTAGCTGAGGGCTTGTTTGCCTGAGGATATCAGGAGGCGCGGCGGGCACGGGCTGCCCGGCGCTTGAGGGCGCGGCGCTCGTCTTCGCTCATGCCGCCCCAGACGCCTGCATCCTGGCCGGACTCGAGGGCCCATTGCAGGCAGGTGTCCACTACCGGGCACCGGCGGCAGACGCTTTTCGCTTCCTCAATCTGCAGGAGTGCCGGGCCCGTATTTCCGACGGGAAAAAACAGTTCCGGGTCCTTTTCGAGGCACGCTGCGCGGTTACGCCAATCCATGCTGATCAGTTGCTCCAATTCTGGGAAGAGCCCTTGTGAAATTATTCACTAGTAGCTACAAAGGAAAGGGGCCCGGCAGGGCCCCGTTGGTCATCTGAGTCAAGCCTGTCATGTTAACGCTGTGTAAACAAGGGGTAATAAGGCTTGAAATCCCGGGAACGCTGAGCGATACATCACAGTGGCGGTAATGGCCCTCACCACTGTCCGACTATGTCCGGTAGGGTGCCAGTGTGTCAAGACCCCCTGTAGACCCCACGGACCCGTCAAGTGACCCGGAAGGCCGGGACCGTCACCGGGCCCAACCGTTACCCGGGCAGTTGTCACCCGGGCTGCCGTCACCGAAGCCGCCGGCCGGCGGCGCCCGTCCGGCGCGGCCGGCAGCTGTCCTCGTGGTGGCGCTGATTGTGGCAGCGGAGGCCACAGCCCTTCTGGCAGCCGCTGCCTGGTATGGCTACCAACTGGCAGCGGGAAGCCCGGTTCTTTCATTCTGGGGCGCCGTGTTCACCCTCGGGCTGCTGCTGGCTTTCTCCGCCTGGCTGTATTCCGTGGCGGTCTTCCTCTGCAGGGGATATCGGTGGACCAGGGCGGCGGCGCTGGTGGCGCAGTTATTCGTGTTGACCATTGGCTTCCCGACACTGACCGGCGGTCTGCCCCTGGCTGGAGCGGCAATGCTGGTTCCTGCCGGAACTGCCATTGTGCTTCTGTTCCACAACAAGGTCATCAGTTTCGCGTCCCGTACCGGGAGTGCGACGCCGGCCCTCTGACCTACTTTTTTTCGCATGCCCGCAGGGGAGCGTTCCCGGTGGTATCGGCCCAACCCACTTGAATGCCTTGTGCCACCCCTTGGGAGATAAGCACACCCCTGCCGGGCGGTGCGTTGGCCTCCACTTCGAACCGGACCCCAAAGAGATCACTGTCCTGCAGGGAACGCGGTTTGAGCAGGAGGCCGGTGCCGGCCGAGCGGGAGCACATGACCAGCGGCACGCGTTGGATGAGCAGGGAGCTGTAGGACGCGGTGAGCACCACTGAGCATCCTAAGGCGTTAAGGTCCGATAAATGCCGGATGGTTTCGGCGGAGAGAAGATCGACGTCATCGACCAACGCCACCGAACGGTTTGCTGCTTCCCCTGCTGCTGCGGTGGCAAGTTCCCGCTTCCAAAACTCGCCGGGGTCGGTCCCATCTTCCGGGGAGAGCCACGGGCCGCCGTCGGGATTCATCAGCGGCAGCGCGCGAAGGACGTTCGTTTTTCCTGATCCGGGTCCTCCCAGTACGGTGAGGACCCCTGCTCCTTTCAGGCTGCAGTACTTTGGCTCAAGTTCGTCCCCGCCCACGCCCATGAGGAGGTCCTGCAGCCTGGTCCCACCCCGCGCGGCGACAGGTTGGCCGCAGTTGGCCCGGGACTGTGCGGTGTCACCCGACGGTGCCGCTGGCCGCACTTTTGCAGCCGGCACCAGCGCCGGCAGTTGTTCGACCCTGAACGGGCGTTTCACGGACCGGCGCTCCGTGCTGTCTCGGCTCTTCCCGACGTCCAAGCCAGTCAGGCTGGCGGCCGGCCCTGAATCCCAGGCGATGTGGGGGCTGACGCTGTAAAGCTGGCATACGGCAGGTGGCCCACCGGAAACGGGACCGAACGCCACGGCCCGCCCTTTAAGGGTGGCTGTGGCCGGTATCCGGGGCCACGCTATCCGGCTGTCCATATTGGAACCGGCGGGAAAGAAGAGCCTGTTGGGCAATGCCGAAAACGCCCTCGAGCTGACGAGCTCACGATCGCCGGCGACCATAACGATGATCCCTGCGCGTCCGCCGTCCCGGGCCAGGTCCTGGACGAGATCTTCGGCCCAGGCCAACGGCCCGGCACGGAAGGCCGAGATCCAGGAGCCCCATCCGGAGATGATGAGGACCAGCGGCACGTCGCCGTGCCCGCCACCTTCTCCCAGCCGGCGCCCCGATTCCTTCTTGAGGCGCTCCAGCACGCGGACGGCCCGCCGCAGCTCATGCAGGCCTGCATATGCCCCTATGCTGGGGTGAGTGGCCAGATTCAGGAAAGTACCGCCTGCGTCCAGGATGTAGCCGTGTGCTTCGAACCGGTTGCGAACCAACTGCATCACAGCGAGTTCAAGCGCCTCTGTGGCACCGGAAGACGGAGCACCGATGAGGGCCAGGTGACTGTCTTTGGCCGGACTCCACTCAAGCGGCATCACACTTTGCTTTTCCGGCAGGTCCAGGAGGCCGAGTTCGATACACCATGCCGCTCTCCTGCGGCTGCGTGCTGGAGATAGCGGTGTTGCCTCTTGAGGGGCAGGCAGGTCCGGGGGGAGGGCAGGGGCGACTGGCCGCCTCGGGGCCGGTACCTTCCCCTGACGCCACAGGTCCCGCACCATAGCCACCAGCGGCGCTGCCGCCTCGGCAGGTGTTTGCCCAGCGGAGGGATGACTTTCAGGCCGGGCAGTCGCGTTGGTGCCAAGACAGGTCGCGGCGAGCTGCACCGTGACGGCGGCGGCCGGGCCGGACCCGCCCGGGGGTAATCCTATGGATGAGGTCTGAAATTCCTGGGGAGCTTCAGTACCGCGCGCCAGGAAGGCCCGCCCCGGCGCATCCACGCTGATGCTGGCGGCGGCCTTGGAATTGATGATGTCCAAGGACTCCATGTCCGACTGCACCCTCAGGGCAATGCTGGAGGTGACGTTCGCCCGGATGTCTGCCGTGAGGGCACCTTGTGGCCGTTGGGTACCCATCACAAGGTGAATTCCAAGCGAGCGGCCGATTGCCGCGATCCGAAGCAGTTCCCGGAGTGCTTCCGGAGCATCGTCTACGAGCATGCGGAACTCGTCAATGACTATGACGAGATGGGGGAGTGGGAAATCCTCCGAAGCGTTGGTGGCCCGGTACGCCACGAGATCCGGCACCCGTGCGGAAGCCAGTGCCTGCTCGCGCAGCCGGATCTCTGCCCGGAGGGAAGTGAGGGTGCGTTCGAGCTCATCAGCTGAAAGGTCCGTCAGGAGCCCGACGCAGTGGACGAGTTCCGTTAGGGGACCGAGCCCGGATCCGCCCTTGAAAACAAATAGGAAATTTACCCTCTCAGGTGGGTAGCTGAGGGCCAAAGCCAGGGTAAGGCTGCGGAGCAGTTCCGACTTGCCGGAGCCGGTGGTACCAGCTACCAGCAGGTGGGGACCGTCGGCCTGAAGGTCGAGGCCTCGGGGCCCCCGGGCGCCCAGTCCTAACGGAATGTTGAGGCGGTGGTCCCGGGCGCTTGCCTTCCAGCGGGCGGCAGTGTGGTGCTGAGAGAGCGGCAGCACGTCCTCGAGTGGGCACACATCCGGGACAGCAGGCTCCTCGTTGTCCGATCGTTCGGCATGCGTGGCCAGCTGTCTGCAGAAGCTGCGGAAGACGTCCTCTGGTGCCAGATCAGGGACGAAGGTGATGCGGCCGTCCGCACGCTGCAGGAGGGATCTCCGCTCGGAAAGTTCCACATCGCAGGTTCCGGCTTTTTCCTCAACCACAAGAAACTCAAGGACCTGCCAACCGAGGGCGGCCGCGGTTTCGCGAACAGCGCCGCCGTCGTCCTCTGCATCATCGGTTGGCAGCAGCAGGAGCACACCGTGTTGATATCCCCGCCCGAAGCCTCCGTTGAGTATGCGGAGCAGATGGGGTGCAGAAGCAGTGAGGATAACTCCGTGCAGATAGCGGGCGGCCAGAGGAAGGCGGTCTGCTCTGCCACCGATGACAATTCGTGTGCCGTGACTCCTGGGGTAGCCGGCAAGCTGCATCACCAAGGATCGAACGACGCCGTCCGCCACGGCAGCTGGTCCGCAGAAGGTCGTCCTCGGGACAGCGGGGTCCAGGGATACGGGAACCGTGCCCGCGGATGGAACGCTGACCGACGGGGTGGAGGGCTCGATTTTCACGTTGGCGGGCTGTGGTGCCACCCCGAGTCGCAGCCATACACCTTCTTCGCCGGAGGAAACAGAACCGTGGCCCTGCCCCTGATGGGCGGTCAGCGCAAGGATTGCCAGGGAGGGGCCGGAACGTCGTCGGCGGTCCCGGTCTTCTGCCACGGCGGCTGCGACTGCTTTTGCGAGGTCACGGCGCTGCCGCCGCCCCGAGGCGAGGGGTACCAGGACAGATATCGCCGAGGCTGCAGCGAAGGCGAGGAACATCCACATGCCGCTGAGCACGGCAAGTCCTATCCCAATCAGTAGGGGAAGAATGGCGGTCAGCACAAGCATCGCCCTGTTGCCTGTATCTATTCGGCCAGGGACGGTGAGGGGCCGCTGGGTGGAGGTCCCGGCGTCGGCAAGCGCTTTGTCCGTCAGGTCCATAAAGACCAGCGACATGGTTGTGTTTCCGCACGTGATGCTCGAATCCGTGGAGATGACGGCGTTTCGGACCCGTTCGCCGTCAACGTGGATGCCGTTGGCGCTGTCCGTGTCGACGATCATGATGTCCGTCTCGGTCACATCGAGGCGGGCGTGCTCCCGGGACAGTTCGGGGTCTGGGATCACGATGCGGGTGCCGCTCCGTCCAATTGAATAGGAGCCCCGCCGCAACGGTACAACGGTGCCCGCCCCCACGCCGGTGTGGACCGCCAGGGCGAGGTGGGCTTCCTCGGCCGATGCCCGTCGTCGGACTGTCCGGTAATTCCGCCGGGGAGTCCCGCACACAAGGACGGCGCCGTTAACCAGCGGGGCCTCGCCCACGGTCATCGAACGGATGTCATTGCCGTGGATCGTGACCGTCCCCGTCCCGAATCTCTGAATCAGCTGAGCATGGACATCGTCGCCGGCGGTCCCAACCGGGGCGTTGATGGTCAGTTCGCTTGGTGATTCCTGCAGCCCGGAACCGGGGCTGCGGACCAGTGTGCAATGGAATTTCATCGGTTTTGTCCTTACGGCCTTTACGCCCACGCTAGCGAGCGGGTCCGCCCCGGGGCCCGGAGGAGTTTCCGTATGTGGACAACGTTCGGTGCCGCTCGTCCAGGATGGATGCAGACTGCGACAGCGTGGCGTTCCGGAGCTCAAGGGCGGGTTGCGCAGGGGTTTGATTCGACGGAGCCTGCAGTGCCTCGGGTAGGCTAGAGCAGCAGACAATGCGCACCATTGCGCTGCCCGCATTCAAACCAGGAGATTTTGTGACCGCTGACCTCGTCATCGTAGGGTCCGGCTTTTTTGGCCTGACAATCGCAGAACAGGCCGCTACTGAGCTCGGCTTGAAGGTCGTAGTCATCGACCGCCGCCACCACATTGGCGGCAACGCCTACAGTGAAAAAGAAGAGCAAACGGGTATCGAGGTGCACCGCTACGGTGCCCACCTGTTCCACACGTCCAATGAGCGCGTGTGGGAATACGTCAACCGGTTCACGACCTTCACGAACTACGTCCACAAGGTCTACGGCGTGCACAAGGGCGAGGTCTACTCCCTGCCTATCAACCTGGCCACTATTAACCAGTTCTTCCGCTCCAACCTCACCCCCGGCCAGGCACGGGACCTTATCCAGGAACAGGCCGGCGAGCTTGCCGGAACTGACCCCCAGAACCTCAATGACAAGGGCATCCAGCTGATCGGCCGGCCCCTCTATGAGGCATTCATCAAGCACTACACCGGCAAGCAGTGGCAGACGGATCCCAAGGACCTGCCCGCAGGCATCATCTCGCGGCTCCCGGTGCGGTACAACTACGACAACCGGTACTTCAACGACAAGTACGAGGGCCTGCCCACCAACGGGTACACGGCCTGGATCGAGAAGATGGCGGAGCACCCGAACATCGAGGTTCGGCTGAACACCGACTTCTTCGACGAGTCGCACGAGTACAGCAAGAACAAGGTTGTCGGCAACATTCCGGTGATCTACACAGGCCCCGTTGACCGCTACTTTGACTACGCCGAAGGCGACCTCTCGTGGCGCACCATCGACTTCGAGGAAGAAGTTCTCGAAGTTGGGGACTTCCAGGGCACATCAGTAGTGAACTACAACGACGACGACGTGGCGTACACGCGCGTCATCGAGCCCCGCCACTTCCACCCGGAGCGGGACTACCAGACGGAGAAGACCGTCATCATGCGCGAATTCTCGCGCTTCGCGGAGAAGGGCGACGAGCCCTACTACCCGATCAACACCTCCGCTGACCGCGACCGGTTGCTCAAATACCGCGACTTGGCGGCAGCGGAGAAGGACGTCCTGTTCGGCGGGCGCCTGGGCACCTACAAATACCTGGACATGCATATGGCCATCGGCTCTGCACTGAGCATGTTCGACAACAAGATCCGGCCGCATTTCGAAAGCGGCGTACAGCTTGAAAGTGGAGGTGTGGACGCATGAGCAAACAAGCGGTTCAATCGGGGCAGGCACTGGAGGACGCTGCGACGCTATTTGATCCGGCGGAATCCAGCCCCATGCGTGTTGTGCATCGCGTAGTCTTTCCCGCGGATAAAGACCTCGACGTGCTTCCTCTGTACATGGACTCGGGCGACGTCTCCAACGGCCTGCTCGGAGACAATGGGGCCGGAGCGGCGGCCGTGCAAATTCAGGCGTCAGGAACCTCACTTCACCCGGATGACCTCTTGGGAAGACGCTCCGTACGCGTTCGTCCCGGTCAGCGCCTCTCCCTGGGATCTTACTTCAACGCGTTTCCTGCAGCGTACTGGCGAAAATGGACGACAGTCTCCTCTGTCACGCTTCGAGTGCAGACTTCTGGCTCAGGCTCCTTGGTGGTGTACCGGTCGAACGCGCGAGGTGTTACTCAGCGGGTGGAGTCCTTCCGTGTTGCGGGCGAGGAAACCAACGTACACCCGCTTTCCCTTGCGCAATTTGGTGACGGTGGCTGGTACTGGTTTGACTTGATTGCAGATGCCGAAGGCATGACGTTGATCTCAGCAGATTGGTCCGTTCCGGATAACGGGAAGGCGCACGGCCGACTCAACATCGGCGTCACCACTTACAATCGGGCGGACTACTGCAACAACACCATCGGCGCCATCGCGGCTGACTCTGACCTCCGCGCAGTCATCCATGAAATGATTGTGGTGGATCAAGGCAACGACAAAGTCCGAGACGTTCCCGGCTTCAATGAGCTTGCTGCTGACATGGGGAAGCAGCTGCGTATCATCGATCAGGCGAATCTTGGTGGGTCCGGCGGTTTCTCTAGAAACATGCTCGAAACCGTCAACGGCGGCGTAGCAAATTACGTGCTCCTGCTTGACGATGACGTCATGGTCGAGACCGAGGGCATACTTCGATCTGCCACATTTGCCGATTTCTGCCGCGTGCCCACAATTGTCGGCGGACATATGTTCGACATGTTCGATCGTTCCGTTCTTCACGCTTATGCCGAATCCGTTAACCTGTGGAAGTTTCTTTGGGGCCCAAGCGGCGATCTCTACCACCGTCATAACCTCGCCGCCCAGAACTTGCGGGCTACTGCATGGATGCACCGGCGGTGGGACGTCGATTTCAACGGTTGGTGGATGTGCCTGATTCCTACCGCCGTGATCAAAGAGATTGGATTGTCGCTTCCTGTCTTCATCAAGTGGGATGATGCGGAATACGGACTTAGGGCCAAGGCTGCTGGATACCCCACTGTTTCTATGCCGGGGACGGCGGTATGGCATGTCTCCTGGATCGACAAGGACGACTCGGTCGACTGGCAAGCGTATTTTCACGGTCGAAATCGACTAGTCGCGGGACTCATGCATTCGCCGTATCACAAGGGTGGCGACTTACTAAAGCAAAGCCTCGCCACCGATGTTAAGCACATATTCTCGATGCAATACTATGCAGCATCGGCCCGGATATCCGCGCTTCACGATGTTCTCAGTGGTCCGGACCATATGCATCGGACCATGGCGAAGAGGGCACCTGAACTTCGCGCGATGAAGGGCAAGTTCCCTGACTCGGCAATGCAACAGGACCCGGCAGCATTCCCCCCGCCGCGGCGGCGGAAGCCACCGAAAAAGGGCAAAGAGCCGTCCGCTCCAAAGCTTTATGCACTTGCCCCTTGGTTGGTGAAGACCTTGATCAAGCAGACGACCATCCCAGCCTCTGATTTGTCGGTACAGAATCCTGAGGTAGCCATTGCTCACCAGGACAGCAAGTGGTGGCGGTTATCGCAACTTGATAGTGCCGTCGTGTCGAATGCTGACGGAACCGGAGCCTCTTGGTACCAGCGTGATGCCAAAAAGGCCCGTGCCCTGCTGCGCGAAAGCATTTTGCTGCACATGCGCCTGCGTCAAGACTGGGAGAATCTCCAAAAGCAGTATCGGAGCCAGCTCGCCGAGGTGACGTCAATCGAAGCCTGGGAGGCCACGATTAAGGATGCAGAGAACGGAAGCGCTCGTTAAAGATGAGTTCTGATTTGATAGTCGCTGGTGCAGGTGCAGGCCTAGTAGACGTGTATAGAAGACGTTATCTCCTCCGACTGCTTGTAGCGAAAGAGCTTACCGTCCGCTACCGCGGTTCTATTCTCGGAATTCTTTGGTCCTACGTGAAGCCGGGTATACAATTTGGAGTATTTTACTTTGCGCTAGGTATATTCCTCGGACAAAGCAAGGGGACTGAAAATTACGCAGTATACCTTTTCTCCGGGATAATCCTCATCAATTTTTTCGCTGAGGCCCTTTCCAATGCATCCCGATCAATGGTTGCGAATGGTGGCTTGATAAAGAAGATTTACCTTCCGCGGGAGCTTTTTCCGGTCGCATCCGTCTGGGTGGCTGCGGTCCATTTCTTCCCTCAACTGGCAGTCTTGCTTGTAGCCTGCTTCGTTACGGGGTGGCAACCGAGTCTCTTGCAGATTTTCGTAGCTGTGCTCGCGTTCTTACTCGTAGCGTTGCTCGCTGTCGGACTGGGACTTCTTTTCGGTGCAGCAAATGTCTACTTCCGTGACGCCGAGAACCTAGTGGATCTGCTGCTGATGGTTGCGACCTGGGCATCCCCGGTTCTCTACTTCTGGACACAAGTTAGATCGACGCTGGGGCCTACCTTCGCGTTTTTTTACCAGATGAACCCACTGACGATCGCCGTAGAGGTATTCCATTTCGCGTTCTGGTTCCCCACAACTAGTGGCAATGCCGAGCTGCCGCCCAATCTACTCACTATCTGGCTTCCGGCCGGCCTGCTCTTTGCCGTACTTGTCGTCATGGCCGGGCAGTTGACATTCCGCCGCCTTGAAGGCCGATTCGCGCAGGAACTATAGAGGTGCACGCTTTGCAAGCTACGGATGCAGTTGCCATTCAAATCGACAACATCAACAAGCAGTTTGTACTGCGCCACTCTCGGTCCATGAAGGAAACCGCGGTTTGGCTCCTGAAGGGACGAAAGGGCGAGCTGTCCGAAAAGTTTCACGCGTTGAAAGATGTTCAGCTAACAATCGACCAAGGACAGACTGTGGCGCTCCTCGGCTTCAACGGGTCAGGCAAATCGACCTTGTTGAAGCACATATCTGGTGTGATGTTGCCGGACTCCGGCACCGTAAGGACCCGGGGCAGAGTGGCGGGCCTGATCGAGGTCGGTGCTGGTTTTCATCCAGACTTGACGGGCCGGGACAACGTCTTTCTAAATGCGGCTATTCTTGGGATGTCTGAAGATGAGACCAAGGAACGCTTCGATTCCATCATTGAATTCTCTGAAATCGGACAATTCATCGATACAGAAGTTAAGTTCTACTCATCGGGGATGTATCTGCGGCTCGCTTTTTCGGTTGCCGTTCACACGAACCCAGAAGTGTTCCTGATCGATGAGATTCTGGCCGTGGGAGACGAACCTTTCCAACGTAAGTGCATAAACAAGATTCAGGACCTTGCTCGTGACGGGAAGACTTTAGTTGTGGTGAGCCACGACCTCGATTTAGTTTCACGAATATGCGATCGCGGTATTGTCCTGCAGCACGGAAACGTTGTTTTCGACGGCCCCATCAAGGATGCCGTAAGTCGGCTTCGCAGTGAAGTATAGGAGCTGGCGTTGAATACGGCGGTAGGGCACATGGCCAGCACAATTACGTCAGAGGTTCCTCAACTGGAACCAGAGGGGGAACGCCCCGGCTGGCTGAGGGAAACTGCGTATGCCTCCGTCACTGTGATTGTTACCATAGTTGCGGCCCTGATTCCTTTGTTTACGAACCCTCGTTTCTACTTTTACGATGACACACAGTCGGGTGCCTTCGGGATATGGTTCGAGATCGGGGAGAAGCTTAGGTCGGGGGAATGGCCGCTTTTCAGCGACATGGGCTGGGGAGCTGGCAATTACACGGCAGAGGGCCAGTGGGGGCTATGGAATCCGATCATTATGCTCACTGGCTTGGGAGCAAGCGCAACCAACAGCCCGGTGATGTTCGCCACGATACTCAAGATATCGTTTCTTTGCCTACTTTCTGTTGGTACTTTCCTACTTTCCCGTGAGTATGGAGCCAATAGGACCTGGGCGCTTATAGCTGGAGTAGCAGTCCCTTTGACGGGCTTCACGGTCTACATGGATGCAGCCTCTTGGGTGACCGGGTTAATGGTCTTTGCTTTGATTCCGCTCAGTTGGTACGGCCTTAAGCGCATCATCGATGGAAGGAACCCACTAACAGGACTCGTTTCGGGCTATTTGCTGATTACCATCGGCTACGTACACGGAACCATAATGCTCGTTCTTGTCATCCTGGGTCTGCTTCTTGAGGTCTGGCACCGCAGGAGCCTCGCGGGCCTGATAAGACTGCTTGCCGCCGGGGTCATTTTGGGGCTCGCAGCTATCGCTGTCTACTTGCCGGGTGTGCTCACTGCGCCCGTCACAGCCCGAGAGACGGAAATCTCCAACACGGGCTTCCTCACGCCGGACCTGACGGGTTTTGCGAGTTCGTGGATAGGGAGTGGTCTTCCCCAAGTCTCGGGATGGTGGGGCTCGTATTCGCCTGTTCCCCTTCTTTACATAGCATGGTTTCTTCCTTTGGTGGTTCTTCTCGATTTCGGACGAGCTCGGAGAAGTCTTGGAAATCTGCGCGGGATCTTGTTCTTTGGCATCGTCTCTTTGGCTCTTGTCCTGGCACCTAGTGACCTCGGTCCACTGAGATTTCCGGTTCGGCTAACCCCATACGTTTCTCTAGCATTGCTGATACTCCTGTCTGTTCTCCTGACCCGATGCCGGGTGCCTTTCCTGACGCGTGCAAGGGTTGTAACCTTGGCATGCTTGTTAGTGGCAGGCACATACATTGCTTGGGCACAGATTCCGAATCCAAATGTGCATCTGAAGTTCGCCGCCTTATCCGCGGTCGGTTTGGGTCTTCTCGTTTTCCTTCTCTACGGTCGAACGAAATTTGGCTGGCTCAAATGGAGGCAGCTTCCCGTGGCTTTGATGGTCGGCGTAACGCTGGCAACTGCCATCGGGCAACACCATTACTTCAAGGCAACGCCGTTGCCCGACTTCGGTCTTCCTGATGACGTTCGGGCATTCGATCTCCCTCTGCAGAAGGCTGAAGGAGTTACCTTTATTTCAGGTAATCCTGCTGGCTTGGGCCCGGACGTGTGGGACGAAACCCTGCTTGCCAATTCCTGGTACCTAAATGAGCATCCAGTTCAAAACTTGTACACGCCCATAATGTTCAAAACTTATGCAGAGGATTTATGCCTCGATCCGCATGGCTGGACTTGTCCCTTTGCAGGTGCAAAGCTATTTACCAAAGACGAAGTGACCGGGAAGCTACTCGTAGATCTACTTTCGATTGATTCTGTGCAATTGATCCGCGACCGGGCAGACGAAGGAACAAGCAAAATCGGGGCCGTAGCGGTTCCAGACGGATGGCATGTTGCCGAAACCACAGACAATACTGTGCTGTGGGTACGCGACAATCCACAGTTGGATACTGGAAACGTTGTATGGCAGAGCAGTGGAGTCGAGCTCACTACCGTATCGCTAGACAGCGGCAAGGCAGTGTTCAGAGTAGATGCATTGCCTGCCTCGGGTGGCAAGGCGGTCCTCAGCCGGCTGGACTGGCCGGGGTATACGGCAAAGGGCGCAACGGCAGATGACCCGCTTCGTGGTTACTTGGTGCAGTTGGACCTGAACAAATCGTTGATAGGAACAGAAATCACAGTTGAATTCCAGCCACCCGGTTGGCCAATTGTCGTTAGCAGCATGATCGCTGCCCTGACGCTTATGGTTGCATGGCTACTGTTTGATGTCTGGCGGAGACTTCGATCGAGGCGAGTCTACGATCGAAAGGGATTGGCTACTGAACCGGGTAGATGAATGCCTTTGAGTACGAACGACAGCTGGTCCTGTAGCTTCCATGCCGCATCCGCTCTGTCGTCGTAGAGTCCAGTGCGCGCACTCTGGAGCAGGAACCACAAAAACTGAACGAGGCGGCTCCCTTTCCGCCGTAGGCAGCCCTCCCGGAGTCGAGCACTTCACCCAGGAGTATTTCCCGAAGTCCTGGGTGGACCGTATCCTTGGCAGAAGGCCCTACGCGGGCAATTGTATTCTTCGCGGGAAATGTCGGCCTGGCCTAAGTTACCTTTTGGAGCTAGCGACAGGGGGGATGCGCCCAGCAGTGGAGTGCGCCGCGAACCCACCCGGGTGCTTTCCTCACAGCAGGGCTACAAACCCTGTAGCTTAAAGGGCCAAGTCATATGGTCGTGGCAACGCTCTGATTGATGGAGCGTTTTGTGATCAAGTTATTTTCGGCAGAATGCCCGCACTGAGTTCGTTGATCTGGTGTGCGGCGGGACTTCAGTCCTGGAGGCTTCGCGGCGTGTCGAAGCTGTGCACGCGACCGCGGGAAATTGGTGAGCTCGGTGTGGACTGATGATGACTTTGAGCCGGGGCGCTGTCGGGGTCTTGCCGAGCGGGCGCCTTTATTATGAGGGACCAGGTCGGAGCCTGAACCTAAATGAGCGGGGCATGATCTAGATGGGGTGCGTGCTGGAATGACTCGCGCCGAGATCCGTGAAGAAATTGGCTGGGCCGAGTCCGTGGTCTGGCGGGAGGTCAAGCGGCACACCAGTTCGGACGGGAGGTACTACGCCTCGGTCGCTCACGCGAAAGCGCACCAGTCACGGCGGCCGGCCCCAGGCGTTCAAGCTCGTTGAGAACGAGGACCTCTGCCAGCTGATCGGGGTGTGGATGGACGATGGGTGGAGCCCAAAATTGATCTGCTCGATGCTGGCGTTTTACTTTGCCGGTGACCAGGCTATGCAGGTGAGCGCGAGACGATCTACCAGGCGCTGTACGTCCAAACCCTCGCGGCAAAGATGGGCAGCGTATCTCGCAGTAGCACAACGCCCCCCCCAAAGCTGGCTCTTCACGGCGAACGCTCGGCGGGCTGTACCTGCCGAGCGTTCGCGGGTATGAGGCTGAAGGTCCGTCAATAAGCCTGGATTCGTCTTTGGCAAGTATCTTTGACGTAAAGAGTGCCTTTAGCAGGCCGTGGGCTGAGGATAACCGGCCGCTGCCCATTGTCCGAACGTTATGGATCCGCTCCAAGTAGGGCCGTAGTAGTAGATGTCATTGGTCCACCAATACTGGCAGAAATCGTCGCCGGGAAAGCGGCTTACTGTTTGTGGGGTTGGGAAGCTTTCACTTGCCCATGCAGCGTAGTCTATGGGGTAACCTGCACCGGTGTTGATCTGGTACATCTCACCAATACTCGAGTCCCAGGAAAGCTTTTGATAGCCAGCATTAGTTCTGTATTCGGGCTCCTGAAAGCCTGAAGCTGCCCATTCTGCGTAGGAAAGCTTGTGGGTCGTATTGTCCGGAGCCACTGCGAAAAGCTCCCCTGATGTAGCCCACTTATGGTAAGTGGTCCCGGCGATGAACCCTGCATTACGGGGAGTGGGGAAGTTCGCCTTCTGCCACTGCTCGAAGGCGAGAGGACCAGACCACAACCATCCGCCATCGAAGTACGAAACCGCATAAATTGTTGGCGACCACGGATACTTTACGAAATCTGTCGCCACGGGCCGTGGAGTAGGTGAGCCAGCGTTCACCCATTGATCGTATGAGGCCTTGTATGTACCAACATAACCTGAAGATTCGTGATGGTAGTAGACGTCGTTTGAATACGGGACGCTGTAATATCCCGTCGGTGGTGCAGCAGCAGCCGGAGAAACCAGCCAAGCCATTACTGCGAGAGTGAGAATGGTCGCCGTTGCTGAAATGAAAAGCTGGTGTAATGTCCGACCCAAGCCGCGCGGCAGTTGTGTAAATGAGTACTTCATGGGCTCCCCATTGTTGTGATTGTCAGTATGCTCTAATAATAGTCTGCACCACAGTTGCTCGACTCATTGCCGCACGAATAAAGGGTGGCCTGCTGCTCCTTGAAACTAGACAAGACTCGTGGCTGTGGTCCGGTAAGAGCGGTGGGTGCCAGCGGCGGTCAGGCATCTGAGTGTGTAGTTTTGGAAGCTGCGGGCGATTCTGCGGGTGGTGACGATGCCGTCGGTTATGGCTGCCGGGGCACGGGTTGGTTGGAGAGGCCGTGGTGTGGAAGTAGGCCAACATACCCCCTTCTCCATTGGCTTGATATCCGCCCCAGGCGAGCGACTTCCGGATCGGGCAGGACGGGAAATGACTCGACGACCTCATGAAGCTTTTTCCGGCTCCGGTCGGGCACGGTGGAAGCAGCAGAGCTTCTGGTAACACTGCCAAGCTGTCAGCGATGGTCGAAAAGTGAGCCATTCGCCGGCTTGGCTTCCAGCCGTTGTTGCAACACCTGAGAGATTTAGGAGTTGCAATTGGCAGAGATGAAAGGACGAGGAAGTCCCGGGGAGCGCTTCCGAAAAACGCTGCACGTGCTCATTATGATCAGCTGATGAAACAGGGGATGGGCTGTTAGCGGCCATGAAAAATTGCTCATATGCGGCCACGAAAATGCCCGCTGGCGGCCAGTAGAACTGCCCGCCGGTAGCCATGAGATCTGCCCACTTCCTTACTGAACCGACCGCGTCTTAAGCGGTGGGGGCCTCTCCCTGGGGTTTGATGACGGTGTCTAAGCGCACCAAAAGCGAACCAGGAAGAGGCCCTGTATGAAGTCTGACGGAGAAATCATGGAAATTCTTGCTGCCTACAATCTGACCGGGTCGTTGCGCGCCACCGCGGATTTCACGGGCTGCTCGCACCACACCGTTGCCAACCACGTCCAGGCCCCGCGACGCGGGTCGGCCGATCGAGGTACCCGCCGCCCGGGGGACGGGTCACCGACGCGTCCCCGGCCTAAGATCGAGGAATGGATCGAAGCCTCCGAGGGCCGGATCCGGGCCGATATGGCCCACGAAAAGCTCCTCGCTCTGGCTACACGGGTTCGGAACGCTCCACCCGCCGCGCGATCGCCCAAGTCAAAGCCGCATGGCGGCTGGGACACACCCGCGTCCACCGACCCTGGATCACCGAACCGGGCATGTGGCTGCAGTCCGACTTCGGCGATGGCCCCCGGATCGGCGGGGTCAAGACGATCCTGTTCGTCCGGCTACGGTCAAATTTCCCGGACAGCCGGAAATGAACGTCGTGCCCGAAACCGTTTATCAGGCCCTGTACGGGCGTGGAAGCCTGCATCTCGCCGTGGATCCGGCCGTGTCACTGCGTAGCGGACGGACCGGTCGCCGGCCCCGCCGAAGGAAAGAGCGCAGGACAAAGCGGTTCCTCCACATGGTCCTGATCCGGGAAAGGCCCGCGGAAGTGATCAGCAGCTTAGTACCGGGGCATTGGGAAGGGGACTTAATCATCGTAAAGGTAGCCGGTCGGCCATCGGCACGTTGGTGGAACGGACCACGCGGTTCATCGTCCTCGTTCAACTGGCAGACAACCGCGGTGCCGAGAATCCGCGCAATCGGCTGGCAGACACGATGGGCGCCCTTCCGGCCCATCTCCGGCGTTCCCTGACGTGGGATCGGGGTACCGAAATGGCCTGCCATCAGGATTTCACCACGGTTCGTGGGGAAATGGATTCCTGGAATGAGCGTCATGCCGCCATCCGGATGGCACTTCTCAAGAGAATAACCGATTTGTAGTTGGCGGCGTTGCGATAGACACGCGCGGTGCGCTTGATGTTTTTTATCGCCGTGTTGTTGGCCTCGACCTTGCCTGTCGTCGCGCCGGTGATGATGAGTACCTCGATCTCTTTCCACCACCTGCAGACGGTGCGGTAGAGCCTGTTCGTCTCCGGTCTCGCGGCTGCCTTGACCAGTTCCTCGAGTACCTTCTTGGCCGCCGCGGCGTCTTCGAGCGAGCCGGTGCGGAGCAGTGCCCGGAGTTGTTCCTTGACTTTCCAGACGGCCCGGAGGGTTCCGGTCGGATCGTCCGCGGCGAACACCTCCTCGCGCCGGCGGGCAGCCCGGCAGCTGAGGGTGTCGCCGCCGCGCAGCAGCAGCATGCGGTGCGCCCAGGCCTTATCGATGGCCCGGCCGCGGCGGCCCTTGACCTGTTGCGAGAGGTTCTGCCGGGTCTCCGTCATCGCCTGGTTGGCCAGGGAGATCAGGTGGAAGTGATCGACAGCGACAGCGGTGCGGGGAAGCCACATCCGCAGCGCTTTGCGGAACGCCGCCGAAGGATCGATCGCGACGACCTGCACGGCCAAGCGCCACTCCAGGGGCCGGGCGAACAACCAGTCCCCGACACCCTTATGATCGCGGCCGTCAACAACACCCAGGACTTGTCCGGTGTCCAGGTCAACGATGGTTGTCATCCAGGGTTCGAACCGGGTCCACGCCTTCGTTCCTGGGTCCTGGAAATAGCGCACGGACCGGAACCGGTGTTCATCAATGCCCAGCATCCGGGGACTGAGCTTGTCTACGTCGGGCAACCGGAGCAGGCACGCTTCGGTCACCGCGGCACGGACCATCCACCAGGACACTGCGAAGCCAGCAGCTGTTTCCGACACGGCCCTGCCGGAGCGAATGACCGCGTCCACCAGCTGGTCCCGAAGCCGGCTGGTGGAGCGGGCCCGGCGCGGCACCTGCGGGGTGGACTCGAAAAACGAGAGCCGGTCGCAGGCCACTTCCTCGCAGTACCAGCGGTACTTGGACCAGAACACGTCGAGCGGCCCGGCAACGGGAATATCCCGGAGCCGCTGGAGACGTCGCTCCTTCCGCCGGGAGGCGATGACACCGCAGCTCGGGTAGCCCGGCGGCTGGCTGGTTTCAACGATGACCTGCCGGCCGCCGGCAGTGACGGTAGTGGAGATGACGTGGTAGTCGGGCAGGTTGAAGAGGATGGTGGCAGCGTCGGCTGCGACCCCGGTAGGCTCGTTCAAAGGCTCGTGGTCCTGTTCCAGGTTGAATGCTAGACACACTCATCCCAACAGGGCCACGGGCCCCTTTGTCATCAACGACACGAACTCAATTCCCCCCCAACCACGAAGAGCCGGTAGAGCGTATTGCCCTCGTGGCTCCAGTTACCCAAGTGTTGTCTGGCCGATACCGGTGTGACCCACGGTGACCATCCCAGAACCCGAAGGGCGGATGTGGCTGCAGCAGAACCCTCCAGCCCTCGGCGTCAGACGGCCTTTAAGAGACCTTGTTTGCAAGGGGAAAACGACGTCGGATTTCGTCCGGCCAACGGGTCCGTACCGGAGGCACCAGAGAAGTAATCGTGGTCAGGTGGAGTTGGGCTGTGCATGCGTTTCATATCAGCTATGCCCTCTGAGAGTTGCGCCAACACAGCTCGGCGGTCAAGGATTGAAAGACCTTGCGGCGCGGCTAAACTGTGCTTTCCACAGCGTGCTCGTGGCCCATACGTTTGCCCAGACGGATATAGGCCAGGCGACGTGCATAGGACATGCCGACAGCCTTCCAATTCCCTCGTAGCAAGTCAAAGCGGCTGAGGACGCCAGGGTGCTCTCGAGCAATTTGCTCATGGAAGGCTATTGCTTGATCCGACTGCTGCTTCGCAAGTCGGACACTCCACTGGCTCGCACTGATCCGGAATGTGGCTAGGCTCCGACGAATAGCCACAACGTCCCCGTGGAAGCAAATGCGGGCGTAGGTCGCTTCGTCAATCAGGTAGGGGTTGGTATTGTCCCAACCACCTTCAGCCTCAAGCAAGTCTCTGCGATACATAACGCACGCAGGCTCTCCAAAAATGTTGGAGCCCGCCAGCACTGTCGCGCGTACAGCCTCCGCGCCGCTAACCAGCCCCGAAATCCCCTGAAGTCCTCTGTTCCTTATAAAGACAGAACCCTTTGAATCCACTAGGTCGCGCCGACTGGCGACTAAGACAGCTGAGGGATTTTCTTCGAAGGCCGCAACCTGCTCAGCAATAGCTGTCGGAACTATAAGATCGTCGCCGCAAACAAGTTTCACGTAGGTGCCTTGGGCCTCCCCACTAACGCGGTTCCAGTTGGCTTGTGCGCCACCACCCGGGGGAGTGGGACTCAAGATTCTGAGCTTCGGGTTTCCTTTGTAGCCATCAATCACTGCTTGGGTGCCGTCCACCGAGGAGTGGTCGGCTATAACAACCTCGTAATCGTCGTAGGTCTGATTCAAGACCGAATCGAGAGTTTCAGCTATGTACTGGACGTTGTTATAAGCGGGGATGACTATTGAGACTTTCGGGGTCATGCAGTCTCTTCCTCTCTTGGAATGCCGGCTGCGGGTTTCGCGGGTGACCCCGCAGAAGCCTTACGTCGGAACGAAAAATGGCGGTGGCCAAAGTAGCTAATAATCACAGAGAGCGCGGTGATGACCAACTGCGTCGGGATTCGCGGGAAGTTCAAGAAATCAGCGAAGAAGGACAGCAAAACCACATTTACAAGTAGTGACGTGAGGTTAACGAGGGCAAAGCGTCCTAGGTCGAGCCAAACGTGTCCGCTAACTCGGAAAACCAGTTTGCGGTAAACAAAGAAGACGGCAACGAGAGAAACAAACCACGACACGGAAAGTAGAATAAAGGATGGTGCCTGCTCAAATGCTAAAGCCAATACGATAAATAAGCCTGTGCTGAAAGCTGTATTCGCGCCGCCGACGAGCAGGAAGGCGACGCGTTGGTCCCTCACGATCTTCATCAGCGGGCCGGGGGGGCCAGCGTGGATGCCGCGTACGGGCTCATCCCCAGTTGTCGAACTTGAAACCATGCGTGTTCTCATTTCTTGATACTTATGTTGCAGTTCACAGCTTGCCCGAGCGACTTCTGAGATTCTGCATGTCTCGAACGGTCGCGTCGATTCCGACGGGCAGGGGAGTGAAGGGGCGGTAATCCAGTTCCGGCCAAACAACAGAACGGAGCCGCAGATCGTGCGCCTGTGCTTTCGCATAGGGTGATGCCCCTAGCACTACTCTGGGCCTTCGCTTGAAGACCGTCTTGCATGCGCCGATGAGAGCCCCGATGGTGTCTGCGCGCTGTGACGCGATGATCTTCGTTACGGTTTCCCCTGGTCTGACGTCAGATTGTGCTAGCCGGTCAAGGCAATCTACGACCAAACCTGCAGCGTCGTCGATGAAGATATAGTCACGCAGCGTGTCCAAGGAGACGTAGACAGTTACGGGTTGACCAGTCAAGTAGGCCTTGGCGAACACGGATATCAGGCCTTGGGGCTTATCGAGATTTTGTCCAGGGCCATACAAATTGGCGACTCGTCCTACCAGCAGGCGCGTCCCGGAATGTGTCGCAAATTCCGCGGCCGCGCGCTCGGCCGCCAGCTTGGCAAAACCATAAGGAGCCAATGGTTGAGGCTCACTCTTTTCCGAGTAAGGGGGATTGGGTGCACCCGCGTATACACCGCCAGCGGATGAAGCAAGAAAAAGACGTCCCACGCTGACCCCATCCACGCACAAGACATCTGAAATGGATGAGAGCGCCGATTTGAAAACGTCGAGCTCGGAATCCAGCTCCGCTTGCGAAGTACCTGTAACGCCCGCGCCGGCGCACCATGCGACAAGCCAAGGCTTACCTTCGGACTTTTCCGCAAGCTCCTTGGCACCCATTGCCAAGGCATCCTTGGCTGCGTCAGCGTCCTCCCAGGGTATCGAAGAGGTCAGTACCTGATGACCTCTCCACCTGAGCTCTGAGACGAGGCCTCGACCCAAAAGGCCACCTGCCCCGACAACCCACACAGGATCCGGCATCTAGGTGGTTCCCCCCGAGGAAGATGCTGTCCCTTGCGGGGCGGAAGATTGGTCGTTGCTCAACTTTCCCAGGGGACCGACTGCCGGGTCGCTGACGATTAGATACGCTGGCTTGCCCATCGCCATGTTGACATTGACCCCGACATACTCCGCAATGATGCCGAGCGAGAAAAGGATGGCTCCTGAGCTGATGAGGCTGACGATCATTGTCGATGTCCAGCCTTGTTGTCCCGCCCCGTGCCCCGTGAGATGGGCAATCAGAAGATAAACAGCGAGGCAAACGCCGAGAAAAGCGAAAATTGCACCAATCAGGCTGACTAGGCGGAGCCCGCGCGTCCCACTTGATATGACCATCCGCCAGAAATGTGAAAGTAGCGTCCGTAACCGGTAACCAGAAACACGGTCGCCTTCCTCACGCAAAGCCACGGGACAGGTCGCAACATTGGATGCAATCCAACCGAGGGCCACATCGAGATATACCGCATTTCCGGCGTAGGCCGCGACAGAACGAGCTACCTCGCCAGTGACGAGGCGGAAGCTTTGATAATTAGGCGCGTCGTTGCTGGACAGTAACGTAGCCACCACCTTCTTCGCACCTTTCGAAGCCGCGTTTCGAAGGAATCCATGTGGTGGCCTGTTGCTGGGCAGCGCGTAAACCAGCGTTGATTGCTGAGCCATGGCCGTGTCCAGCATGTTCCCAATCGCGGAGGGGTCATGTTGACCGTCTTCATCCATAGTGACGACCCAGTCTCCCCCAGCGGAGGCCATACCAGCGAGCGTCGCAGGGTGCTGACCGAAGTTCCGACTAAGCCAAACCCCACGAACATTGTCGTAGCGGGCTGCTAGTTCTCTGATCACTTCAGCAGACCGGTCGGGACCGTGGTCAAAAACAAGAAGAACTTCCGAGACGACGAATCGATGCCCAGAGGGCGAACTCTGGAGTTCCGACAGCTCCATCAGCTCGGCCACGACGCCCGGCAGCGTCATTTCCCCTTGGTAGACGGGTACGACGACGGAGATACGATGGGTGCTGGCCGTCAAGCCTGTCACTGGGTTGTCCATGTGTATAGAGTTTACCGCTTGGCGACCACCTAGGGTGACGCACTGGCCGTAACCTGTTCGTGGACTTGTAAACCACCGACCGCCGATATACCAGGTCGTTACAACACATCAATGCGTATTGGGGTTAACCAGCAAATGACACAGCCGATGGCTGCCACGGTCCAACGACAAAAAGGGCAGCGCGGGGTATCAGTCGCGGCCACCATGGTGGCCTTAGTCACGTACTGGTTACTTCAGGTCCGCCCTTTGACGTCTAGCGACGGCTTCAGTTGGCGGAACTTCCGCAATTATTTTCCATACGACCAATATTCCTACCTCGCCATAGCGGTAAACGTACGAGATGGAAATATGGCGGCAGTCGAGCCCTTCACGGAAACTGGGATTAATCACTATCCCCGACTTTATTACGTGTTTCTGGGCTTGCTTTCGCGTCTACTTCATTCGGACTTGATAGCCACTTGGCAATTAACGGGGTTGGCATTTCAACTCGTCATGGTTGCTGCCATTAGTTGGCTCTTGATCCGGCTGACCGGGCGCCCGCTTATGGGCATGCTCGGCTTCCTGCCAAGTATCATTGGAACTTTCGCCGTTGCCTTTACGGGAAACTGGTACCACGCGCTGGACAACCACGCAGTGCTCTGGGGGGCGTTCGGTGTTTTTTTCACCCTTAACGGGGAATCTGCCGCTCTCTCAGTGGCCGTCACAGCTATCTGTCTGCTTATTGGCGTCACCTTTCCCAGGGGTGACTGCCGTACCAAGATGGATCGCAAAGCGTTTGTTGTCGTCATCATTGCTGCCGCCGCGATCGGCGCATTAGCCAATGTGCAAACGTACTCGTTTCTCACTGCTGTTTACCTGGCCATATATGGTGCTGGTGCTTTTGGCGTCATGAAGTACGGAAACTTGCGGCACATTATCGTGAGCCTCGGTTTGCTCGTTGCGGTAATCCTGGGTGGGCAGACGGTTGCCTCAACGCTTGGCCCCCTAGTGACCCTGGTTGCCGGACTTGCTGCAGCACTGCCCGGCTTCTCCCTAATTCTTATAAAGCATAAAAAGCCAGTTATCGCAGCAGGCGTGACAGCGGCGATGGCTGCTTCTCCCACCATCGTCGGGACGTTGCTTGGTTTGGCCGACAAGGATGACTTCCTTACATACCGAGAAGCCTCGTCGACTGCCTTGGGGGTGCCCTTCGGGATTGGGCTCCTAGCTGCCTTGGTTCCACTTCTAATGCTCGCCCTGATTTTGTACGGGGGTATCGCCTATAGAAATAAGGCCTGGCTGGCCTTCGCCATAGGCGCCAGCACTGCCTGGGCCCTGGTTGCTAGTAATGACATCTGGGGTGCCAACCAGGAGCCCTATCGGTTCTGGATAGACAGCTTCACTATCGTCACAGCAGCAGCTGTACCGATTCTCTGCCAGGTTGGGGTCAAGTTTTGGAACGTCAAGAGGGAACAATTACGACTGCAGGGAGAGATGCCACGCTCGCGTCTCCTTCCCTCCGCCGATGCTGTCCGAGTATCGAGCAGGTCGCAAGCCGTTATTGTAGGGGCCGTCTGTTTTGCCCTTCTCGGCGGCTTGGTAGTCAGTTTCGCTGATTACTCGAAATTCTCAGGTTATGTCAATAGTCAGGGCACGGAGCGATTCGACGATTTACGGGGAACCGCGATACAAGCAGCGGTCGTTCCACTTACGGAAGATGAGTCTCCCCTGCGGATACAGATAAATCATGAGGGGCAAGCATCAGAATTGCTCTTAGGAGATCCCTGTATTAATCCTTTCCAGCTCAAGACTACAACCGGGCTACCGACCGCTTTTTATAATCTTGGTCTGGCATGGCCAAATGATGAACCGCACCTGCGCGAGATTTTGAAGCAGCGTCTCGCCGGTGCTTTTGCTCACTCTCATGCCAAAAACGCTGGTATAAAGTACGTGATTACTGATTCCTCCTGTTCGGCGGGATGGCAGAACCAAGTCCAGGGCACGCGCGTATCTGAGGTCGACTACAGTGCAGACGGTAAACTTGCCACAATCACCCTGTGGGATCTCGCAGGTTGAGTCCGCTCCAGAGGTTATCTAGAAAAGTCGCGTCGCCTCGCGGGCAGCACTGGCCGCGGTTGTCCGGCGTAACCAACCCGCTGTGCGGAACTACGATGTTGCTAGGCACCGAAGTAAGTTAGGTGGCAGATTGGCGTGGGCTCCTTGCTAGTGGGATGGATTGTTTGAACTCTACTTTGCCTGATCTTTCCCCTCTGAGTTCCTGCTGAGTGTCGGTGACGGTCCAAAAGAGAGCCATTGTGACGGCTTGTCGTCCAGTTGTCGTTGCAACACCTGAGCTTTTAGGAGTTGCAATTGGGAGAGATGAAAAGAGCAAGAAGTTCCGGGGCGCCCCTCTAAAGAACGCTGCACGGGCTCACTATGATCAGCTGATGAAACAGGAAATGGGCAATTCCAAAGCGTGCCGGATCGTGGGAATCAGCTGTAGTTCGGGCACTCGTTGATGGCACGGCCAAGCGGTTGGTCTGAAGTCCGGAGACAAGAAGTATGCTCCCATCTCGCATTATAAGCCGGTCGTGACCTCCGATCGGTTTTCTCAGAGCCAGAGCGGATCACGATCGGACCTCCTGCATGCCCGGTGAACAGGGGATTCCCCGGAACATTCACGGACCCTCTGGTAACGGCCTTCCGCTGACGGCTCAGCGCAGTGCCGAGCGCAGACGGTCCCGGCAGCGGACCGGGAAGATCGCCGAAAACCGGAGCTGAGAGAGTTCGTGTGCGAACATCCGAAGCAAAGCTTGAGCACCCCGCGAGATTAGCAACCGGTTTCGACATACACGTCGTGCCTGAGAGTTTTTTGCCATGTATGGGCGCGAAGGCCTGGAACTGGCCCTGGACCCGGCCGTCTCGCTGCGCAGCTGACGGACCGGTCCGGCCGCGGCGTCGGAAGGAGGGCCAGACCAGCGCTTCCCGGACACGGTCATGATCCCGAACAGGCCCACAGAAGTGACCGGCGGATTACTACCAGGTCATTGGGAAGGGGAGTTAATCATCGGAAAATCGGCCGCTTGGCCATCGCCACACTGGTAGAACGGACCACGCGCTTCGTCATCCTCGTGCACTCGGCAGGGGGACCGTTGTGCTGAGAATTTGGTCGAAGCGTTGAGCCCGCTCCCGGCCCATCTGCACCCGGCGAGTCCCTGGCAGCGCGGCTCAGACGAGAACGCCCATGGCCTGGGACGCCTGCCATGCCGAGCTGCGAGTCTCGTGGTGAACTGATTAGCGCACGCCGATGGATTTCTGCTGAAACTCGATGGCCCAAGAAATGCTGGGAAAAACTCGATGGCCCAAGAAATGCTGGGAAAAAACCGTATCGGAGGCCATCACGCCGCCCGGTTGAATCCTAGGCAGTGTCTTCGAGGCCCCAGGCTGGGCGGGATGTTTCTGTGGGCAGCCGCTGATCTTGTACGTCGTCGCCCCGGCCGTCTTCCACCGAGCGAGGGCCATACGGCAGACATCGAGCAGTGGCCTGAGGCAAACTCAGTAGGCAAAGGGAAATGCCGGTTGCCCTGCTCGGGCAGGGCAACCGGCATGACCTCACGTTAAACGGTGGCCTCGCTTGCGCTCAGGTATTCCATTAATGCGGACTTGGAGTCCCGGGGCTGAAAACCTGTTGCCTTAATTTTCCCTAAGGCAAGGACACTATTTAGCGGCCGTGGAGCTGCAGCCTTGTCCTTAAAGTATTCGGCAGTGGAGACACCAGATACGACTGACCGATCCGCACCACTTAGTTCAAAGACATCAGCCGCAATCTCGGCCCACGACTGCGGGGATCCTTCATTGCTCAAGTTATAAATTCCAAAAGCGGCATCGGTCGCCAGTAGGTGTCTGATGCCCTCGGCGATGTCAGCGGCGAATGACAGCCGGCCCACTTGGTCGTCCACGACGGCGGGGCGCACGCCACGCCCCGCAAGGGACGCCATGGTTCGAACAAAGTTATTGCCGTCTCCGATAACCCAACTGGTCCGGACTATGTAGTGTCTGGGCACTGTGCTCACGACGGCGTCGCCGGCTGCCTTACTTTGTCCATACACGCCCAAAGGAGACACTGGTTCTTCCTCGCTGTGCTCGGTGTTCAGGCCATCAAAGACATAATCGGTGGAAATGTGCACCAGAGTGAGATGGTGTTGTGCTGCCACCCGTGCTAGGCGGCCAACCGCTGTTGAGTTAATAGCCCACGCGGCTTGACGCCCAGGTTGGGATTCCGCTCTGTCCACCGCTGTATAGGCTGCGGCATTGATTATGGTCCTATAGTTGCCCCAGTGGCGGTCCGAGTAGGACCGGGGATCCAGCAGGTCAAACTCATCTCGGCTGGCAAATTCAACAGAGTTATCGCCGTCATACGCTCTGCGTAGTGCTCGCCCTAGTTGCCCGTCTGCCCCGAGGACCAGCGTTTTACGCGGTGCCATCGGCGTGACGTCTGGCAAGCGCGGGTGCCCCAAGTCCTTTTCCGATACCTCTGCCTCCACGAGGGGAATAGGCCATGGAATGTTTGCAGTCTCGTCGGCCAAGTTGAGAAAGGTGTACTCCGCATCGGGTGACCAGTGATCGTTGACGAGATACACATATGAGGTGTTGTCTTCCAACGTCTGATATGAGTTCGCTACGCCCCGGGGAATGAATATGGCCTTGCTGGCATCGAGTTCAGCCGTGAAAACTGCTCCAAAGGATGGACCTTCGCGAAGGTCGACCCACGCTCCGAAAATGCGGCCTGTAGCCACGGAAACATACTTGTCCCAGGGTTCCGCGTGTATCCCGCGAGTGGTGCCCAGTTTGTCATTGAAGGAAATGTTGTTCTGTACCGGGCAGAAATCAGGAAGGCCAACCGCAAGCATTTTTTCCCGCTGCCAGTTTTCTTTGAACCAACCACGGTTGTCGCCGAAGACTGGAACATCGTAGACAACGACGCCCGGTATGGACGTCGCCTCGCCTACGAGTTTTTTTTGAAACTCCACTCTTATTGGCCCTGTTCCTTGTACTTGGCCTCAGTGGCAGCCTTCTGGGGCCGCCACCAGTCTTCGTTTTCCCGGTACCAAGCGATGGTGTCCTCGATGCCTTCGTCAAAGTTGGAGAACTGTGGTTCCCACCCGAGTTCTTCACGGAGTTTAGTGGAGTCGATGGCATAGCGCAGATCGTGACCGGGCCGGTCTATAACGTGGTCGTAGGCATCCGGTGCCTGGCCCATGTGCTTGAGGATCTGTTCAACGACGTCTTTGTTGTTCTTTTCACCGTCGGCCCCGATGAGGTACGTTTCGCCTATTGTGCCCTTAGCGATGATGGCCAGGACGGCAGAAGAATGGTCGTTGGCGTGGATCCAGTCCCTGACGTTCTCGCCTTTGCCGTAAAGCTTTGGCCGGATCCCATCGATGACATTAGTGATCTGGCGGGGGATGAACTTCTCCACGTGCTGGTACGGCCCGTAGTTGTTCGAGCAGTTGCTAATGGTTGCCTGAAGGCCGAAGGACCGTACCCAGGCGCGAACCAGGAGGTCCGAGCCGGCCTTGGTCGAGGAGTAGGGGCTTGAGGGGTTGTACGGGGTCTGTTCGGTGAACCGTTCAGGGTCATCGAGTTCGAGGTCGCCGTACACTTCATCGGTGGAAATGTGGTGGAAGCGCTTGTTGTGCTTCCGTGCGGCCTCAACCAGCGTGTAGGTGCCAATGATGTTGGTGTCGAGGAACGGGCGAGGGTCGTGGAGGGAGTTGTCGTTGTGGGACTCCGCCGCGTAGTGCACCACAACGTCTGTGCCGGCCACCAGCCGCTCTACCAAGGCGGCGTCGGTAATGTCGCCCTCGACAAAGGTGAAGCGCTCCTCAGGCAGCCCCCGCAGAGACTCAAGGTTGCCAGCGTATGTGAGCTTGTCCAATACGGTGACGTAGTGGGCAGTGTGGGCCAATACATAATGGACGAAATTGGAGCCGATGAACCCGGCCCCGCCTGTTACAAGAAGTCGCTGCATAGTTCCATAGGTTACCGGATTTGGTTGGACTTCGAGCCAGAGGGAAAGATGGGTAGCATGCGCGGAATTATCCTTGCCGGTGGTACCGGCTCCAGGCTCCATCCCATCACGTTGGGCATCAGCAAACAGCTGGTGCCGGTCTACGACAAGCCGATGATCTACTATCCGCTGTCCACCCTTATTCTTGCCGGAATCAGGGACATCTTGATTATCACCACGCCACACGACGCGGACCAGTTCGAACGGTTGCTTGGGGACGGCTCCCAGTTCGGTGTGAACATCACATACGCGCAGCAGCCTTCACCTGACGGGCTGGCGCAGGCTTTCATCATAGGTGCGGAGCACATCGGTGACGGTCCAGTAGCGCTCGTATTGGGAGACAACATCTTCTACGGACGGGGCATGGGCACTCAGCTGCGGCGGTACGCGGATATCGACGGCGGCGCGGTTTTCGGCTACTGGGTTGCTGACCCTTCGGCATATGGCGTGGTGGAGTTCGATGGCGAGGGCAAGGCTATCTCTCTTGAGGAAAAGCCCGCTAAGCCCAAGAGCCATTACGCCGTTCCGGGCCTCTACTTTTATGACAATGACGTTGTGCAGATTGCCAAGGATCTCAAGCCTTCGCCCCGTGGGGAGCTAGAGATCACAGACGTCAACCGGGTCTACCTGGAGCGCGGAAAGCTTCAGGTGGAGATCCTGCCGCGCGGTACGGCATGGCTAGACACGGGAACTTTTGACTCCCTAAACGAAGCTTCGGAATTCATTCACACAGTGCAGAAGCGGCAGGGTTTGTCTATAGGCTGTCCAGAGGAGATCTCTTGGCGTCTGGGGTTCCTTAGCGACTCCGATTTGTTGAAACGTGCGGAACCTTTGGTCAAGAGCGGATACGGCAGGTACCTGCTGGAGCTGTTGGACCAGGAAGGACGCTAAATCCAAAGAAAAGGCGGGTGGTCGGAAATTCCGACCACCCGCCTTTTTATTCCTGCGTTTGCATCCGTCAAGCAGGAGTTCCGGTAGGAACAGGATCAAGTGCGGTGCGGCTGTACTCGGCCATTACGGGTGAGCTCCCACCACCGTTCAATTCCACCAAACGACTCCAAGAAGTTACAGGCCTTTTCTTGCCGTCAGCCAGGACGTAAACGGTCGGGGAGTCCAAAGCCTTCACGAATACTGTGGAATTCAGTGTTCCGACTGTTGGAGGCAAGGCACTGCATGTTGAGGCCGCAAGAGTCCGGCTTAGCAGTTGTGCCGTTGGTGTAGTGGCTGGAAGTTTCCATAGGGAGCCGTTGTAACCAAGGTAGGTAACCGAGCCGCAGCGTACAACAGGCTGAACCGTCCCCGACGACGTGTAGGGAGCCAAAGACGACTGGGAAATGCGCGAGTATCCATTGACGCCCAGGCTCTTTGCTATGCGGAAGTCTTCAAGCTGCAACAGTTTGTCTGCGCCGTCAACTAAGAACACCACGGGGCTCGTTTCCCCTACCACCAACTTGCCTAGTGGGAGAAGCGCGGGGCCCTTGTTCATCGAGTCCAGTGTCAGTGGCGCCAGGGAGTATATGTACGGAACGCTGCCCGAACCCAGTTGACTAAGGGTCGACAGGTCAGGAATCTCCCGGAGCGTCTTCTTATCGACCCTAAAAACAACAGGAGACGAAGGCGTTTTGGCGAATGCAGGATTACTTATACTCGGTCCCGTCGTGATCATGTTCAGCAACTTGGTAGAAAAAGTTACTGTTCCTGGCCAGAGTGATGAATCAGTCATAGGGAACTTCTCGTGTGAGCCTATGACATATCCAATGCTGGCTGTTTCGTTCGCTGCAAAGCCGTTAAAAGCCTGCCCTTGTTCCAGCTTGGCGATGGACTGTGGCTCCAGAGCGGCGACGGCGAGAGCATTTGCCCACTTATTGTCCCGGTTGACAGATTCTGGCACAGCGACAAGCCGTCCTGCACTGAAAATATAGGGTTGGCGGCTGATCCGGTCGACCACGATGACGTCAGGCCTGACGATCGGAGCCACAGTAGAAAGGGGGAAAGAGCTAACTGCCGCATCAGACAATCGGGCGGTTGCAGTAGGAAGACCCGCCGAAGTCAGGGATTGGGGGTCGAAAAATTCTCGTTTGTTTCCTGCGCTAACATAGAAAAGCCTTCCGGAAGGAGAGACAGTGGCATTCGCAAGACTGTCTCCGCTCGTAAATAGGTTGACTTGGTTCTCAGCCAGAGGGACCCATCCGGAGCAGTTACCACCGCCGAAATCATTCATGACGCCGCAACTCGGAACGTGGTGTTTCTTCCCAGAGTCCAAGAAGTAAATAGTGCCGTCAGTGTTACGAGCAAAACGACCAACAGAATTGCCGTTGGCCAAACTGTCCAGATACGTCTGGCTCACGTCGTAAATGGGGCTCACGGCTGAATAAAGCTGGTACGTCGTCCAATCGGGGATCGCATACTTAGTGGTCCCGCTGACGAGGTATATCGTGCTGCTGTTCGTTCCCTTCACGATGGTCGAATTAACGCCGTCCCTGTTGTTTGCGAAGCGCTGCAGGGACTGGTAGTCGCCATTCCAGACATTGGAGTCACCAGCGAACGGTCCCGTGCTGCTGTATTGCCAAATGCTGTAAGTGCCCCAACTGCCCGTGGGGACTGGACCAGCGTTGTTGGTGGGGGAGTTTGGATAAGCAGCGACCCAGAGGGGGTAGTCACCAAACCCGGAGGGGTTGCCTAGGCATTGATTCCACCAGTTCGTGTTGGTGTAAATGACTGGAAGCCTTCCGGTCATCGAGCGGAGTGCGTTGCCGAAATCCCGAACCCAGGATTGAAGCTGTGCAGGGGACATGCCGTAGCAGGTGTTGCCAAAGTAGAAGCCGTTGATGGTTCGACCTTCATAAGGGTTGAACTCGAAGTCCAGTACCGGTGGCATGGTGTAACCGTCTGGCGACCAGCCCCCGCCATTCTGTACAAAGTACCGCGCTTGGTCCGCTCCAGAAGACCAATTTGGAATGGCAAAGTGATATGCCCCCCGGATCATTCCGACATTCCGTGATCCCCGGTACTGGGAGCTGTATGACGGATTTGTGTAGTAGTTCCCCTCGGTTGCCTTGACGTAGGCGAACCGAGCACCCATGTTCCATTGCTGTTGCCAGTCCACGCTTGGCTGGTGGCCGCTCACGTCCAGACCTTGGACGCCGAAGGTGGGCATCCAGGTGCCCTCAGTGGACAGTGGTTCCGTACTCAGGCGCCTAAATGACTCGGAGGGCGCAGATGCGGTGACACGAGCAGAACGCTGCCCCATCTCTGCGCCGCCTACGCCGATAGCATCAGCCATTGATTCTGTGTTTGCTATGGAGGAATCCGACGGTTCGGGTTCCGTTGTCCGTTCAGCAACGGACGGCACAGGGGCAGTAGTTTGTCCTGGCGATACAGCTGTCTCGGTTGTCGCTGGGCCTGCCGTGGTGGATGGCGCTGGTAACGAAACCGGCTCCACGGCGTTTGCTGGACGGACGAGTCCCGGACCTGCTAGCAGTGAAGCTGCCAGGAGCGTTGTCCCTAGGGACTTGGCGATCTCGCGACGGGAATGAGACAGGTTCCGCTTCATATTGGCTCCGGAGGCAATGACCGTTTACTAACGCTCATCTGGCTAGCTGTTCGGTCGTTTCCCCAGGAAAAGGCCGGACAGACGTATTGTGAAATGACGCGCTCACCATAACACCGCTGAAACAGGTGTGACCAGTGTTGCTAGGGTGATGGTCTTTGGCCAAGATGTCCGTCAAAAGGAAAGGACCCGAAGCGGGACCTGGGAGTTGTTGCTTCCTCGAGAAGGTACCTAGCAGAAGGCATGTACCAGCCTGCAACACAAGGGTCAGTCCGGCGCTGTGTTAAGGAAGCAGCAGTTAGCATGTCACCCAAGCGGGCGAATAAACGCCGGTACACCGAAGCCCAAAGCCTAGGAACGCAGCGGGTGGGACTGCCCCGGATTTCGTTTACTCTCGGGATTGAGTGTTGTTAGGCGGCTTTGGGGCCGGTTGATTGTCTCAAACTCGACCGGGTTAGCCGGCCGGGGCGTCGCTGACGGCGATTTCGGTGGTACGTTTTCTCGATCCAGGTCACGATGGCCAGGCGAAGATCGGCCCTGCTGGACCATCGCTGGCGATCCGGACCGTTTTTCTGCAGGATTGAGAAGAACGCTCCATGGCGGCATTGTCGGCGCACGCGCCGACCCGTCCCATCGATCCTTTGAGCCCGTTGCCTGCCAGCGTCCGCACGAAGGCGTTGGAGCGGAATTGGGAACCGCGGCCGCTGTGCACCACGGTTCCGGCCAGCTCACGGAGTGCTATTGCATTGTGAAGTGCCGAGACGGCCAGAGACGCTTTCATTCGGGAATCTATGGAGTACCGCACTATCCGGTTGGAGTAGACGTCTTTGATGGCACACAGGTAAAGCTTGCCTCATCGGTCCGATGCTCGGTGATGTCCCGGTGGACGTCGGTGGCGGCTTTCACCAGGAGCGCATCGGACCGGTCGCGTTCCGTGACCGGCGCCGCCTTCCACGCGTAGAAGAAGGACTGTTTAGAAAAACCCAGCACCCTGCAGGCCACCGCGACGGGATTCCGTCCGCGGCAAGGTCAAGGACCAGCGGGAACTTCATTTTGAGGGCAGCTCCCGGGCGAAGAAGGCCGCTGCCCGGCGAAGGTTCTCCCTTAGTTCCGCGGCTTCCTTTTCCGTCACACCGGGACGGGCGCCGTCCTCGATGTCGGCCTTTTCAGCCAGTTGTGCAGGGTTGCTTCGGAAATCCCGAAGTCTTTGGCGATCTGCGAGACCGGGGCGCCGTGCTTCCGTGCAACCCGCGACCACGTCACGGCGGAACTCAGCGGGGAAAGGCTTTGGCATTTGAACATCCTGCAAGAAACGAATCCTCACAAGTCAGGAGTCAAGCAAATCAGGGGCACCCCGTTGTGGTGGCGAGCGATACAGAAAGACCCCAAAGATGTCTAGGGCTTCGGGGTCTTCCGTCGCTTCTTCTCATGATGTGTGCCATGTGAAGACGCTGTCAATACACTAGTTTGTCGCCCGTCCGACCACAAGTCCTGAGGTGACCTGGAGAGCGCCTTCGCACGGTGGATTTCCTCTATGGATATACCCTGAGGTCGCGCAGGATCCGTCAATGTTAGTGCCGACGTGTGGCTTCGACATTTCGCGCACAGCCTCATCGAAGCAGTCTCACCCCAGCGGGACTACCTCGAAGACGCAGCCCAAGCCGTCATGCGCGGCGAAGACCCCTCAGAACACCTGATTCTCGCCGCCGCCTGTAACCTGCGCCCCGGCCTCGCGCAAAGGATCCAGGAATCCGGACTCAGCATCTACATCGACACCGCGAACAAACACGCGGACGACATCATTAACGCCATCCGCGAACAGGTCTTTGAACCCGCAATCGAGAAGCTGCACGACCTCGACACCAAGCACCCCGACGCCATATGGAACCTCGAAACAGCAGTAGCCGTAGGGGCCTACGCCCAAGCGTCAATCATCAAAGACCACACGCACATTGCCTACACCCTCGCGGAAACCGACAAAGCCCGCCGACTGCTGCACCCCGAAGCGTACGACACCGACGCTGCATGGTCAGACCAGCCAGGACTCTTTGACACCCTCGGAGAACCTGAAGCCGAGATCATCAAGCAGCTCCACTGGTGGATGTACGCCATCCAGAACGGCCACACTCCCGTCTACGACACCGTAAGCGACTGGCTCGACCTCGACGCCAGCGACGCGTTCACCGAATACCGGGAGATCCGCAAGCCTGGCGAAGTCCCCGTACTTCAACTCGGCTACTCCATCCGCGGCTAGCCAACACCCCACAGCCCCCGGCCGCCAACCCGGCTACCGGTCCACAGAAAAGAAAGGCACCACCAACCATGGCACTCAGCCCCGAACTCCAGACCACGCTCGACCAGATCAAGGAAGTACAGGCCGCACGTCCCGGACTGTCGCTGCTCGAAAGTGTTGAAATCGTGAAGGCATCAGCACTCATCAAACAGGCGACCAGCACCACCGCCTAACCACACAGACTTTGACGTGTTCGGCGCCTCCCAAGTGCCGGACACGTCAGAGTCAGGCTGCCTGACCCCTGCCCACCCACCCCCCCCGGCTACGTCTCGCGCTCGCACCATTCTGCTTGGCGGAAATATCCCCCCCGAGCTTCCAAGCAGGGGCGGTGAGCGGCTGAGGGCGGGCTTCAGGGGGCATATCGGATCTATATAGGGCATCTGTGACCCCCCCCTCGACGGCTGGCGGGAACGGAGCAGCCTGCCCTCATCTCCACCGCCGGCTATTGCCCTACATTCCGCCGTTTATCCGCAACAACAACAGGTCCGCACGGTGGACCCCGCGGTCCCGCAGCGACCCCTAACCCCAATTGGAAGGTTCACCATCATGGCTGAGGAAAACAAGACCATCGAAAAACTCGCAGCAACGGCGAAAGCAGCATTGCTAGAAGCGATCACTACCGCGGCTGGTAAGGAGAGCCCCAGCGCGACCATTCTGGACACCCTGGCGCGGGCTTATGCCGCAGTGGCTAGTAGCGGGCCTCTCAAGGTGAGTTGACCGACTAACAAAGGCGTGGCGTCAACCTCACCGCGTTCCGTAACAATGCGGTGCCGGAAGTATGGACGGTTAGCGGTGTCTACGTGCCGCAGTGATCCGATCAGCGCCAGCCGCCACAAATGGGCACCGGTTAACTAACAGAAAAGGAAACTGTCTTTCTCGCCCCGTGCCAGGCGGCAAAACAAGAGCGGACCCGGAATCTCACACGAGGCTCCGGGTCCGCCCTTGTATTCCGCAAAGCATGGCACTTTGGGCTTGTCAAGTTGGCGGGGAGCTGGAGTGGAATTTGTGACACAATCCCGTAATCATCTAACCCCTGGACTATGATCCAGTCATCATTTGACTCGCTGTTTCACTCACAGCGTTATTTATAAGGAACTCCATGGGGGCATCTCAGACGCGGCTTTCTGCCGCCGTCGCTGCACTCGTCATCGCAACTTCCGCCTTTGGAAGCATCGCGCCGGCCATTGCAGCACCAACCACCGTAACCGACGAGCAGGTCACGGAAGCAACAAACTCACCCACCGAAACAGCTGTGCCCGCGCCCAGCAGCGCCGCGCCGGCGGCGACGGAAACCAGCGAGCCGACTGCGGAGGTAGAAACCTCTGCGACCGGACTCCCGGCCGCAGCAGCACCGTCACCCGCCGCAGCGGCACCGTCAGAGGCAGCCAGTCCGGCGGCAGCCCCGAAGCTGCAAGCACAAGCAACTGCTGGTGGCCCGGGCTGGCCGCTCTACAAGATCGTGTACGACTCCACGATCTTCGAACTGGTGACCCAGGGCGACGGGTCCCAGCTCCCGGCTCCGCTGAGTTATGAGAGGTGGCGTGACGTTTACGGCTTCGCGACTCCTACGCCGGCAGACACAAATTTCGTGAAGTATCCCTGGGCTGACACAGTTTACGCGGTCACGTTCTGGCCTGGTGGCGAGAACTACTGGATGTGGACCCGCTTGTCCTTCCCGCAGTGGCAGACCGCCGGCTACCCCACCCCGCGTAACGCCGGGTGGATCAAGGGCAGCTACTACTACAAGTGGGGCACCTCGAACGAGCTGTTCGTCGAAGGCGAGGATGGTGTGAACCACAAGCTCACCGGCGCCGAGTGGGCTTCCTCCGGCTACCGGTCGTACGTGGACCGCGCCAACGAAGGCTTCATGAAACCTACATGGGCCCCTGAAATGGCGCGCATGTCAGCTATCAACACCGGCGCAGGACGCCCCCTCGGCTACAACGAGTGGCGCGACGAAGGTTTCCCGACTCCGCAGGCCGTCCAGCGCATCACTGGGGACAAGTTCTACAAGGACTGTGGCAGCAACACCATCTGGTACGCGGGCCCGGCCATGAACCGCCCGGTCAGCCTGCAGGAATGGCAGGGGGCGGGCTCGCCTGCCCCCACCGTTTCGGGAAACTGCAGCAGCCCGGCACCACCCTCCCAGCCCACTCGGCCAGCGGACAAGGACTGCACTGACTTCCGCACCCAGTACGAGGCTCAGCAGTGGTTCAACACTTACTACCAGTACTACGGCGACTTCGCTCTGCTCGATTCCGATAACGACAGGATCGCCTGCGAAGGCCTGCCCTAACCTCGATTTGGGGGAGGCATAGGCGTGCTGTACTTTTGACGCAGATTGGCCCGCGTCCCCCCAATGCGCGAGACGGACACGGAAGCCCCCGCAATGCCCCCACACAGGCAGAGCGGGGGCTTTTGTCATACCCACGGTCTAACTTCGGGGCGTGGTGAAACTAGATGTTGCGGCAACGAAGAGATTGCTTGCGGAGTTGCTGGCAGAGCCCGAACTGTCCCCTTACGAGGACATCGAACCCGACTACGAGTACATGCCGGCGCCTTGGTGCGCCTGCACCTGCCACTAACGCGGAACAAGCAGCAGAGAGCCCCGCCGGGATGGTTACCGGCGAGGCTCTCGTGCTTGTAGCGCGACTGCGCTAAATGCGGTTGGCGAGCCCCGCGATAGCCGCGCTGAGCTTCCCTGCTTCAGTCGCCGGAATAGGATTGGTGCCGTAGCCATCAACCCAGAACGTCAAGCCGTGTTCGCGGGTCCACTGACTCATGATCGACCAGCCCTGGCCGCTGATGTCGGGGCCGATCCAGACGCCCTCTTCATCGTCACCTACGCTATCCGCGTCTAGGGTGTAGCCGGCCGGTGGCAGGGTTGCCAGCAACTCGGACGGGGCGACGCCCTGGGCTGCTGCCGTTTCGGCAAGTTCGCGGACGGTTGCAGGGTAAGCGGTGGTTGTAGTCATGACTGAGACCTGTCTTTCGTGGTGGTTTGCATGTTCAGCACTGAACAGTTGTTATTGAGCATCCCCAGCAGATGCGGTGAGCCTACCCGGCAGGGCAGACATTTAGACGGCGCGGTGCTCCAGCGCCGCCTTGGCTTCTGTTTTGGTGCGGAAGCCGCCGAAGGTGACGGCGCCGCAGGTGTCACACCGGGCGGCGTAGCCCTTGTGCTGGCCTTGGTCGCCGGAGGTGCCCCGCTCAAACGCGGTGGTTTGATGCTTTGTCCGCCTCGCTGGCTGCCGCCGACAGCTACACCCTCGGCGAGGTGGAAACCCAGGGCGGCAGCCCGTCCGCCGTCCTTAACCCGGCGAGGGTGAGGAATGTGGCGGCAGACTTCGTCTCGAGGAGCCCTGCGTCACAACGGTTCGAGGGCCTCGCCGTCACAGGGGCAACGGGCAGTCCGGACGGTTCCACCGCCGTCGTCGTCCTGACCGCTGCCGTACACCCGCCGGTGGTGAACTTTCTTGTGCCCGATGGCATCAGGATCGAGGCGGCCTCGACCGCCCGCTCGCGGCTTACCCGCTGACTGTCCTCCACGCGCCGCAGCGGGCCGCAAGCCGGCCGCCAGGATGGGAGGCCCGAGGCTTCAGCCGGATAGCGTAGGCTTAAACAACCATGGCCAATATTGATTTTTCCGCTGAAATCCGCGCCCTTCGCGCCACCTACGACTCCATTGAGCGGGTCTCCGACGTAGAGGCACTGAAGGAAGACATCGCCGAACTGAGCGAGCGGGCAGGCGAACCGGACCTGTGGGATGACCCCTCAGCGGCACAGAAAATCACGTCGCGGTTGTCGCACCGGCAGTCGGAGCTGGAACGCCTCAACACCCTGGTCTCTAGGATCGATGATCTGGAGGTCCTGGTGGAGTTGGGGCAGGACGAGGACGACGCCGACTCCATGGGGGAGGCCGCCGCTGAACTCGAATCCGTCAAGAAAGCCCTGAAGGAACTCGAAGTAGTCACCCTGCTTTCCGGTGAGTACGACGAACGTGAGGCGGTAGTCTCCATCCGGGCAGGCGCCGGGGGAGTAGACGCTGCGGACTTCGCCGAGATGCTGATGCGTATGTACCTCCGCTGGGCCGAGCGGCATGGTTACCCCACCACCGTCATGGACACGTCCTACGCCGAAGAAGCGGGCCTGAAGTCCGCAACTTTTGAGGTGAAGGCGCCCTATGCCTTCGGAACCCTCAGTGTGGAGGCCGGCACCCACCGGCTCGTGAGGATCAGCCCCTTCGACAACCAGGGCCGCCGCCAGACATCCTTCGCGGCCGTCGAAGTCATCCCCCTGATCGAGCAGACGGACTCCATCGAGATCCCGGACAACGAGATCCGCGTGGATGTGTTCCGTTCCTCCGGCCCCGGCGGCCAGTCGGTCAACACCACTGACTCCGCAGTCCGGCTGACGCACATTCCCACCGGAACCGTTGTTTCGATGCAGAACGAAAAGTCGCAGCTGCAGAACCGCGCTGCCGCCATGCGGGTGTTGCAGTCCAGGCTCCTGCTCCTTAAGAAAGAGCAGGAAGACGCCGAAAAGAAGGCGTTCGCCGGTGACGTGAAGGCATCCTGGGGTGACCAGATGCGCTCCTACGTCCTCAACCCCTACCAGATGGTCAAGGACCTCCGGACCGAGCACGAAGTCGGGAACACCTCGGCAGTCTTCGACGGTGAGATCGATGATTTCATCGACGCCGGCATCCGGTGGCGCACGGACAACAGGAACGCCGAGAAGTAAGGCGTTAAGGGACGGCCGGACAAACAGGATCGGGCGACACACCCCCTGAAACCCGCGGGTTGTCGGTGGTTTCCTGCGTATAGTCGAGGGGCCGGGGCCCTAATTCCCCAAACGAAAACCCGCGCACCGGCTGCAGAACTGGGCTGCATCAGAATCAGCCATGCCCTGCAGGGTACTTAGGGCCATGATCCGATTCGAAAATGTCACCAAGGTCTACGACCAGAAAGCCCGGCCAGCGCTGGACTCCGTCAACCTTGAGATTGACCGCGGCGAATTCGCCTTCCTGGTCGGCGCATCCGGCTCCGGCAAGTCCACCTTCCTCCGGCTGGTCCTCAAGGAGGACCGGGCAAGCTCCGGCGCCGTCTACGTCGCCGGCCAGAACGTTGCCAGGATCTCCAGCTGGCGCGTGCCCCGGCTCCGCCGCGGCATCGGCGTGGTCTTCCAGGACTTCCGGCTCCTGCCCCAGAAAAACGTCTTCGCCAACGTCGCCTTCGCCATGCAGGTGATCGGCAAGAGCCGCAGCGTCATCCGCGACACCGTCCCCGAGGTCCTTAAAACAGTGGGCCTGGAGGGCAAGGAACACCGGATGCCGCACGAACTCTCCGGCGGTGAGCAGCAGCGCGTGGCCATCGCCCGTGCCGTCGTCAACAGGCCCGGCATCCTCCTCGCGGACGAACCCACAGGAAACCTGGACCCCACCACATCGATGGGCATCATGGGCATCCTGGACAAGATCAACCAAAACGGCACCACCGTAGTGATGGCAACCCACGACGACGACATCGTCAATGAGATGCGTAAACGCGTGGTGGAACTTAAGAACGGTGTGATTATCCGGGACGAGGCAAAGGCGCTGTACACCTCGATGATTCCGGTGGTCGGCCAGTCCCGCAGGCTCAAGGACGCCAGCGGCAGGGAAAACCTGGAAACCGGACAGCCGCACGAAGGCGGGGGACAGCGATGAGGCTCGCGTTTATCCTGAGCGAGATCGGCAGCGGCCTGCGCCGCAACGTCTCCATGGTGGTCTCGGTCATCCTGGTCACCTTCGTCTCGCTCACTTTCGTTGGCGCCGCAGGAATGCTGCAGATGCAGATCAACCAAATGAAGGGCTACTGGTACGACAAAGTCCAGGTGGCCATCTTCCTGTGCAGTGAAGGGTCGACGGCGGCTGGTTGCGCCGGCGGGCCGGTCACCCCCGAACAGCAGGAAAGCCTCAACGGACTTCTGGAATCTCCCGCCGTGGGGCAGTACATCAATGATTTCCAGTTCGAGTCCAAGGAAGAGGCGTACACCCACTTCAAGGACCAGTTCTCCAATTCGCCAATCGTCGACTCAGTGACGCCGGACCAGCTCCCGGCATCCTTCCGGATCAACATGAAGGACCCGGAAAAGTACCAGATAATCAGCGAGACGTTCGCCTCGCAGCCGGGCGTCGAAACCGTTATTGACCAGCGCCAGCTCCTTGAGCGGTTGTTCTCCGTGATGAACGGCGCCTCCCTGGTGGCCGTCAGCATCGCCGGTGTGATGATCGTGTGCGCCATCCTGCTGATCGCCACCACCATCAGGCTCTCCGCCTTCAGCCGCCGGCGTGAGACTGGCATCATGCGCCTGGTTGGCGCGTCAAAGACAGTGATCCAACTGCCCTTCATCCTGGAAGGTGTCATCGCCGCCGTCGTTGGGGCCGCCCTGGCATCCGCCACGCTGTGGGCCGTAGCCCACTTCTTCCTCGGCGGATTCATGTCCCAGCAGTACCCGGACACGGCCTTCATCTCCTCAGGCCAGACGCTGATCCTCGCGCCGGCGCTGATAATCCTTGGCGGATCCTTGGCCGGAATTTCGTCCCTCTTGACCTTGCGCAGATACCTTCACGTCTAGGTATGCAAACCGAACAAGGAATGCCCATGAACATCACGGATCCACCATCCCAGCGACCCCGGCCGGCCAGCCGGCGCAAAGCGCCGCAGCGCAGCGGTGTCATCAGCGCTGTGCTCGCTGTTGTCCTCGCCGCAGGGCTGGCTTCCTCCACCCCGGTGGCTTTCGCTGACGAGCTTGAAGACAAGCAGAAAGCCCTTGAGGCAGAGGCGGCAAGGGTCCAGCAGTCCTTGGAATTCGTTGACTCGCGCATCGCCAAGGCGGCAAGCGACCTGGTACTTTACCAAGGCCAACTTCCCGGCGCCCAGCAGGCCCTCCTGGAAGCCCAGGGCCGCGTGGCCGGGGCCGTCAAGGAGGTCGAAGCACTCTCCGCACGCGTGGATATGGCCCAGCAGAACAAGGCCAAGATCACCCAGCAGATGGAAACGGACAAGCAAAAGATTGCCGACACCAAGAAGCTGATCGGCCAGATCGCTACGCAGGCCTACAAGTCTGGGGGAGTTCCCTCCAACCTGTCCCTGTTCTTTGGTTCCAACAATGGCGGAAGCCTGACCGAGACCATGGATTTGGCGGACCAGGCCATGCGGAGCCAGAACGCAGCCATGGACAAGCTGCAGCAGCAGAACGCCACCAACGTGAACTCCGAGGCCCGCCTGCAAGCGGTGGAAGCTGAGATCAAGGACCTCAAAGCCAAGGCTGATGCAGCACTTGAGCGGGAGAAAGCGGCCCGGGACGAAGCGGCCGCGAAGAAGGAAGAAGTGGACCGGCTGATCGCCGATACGTCCCGGCTTGACGCCGAGTTGCAGGCGGCCAAGCCTGGCATCCAGTCGCAGCTCGCCAGCGTCCAGGCGAGCCAAAACGCGGTCGCCGCCGAAATCGAGGAGCGCGACCGGAAGCTGCGCGAAGCCTGGGAAGCCGAGCAGCGGCGGATAGCGGAGGCTGCGGCGGCTGCGGCTGCGGCCGCTGCGGCAGCGGCTGCTGCAGCCGCAGGCCAAGCGGCGCCGCCACCCCCTCCGGTGCAGTCTTTTATGCCGCCGGTGGGATCGCCGTCGGCCTTTGGCCTGCGGCATCCCTTTGACGGAAGCGTGAGGATTACCTCCGGATTCGGGTGGCGTGCCACGCCGCCAGGCACCATCGACTTCTACGGGCAGGGCGGCTACATGCACACGGGGCTGGACTTCGGCGCAGCCTGCGGCACTCCAGTTTACGCCGCTGCAGCAGGAGAGGTCTTTAGCTCCGGCTGGAGCTCAGCCGACGGCGGCGGCTGGCGGGTGAAGATATCCCACGGCCTGATGCAGGGCAATACGTTGAACACGATTTACTACCACAACGCCAGCATCGTGGTGTCCAACGGCCAGCGGGTCTCCCAGGGGCAGTTGATTGCCTACTCGGGCAACACAGGCAACTCCACCGGCTGCCACGCCCACTTCGAAACCTGGTTGAACGGCAAGGCAGTGGATCCGATGGGGCTGCTGTAGGGCGCATAACCCTGCCGTACACTGGTATGACTCCGCGCCGGCTGGCCCGGAGGACAACCGATTCTTGAACTGAGGAGCTTTCCCGTGCCTAAAGAAAGTGGCCGTAAAGTGGTGGCCACCAACCGCAAGGCCCGGCATGACTACCACGTGCTGGACACCTACGAGGCTGGCATCGCGCTGATGGGGACCGAAGTAAAGTCCCTGCGCGAAGGCCACGCCTCCATGGTGGACGGATTCTGCACCTTCTACAACGACGAACTGTGGATGGAAGCCATCCACATTCCGGAGTACAACCAGGGCAGCTGGACCAACCACGCAGCCCGCCGCCGCCGCAAGCTGCTGCTGCACCGCGAGGAACTGATCAAGATTTCGCATAAGGTCCGTGAATCGGGCTACACGATCGTCCCTCTGCAGCTGTACTTTGTTGATGGCCGGGCCAAGGTGGAGATCGGCGTCGCCAGGGGCAAGCGTGAGTACGACAAGCGCCAGACCCTCCGTGAACAGCAGGACAACCGCGAAGCGCAGCGGGAAATGCGGGAGCGCAACCGCCGGCGCTAGGCTGGAATGAATTGCCCGGATGATGCGTTATAGTAGGTAGTCCGGCGGGCTCGCCCGTCGGTTTGGAAAAAGAATATGGGGATGATCGGTTTCGACGATGTTAGTCGCGACAGGTGAAGCGGGCCGAGGATGCAGAATTATCTCGTAAACGCTTTCTGCAAACCAATAAGTGCCGAATCTAAGCGCACTGACTTCGCTCTTGCTGCCTAAGCAGTAAGACAGTCCGTCAGCCCGAGGTTGCTATCGCCCCGGATCCTGGCGTCATTTAGATAGCCACTGCTGTTTACCCCCGTCATCGGGGTGAACGGGACTCTTTGATGACTGGGCCCGGATCAGCCAGCTGTTTGCGGCGTGGCTGGGGCCGAGAAACTCCGAAGCAAACTGCGCCCGGAGAAGCCCTGACAACACGACATCGGACGGGGGTTCAATTCCCCCCATCTCCACATTTGTGATGAGTCGAGACATCCTTCATGGATGAGTCGAGTCATCGGTGACACCCCGGTCTTCGGACCGGGGTGTTTTTCTTTGCCCGGCGCCGCCTCATGTCCGGGCCGCCGCTCCTGCTGACCGTTCACCCACGGCGTAGCACGGCCGGGACTAGCTGCCCGTCCTCGATCGTTGTTTCCGGTAGGACCCGGACCACCCCGCCGCCGGGCCAGGTTCACATCGAGGAGGTGCCCCATGAACCAGGGGAGCGAGCCGGTTTCACAGGCGTCCGACGTCGATGCCCTGGACTCGTATTCGCAGACAGTAATGCGTGTGGCCGCCACAGTGACGCCGCACGTTGCTGCCTTGGAAATGTCCGCGGCCCGCCGCAACGGACGGTTCCGTGTTGGAGCCGGCTCCGCTGTGCTCTTCACCGAGGACGGCTATCTCCTGACCAATGCCCACGTCGTGGCCGGCACCCAGCGCGGGCACGCCGTGTTCGCGGACGGCAGCCGGATGGAACTGGAACTGGTCGGGGCAGACCCCCTGTCCGATCTTGCCGTCGTCCACGGCAGGCCGCCTCGGGTGCCTCCGGCGCAATTCGGTGCCGCGGAGTCCTTGCGGGTGGGCCAGCTGGTGGTGGCCGTCGGCAACCCCCTTGGCCTGGCCGGTTCCGTGACGGCGGGAGTCGTCAGCGGCCTCGGCCGTTCCATCCCGGTGTGGGCCGGAGGCAACCGGCGGGTCATTGAGGATGTCATCCAGACGGACGCTGCCCTCAACCCTGGCAATTCGGGCGGAGCGCTGGCCGATACACACAGCCGGATCGTAGGCATCAACACGGCCGTGGCCGGTGCCGGACTTGGCCTCGCCATCCCCATTAACGCCACTACCCAGCGCATCATCTCGGCGCTGCTTGCGGATGGCCGAGTACGGCGCGCCTACCTCGGGCTGGTCAGCACGCCCACCCGCCTCACCCCCAGTGCCGTTATCAGGACTGGGCAAAGGGACGCGCTGCGTGTGGTGGAAGTGCTCGCCGGTTCCCCGGCGGATAAGGCGGGCCTGGTAGCGGGGGACATCCTCCTCGCCGCAGGTGGCCGCCCCGTCAGCGACGCCGAAAGCCTTCAGCGACTGCTCTTCTCTGACGCCATTGGTGAGCCTCTCCAGCTCGCTGTCCTGCGGGACGGCACGGAGATCCACCTCACGGCCGTCCCCGAAGAGATGACCAGCAACGGAAAGTAGCTGTCCGCGGCAGCCGCCCTGACCACGGACGTCGGACCTGTGCATGGACGCCGGCCCTGGCCACGGACTCAGCCGTGGCAGAAAAGAGGAGTGGGCTCAGCCCTGCCCCGCCACGTCCGCGATGCCCACGAAACGTGTGCCGACGCCGTCGAACTCGCTGCGGACATACCCCTCGCGCACGCGCGGAACGTCCTCGGGATTGTGGTGGGCGCACACGACGTAGGTAAAGTCGGGCCACCACTTTTTGGGGCGTGCCGCTTCCTCGTAGCCGCAGACGGCGCACTCGAGGTGCACCCACACAGGCCGCTTGCCGGTCCGGTTGGCACGCGACTGCACCAGCCAAGGCGGCGGGTTGTCCAGGATCTCACCCAGTTCGGCCTCGGTCATCCACTTGGGAAGGCCGTGGCGCTGGGCCATTTCCATCGGTACATCAAGGGCAATGGCCGCGTCGCGTCTGCTAATCATCACCATCCACGATACGGGAGCCCGCCAAATCGCCGTTGCCGCGCTAGGAAGCCAGGGCGATGCCGGCAGCAGCGGCCCCAAAACCCAGGACGAGGTTGGCCGCCACATTCATCACGGCGGAGCCGAACCGCGCTTCCGCCAACAGCCTTACGGTGGCTGTGGTCCATGAGCTGAAGGTGGTGAGCCCTCCTGCCATCCCGGTGGCCAGCGCAGCCTGCCATTCCGGGGCCAGTCCCAGCTTCAGGGTCATGGCGTGGGCGACGCCGATGATAAAGCAGCCCACGACGTTCACCAGCAGCGTGGCCCAGGGCCAGTGCAGCCACTGACGCCCCCAACCGTGTCCCAAACCGCCCGGGGAACCGGCAACTGAGCGGTTGGAACGGGTGGACGCGCGACGGGCGAACCAGCTGTCCACGCTGAAACGGAGGAGTGCACCGGTAACGCCTAACAGGCCCACCAGCGCCGCGGCCATCACGCCCGACTGCCGGACGCGCCGTCAAGGTGCCCGGCCACCCACTTGCCAAACCGCCACCCCACACCGGCGGCGCCCAGCCCCAGAAGCAACGACAGCACCAGGTAAAGAACCCACGCCACATGGTCGCCGGCCCGGGCCAGCTGGTCCACGGAGAACACCATGGCCGAGAATGTTGTGAAGGACCCCAACAGCCCCGGCCCCAGCCCTGCACGCAGCCAGAACGAGGTCCGCGGCCAGGCCATCCATACGGTTGTCAACGCTGCCAGGACGAAGCTTCCGCCAACGTTGATCCACAGCGTTGCCCACGGCACGGAACCTGGCGCATCCGGAAAGGCGAGACCCAGGCCGTACCGCAATTCGGTACCGAGCAGGCCGCCGGCGGCAACAGCAAGCCAAGCACTGGCCGCCGGCATGCCGGACTGCTTCATTCAGCTGTCCCCAAGCAGGCAGCCCGGGTGGGGATGGTCGCTGTGCACCCACAGTGACGAAGTGATTTCATCGGCCAGGTCATAGTCCCTGATCCTGCCCGCATGGCTGATCCGCACCACCAGCGCACCCCCGAACGGCTTGCGGCCCACCACCTCCACTTCGGCGTCGAGGCTGATGTCCTCGGTGGAAAGGTAGCGGAGCAGGTCCGGATTCTCATCGCTGATCCTGGTGATCCTGCCGGTGTGCCCCTGGTCCAGCTCACCCATCAGGTGGGCGCGGGGCATCAGGACTTTCCCGTCGGCGGTGGGAATGGGATCACCGTGCGGATCCCGCTGAGGGTCCCCGAGCTTGGCCGCAACACGCTCAATAAACGTGTCCGATACCGCATGCTCCAGCAGTTCGGCTTCGTCGTGGACCTCGTCCCAGCTGTAACCCAGCTGCTGGACAAGGTAGGTCTCGATCAGGCGGTGGCGCCGCACCATCGCAAGGGCGAGCCGGACCCCGCTGTCCGTGAGCGTGATGGCGCTGTAGGGCTTATGGTCAACGAGGCCCTGGTCCTTCAGCTTGCGGACCATCTCCGAGACCGAGGAATTGGCGACGCCAAGGCGCTGGGCCAGCTGCGAGGACGTGATCGGCTTGTCCTGCCATTCCGTGAACGAGTAGATGACCTTGACGTAATCCTCGATGGAGGAGGAGGGCGCGCTGGTCTTCACAACTCCAAGCCTACCCGTTGCCCGTCCGGCGTCATGCCTTGAAGGCCCGCCACGCAAGCGTTAGATAGGGCAGCTCCAGCTCTTCGTCAAGGCTGTGGCCCAGGTGTTCGTGAAGGTACCAGTCCAAGTTGGCGAGCACTTTGGCGCGGGTGGTTTCACCCGCCCGCAGATAGTAGCTCCGGGACTTGGTGAGCTCCACCAGGTCGGTGGTGGTGACGCGGTCCTGCCAGTGGGCGACGTGGCCCTCGAGCCCCCGGAACTCCGGCCCCACGACTGGCCGGAAGTCCGGCTTGTACACGTCCCCGGCGTGCATGATCCGTGAAAGCCTGTGGACCCACGGAACCGATGTATCCAGCTGGTTCCAGATCAGGCCCAGCGTGCCGTTCGGCCGCAGTACGCGCGCCAGTTCCGTGCTTGCTTCCAGTGCGTCGCACCAATGCCAGGCCTGGGCAACGCTGACGACGTCGAAGGCCGCCGTGGGCAGGCCCGTCGCCTCGGCATTGGCTTGGACCGCCGTGGCCCCGGGATAGTGCGCCCGTAACTGTTCGAGCATGTCAGCAGAGGGATCCAACGCAGTGACGGACAGGCCCAGGTCCAGCAGCAGTGCGGTGAACTTGCCGGTGCCGGCTCCGGCGTCGAGGGCATCGGCGGCGCCCGGGGGAACCAGCCATTGGGCTGTTTCTTTTGGATAGCCCGGGCGGACCCGCTGGTAGTGCCGGCCGCCGTCCTGGAAGCTCTGGCCGAGCTCCCGGCGCCGTCCATGATCAAGCTTGGGGCCACCCCGTACCACGCGTGGCCTCCTTCGTCTGATGCCCTTGGGTATCCTTCGAATTTACCGCAAGTGTTCAGTCATCGATGCAGGGGGCAGCGCCGGCGGTTCCGGGAGTGTTGGGTGCCCAGTGCGGGTAGGTCCGCGTGTCGTTGGCGGGAACCCAGCGTCCTGCGTCCACGACGTAGTCCCACCCCAGGCCATCGCGGCGCAGCGACTCTATGCCGGCAAGGAGCCGTTCTGCATCCTCGAGGCGCGAGCCGACGCCGAAGCTGGCACGGAGGGAACCGGAGGGAAGCCCGAGCCGCTTCAGCAGCGGGTGGGCGCAGAAGCGGCCGTCGCGGAGGCCAACACCGTGCTCAGCGGAAAGGTAAGCCGCCACCAGCCCGGCGTCGTAGCCTTCCACCGAGAAGTTGACCACGCCGATGGTGTCCGTGTCCGGGTTGGTGTCCTTGAAGATCTGGTGGACGGTCACGCCGTCGATCTTCTGCAGGCCCTCGACGAGGAAGGAACGGATGGCGGATTCGTGGGCGTGCCACTGGTCCTGGTTAAGCCCGGCAATCACCTGGGTGGCGCGTGCCAGGGTAGCTGCGCCAAGCACGTTCGGTGAGCCCCCCTCGTGGCGGGCCGGGCCGGTGGCCCAGCTGACGTCGTCGAGCCTTGCTTCCTTGACGGCACCGCCGCCGGCGAGGTGCGGGGTCCCGGCGTCGAGCCAGTCCGGGCGGCCCACCAGCACGCCGGCACCAAACGGGGCGTAGAGCTTGTGGCCGGAGAAGGCGAGGTAGTCCACGCCATCCGCGGCGATGTTGACGCGGCGGTGCGGCGCCAGCTGGGCGGCGTCCACCACAATCCGTGCACCGTGTTCGTGGGCGAGCTCGGCCAGGGCGCGGATGGGGAGGATCTCACCGGTGACGTTTGAGGCGCCGGTGACAGCGAGCAGGCTCACACCGCCCTGCTGCAGTTCAGCGCGGACGGATGCGATGGTGCCCGTGATGGTGTCAGCGGCAACGATGCTGCGGTGTGGGACGCCCTGCCAGGGCAGCAGGTTCGCGTGGTGTTCGATGTCCAGGTACAGCACGTCGCCGTCGGGCCGGCCGTCCGTTGCGGGCAGGCAGCCCGCCAGCAGGTTGAGCGAATCGGTGGTGTTCCGGGTGAAAATCACCGAATCGTCCGGGCGGCCGCCCACGAACTCGCGGACGATGTTGCGCGCATTTTCGTACACGGAGGTGCTGATCTGGGATGCGTAGCCGGCGCCGCGGTGGACGCTGGCGTAGAACGGCAGGATCTCATTGAGGTAGGCCGAAACCACCGAGAGAGCCGGAGCGGAGGCGCCGTAGTCGAGGTTGGCGTACCGGACGTGGTCGCCGGAAATCAGCGGTGCCTGGATTTCAGCGCCGGTGACGGCTGAGAGCGGCCGGCCGGCGACGGCCCGGCGGGCATCAAAGAGGGCAGCGCCATCAGGCTGGACGGTTTCAGGCTGGAGAGCGGCGTTGGGGGAGACGGTGGCAGTAGTCACGGCAGACCTCACTTCGAAAGGACCCCCTGTACCGGGAATCCGCGCTTGCCGCATCCGTTCCGGACCGGCCTGGTCGTCACCCGGGGCACCCCACCGCGGTTGGAGGGTTGCCGGCCAGCAAACCGGGGTTTCGCGCTGGCACTCGTGACCTGGTTAAGAGCGTAGGACATGGGGCAGGAAGGTTTGAAGCCGGCCCGATTGTTAAGCGGTTTGTTACGCGTCCGCTGAAAAGGGCTGCTTTCACCGAAGATACGACGGCGGGCGCCTCCTTTGGGAGGCACCCGCCGCTGATTGTTCGGTGTAGGGACTTAGAGAAGATCATCCAGGTCCGGGTTCAGCCGCCGAAGAACCTCAGAGTGCAGGATGGAATTCGTGGCCAGGGCGTTGCCGCCGAATGGGCCATCCTCCCCCTCCAGGGAGGTGAAGCGGCCGCCCGCTTCAACCACGATCGGCACGAGAGCGGCCATGTCGTACAGGTTGAGTTCGGGTTCGCAGGCGATGTCCACAGAGCCCTCTGCCACCATGCAGTAGGACCAGAAATCGCCGTACGCGCGGGTCCGCCACACGTCCTCGGTGAGGCCCAGGAAGTTGTCCAGGTTCCCGCGTTCCTTCCAGCCGCCCAGGCTGGAGTAGGACAGCGAAGCGTCGGACAGGTTGGCGACATTTGAGACGCGCAGCCGGGTGGCAGCGGCGAGCGAGCGTCCCATGTAGGCGCCCATTCCCTTAGCCGCCCACCACCGCTTGCCGAGGGCCGGCGCGCTCACCACGCCAACAACGGGTTCGCCTTCATCCACCAGCGCGATCAGGGTGGCCCAGACGGGGACGCCGCGGACGAAATTCTTGGTGCCGTCAATGGGATCGATGATCCAGCGGCGGGACCCGTGGCCGGTGCTCCCGAACTCTTCCCCGAGCACGGCGTCACGCGGACGGGAACGCGACAACTGGCCGCGGATGGCCTCTTCCGCGGCCTTGTCCGCGTCGGTGACCGGTGTGAGGTCAGGCTTGGTCTCCACCTTGAGGTCCTGGGCTTTGAAGCGGCTCATGGTCTGGTCATCAACAGAATCTGCCAGCACGTGGGCCAGGCGCAGGTCATCGTTGTAGCTTGAAGCGGGTTGGATCATGGTTCCAAACTACCGTCTGCGCGCTGATCTGCTGGGAGATCGGCACCGTCAGTTGACGCTGCCCAGTTCCTTGGCCTCCTGGGCCTCCAGGCGGGGGTCGGTGCCCAGCAGGCGCCGCAGGGAGGCCAGCCGTGCTTCTCCGGTGGCGCCGGCATGGCCGCCGCCAACCCAGGCGTCCAGTCCGCAGTTCACCGCGGTGGCGGTGTGCTTGCAGCCGCGTTCGCAGTCCTCGATGCCGGGGGAGAGGTCGGGGAAGGAGCGCAGGATCCGGTCCGGGTCCACGTGGGCCAGGCCGAAGGAGCGGATGCCCGGAGTGTCGATGATCCAACTGCCCGCCGGGGCCTCGGTCAGCCTCAATGCCAGCGCAGACGACGACGTGTGGCGCCCCCGCCCTGTCACGGCGTTGACCCCGCCGGTGGCGCGTTCCGCTCCGGTCAGCGCGTTCACCATGGTGGATTTGCCCACGCCCGAGTGGCCGAGCATCACAGTTACTTTTCCGTCCAGGTGATCACGCAACTCCGCGACGGCCGTGCTGTCCAGCCGTGCGGAGAGTCCGTCATCGGAGCGGGCATCGATGCCTGAAGCGCTGGAATCGGCAGTGCGGCTGATGATCACTGGAAAGTCCAGGTGCGTGTAGTTGGACAGCAGGTCCGCCGGATCCTTGACGTCGGCCTTGGTGACCAGGAGGATCGGCTCGATTCCGGCGTCGTAGGCTGCCACCAGGGCGCGGTCAATGAAGCCGGTACGCGGCTCGGGATTGGCGGCAGCCACCACAATCACCAGCTGGTCCGCGTTGGCCACCACAGCCCTCTCCACCGGATCCGTATCATCTGCGCTGCGGCGCAGCAGCGTCCGGCGGTCCTGGATCCTGACCAGCCGTGCCAGGGTATCCGGTTCACCGGAGACATCGCCCACAAGGGAGACGAAATCTCCGGCCACCACCGGGTTGCGGCGAAGTTCGCGTGCCCTTGCGGCGATGACCACACGTTCGTTGCCGGAGTCCTCGCCCACCACTGCCGTGTACCTGCCGCGGTCAACGGTGATGATGCGTCCGGTCACGGCGTCGTCGTGGCTGGGCCGGTCCTTGGTGCGGGGGCGGGAGCCCTTTTTGCTGGGCCGGATGCGGACATCCGATTCGTCCCAGGAATCAGTGCTCCGCGCCACCGCTGGACCCCTCCACGCCGGCATGGGCGGGGCCGGCCTGGGCCAGCATGTCTGCCCACAGTTGGGGAAAGTCCGGCATGGTTTTTGCGGTGGTGGCGATGTCCTCCACCTGCACCCCCTCCACTGCCAGGCCAAGAATGGCGCCGGCGGTGGCCATGCGGTGGTCGGCGTAACTGCGGACGACGCCGGCATGCAGCTTGGCCGGCCGAATCACCAGCCCGTCGCTGGTCTCCTCGGCATCACCGCCAAGGCGGTTGATCTCGGCGACCAGGGCAGCGAGCCTGTCAGTCTCGTGGCCGCGCAGGTGCGCAATGCCGCTGAGCCGGGAGGGTCCGCTGGCCAAAGCACACAGCGCGGCGACCGTGGGGGCGAGCTCGCTGGTGTCCGCGAAATCGGCGCCCTTGATTTCCGGACCGCCCGTTACCGTCAGGACGCCGTCAATGAGGGTGACCTCCGCGCCCATGCTGGCAAGGATGGTCCGCCATAGATCTCCTACCTGCTGCGTCTCTTCGGGCCAACCGGGAATCCGGACCGTTCCACCGGACGCCAGGGCAGCGGCAAGGAAGGGCCCGGCGTTGGACAGGTCCTGCTCAATCCGCTGGTCGAACGCGCGGATGGGTCCCGGGGCAACAACCCAGTGGTTGGGAACCGAATCGTCAACAACCACACCGGCTCCGCGCAGGACGGCCACCGTCATGTTGATGTGGTCCAGGCTTGGCACCGGCTTTCCGACGTGCTCAAGATGCAGGCCTTCGCTGAACCGTGCCCCCACAAGGAGGAGTGCTGAGACGAACTGTGAGGAGGCGCTGGCATCGATCACCAGGTGGCCGCCACGCACCTCTCCGGTACCTTCCACAACAAACGGCAACGACGCCGGCGCGCTGCCGTCTTCGGCGTTGACCGCCACCCCCAGCGCCTTGAGGGCTTCGATGATCGTTCCCATCGGCCGCTTCCGGGCGTGGGGGTCGCCGTCGAAAACGCTCGTGCCGTTGCGCAGCGCCGCCAGCGGCGGAACGAACCGCATCACCGTTCCAGCCAGGCCGCAGTCGATCCTGGTGGAGGACGCCGCCGCACCCGCCGCGGGCGGGATAACTTCCAGGTCCGGACCAAACACGCCGTCCCCCGGCACCTCCGTGATGGTGGCACCGAGCTGGCGGAGCGCATCGATCATCAACGCCGAATCCCTGGAATGCAGTGGCGCACGCAGGCGCGACGGGCCATCGGCCAGCGCCGCGAGCACCAGATACCGGTTGGTCAGCGATTTGGAACCGGGCACCGTAACGGTGGCATCGACAGGGCGGGACGCGAAGGGTGCGGGCCAGGAGGGGAGGGACGTTCCGGAGTTGTCCTGTGTGGCGGCTGCTGAGGTCATGTGCTGCTTATGCCCCCGTGGCCTGTTCGACGGCGCGGCGCACGGCTTTGTCGGCTTTGTGCAGCTTCTTGTTGGTGGTCTTTTTGGCATCTGCGGCGAGGTGCGCGGCACCCTTCCTGGCGTCGGCGGCCAGGTGCTCGGCACGCCAGGCGAGTCCCGGTTTGCCGGCCGTGTCCACGGAAGCAAGCAACGCACCACCGCTCAGGGACAGGTTCTTCAACAGCTGGTTGCGGCGGTTTCCGCGCCCTTCCTTGCTGCTGATGTCCGCACTGCGCCATTCAACGAAGGTGTTGAGAAGGGAGATGACGGTCAGCAGGGTGGCTGAAAGCCGCGAAAATTTCCCAAGCCCAAAAAGGACGCCCGCGCCCACCTGGGTACCGCCAATAACGCGTGCCAGCGTCTTCTCGTCAGTACGGAACGGCAGCGCTGCCGTGGCCTTGCTCAGCAGCGGCGACAACTGTTGCGCGGTGTCATCGGCGTTCTTGAGCTTATCCATTCCGGCGAGGACAAAACTGGAAGCCAGCATGGGCCGTGCGAGTGTGCGGACAAAGGACATGGATTTCCTCCTGGATGGACGAACCGCGTCGGGTGCGGCGAAGTCCGTTCTAGTCTTGCACTTTTGGGGAATATTTGCCCAAGGGCAGGGGTTATGGATGCTGGGTCCGCGAGAGTCGGGCCCACAAGACAAAGCACCGGACAACAGAGCGGAGTTGGCCCTTGAGGCGGGTGTTGGACGGAATTGATGCGGCAGGCCCGGTGGCCATGGATTTGCTGGGGGCCGAACCCCCCGGGTACGGGTCGCCGCGTGCCCGGAGCCTGACAGTAGACTTGAACGCAATGAGCACCTTGGATCCGGCCGTTTCGGCCATGTATGAGGCTTCCCAGAGCGAAGCCAAAAGCAGCGCTGGCGCACGGCCCGGGCTTGCAGGGCAAACAGCAGAATCACAGCAGCCTGACGCGGAAAGCGCCGAAGGCGTGGTTAACGTTTCCACGGAATCCGCCGAGGAGCGCCGCGCCCGGTTCGAGCGTGATGCGATGCAGTATGTCGACCAGCTCTATTCCGCCGCCATGCGCATGGCCAGGAACCCTGCCGACGCCGAGGATCTCGTCCAGGAGGCCTATACCAAGGCTTTTTCCGCGTTTCACCAGTACAAGCCGGGAACCAACCTCAAGGCCTGGCTGTACCGCATTCTGACGAACACCTATATCAATCTGTACCGTAAACGGCAGCGCGAGCCGCTTCAGTCCAACTCGGACACCATCGAGGACTGGCAGCTGGCGCGGGCCGAGTCACACACCTCCAGCGGACTGCGGTCCGCCGAGGCGGAGGCGCTGGATCACCTTCCGGATTCAGACGTCAAACGCGCGCTCCAGGACATTCCCGAAGAGTTCCGCCTTGCGGTGTACTTCGCGGACGTCGAAGGCTTCGCGTACAAGGAGATTTCAGACATCATGAACACGCCCATCGGCACTGTGATGTCCCGGCTCCACCGCGGCCGGAGAATGTTGCGGGACATGCTCGCGGAGTATGCCGCCGAGCGCGGATTCAAAACGGCCGCACCTCACCAGGACGCGGCGGGAAGCACACAACAGGAGAACAGGAAATGAGCGATTGCCAGGGATTGGGCGACTGCGACGACACCCGGATGCAACGCATCTATGAGTATCTGGACGGCGCCTTAACCCGTGAGGACATCACGGAAATCAAGACCCACCTTGATGAATGCCCGGAATGCACGGAGCAGTACGACCTTGAATGCGTGATCCGCAACATGGTCAAGCGCTCCTGCACCGAAGCTGCTCCCGACAACCTGAAGAACGCCATCCTGGACCGAATCCATTCGATCCGGCCGGTGGACGCCTAGGTCAGCTGTCCCGCAGCCAGGCCACGGCCGTGACTCCTCATCCTGAACACAAAGGACCCCGAAAGCCGAGTGGCTTCCGGGGTCCTTTGCTTTGAACCGTAGTACCTGGCATTTTGCCTAGGTGTTGGGGCGCTTCCCGTGGTTCGCGCCGCCACGCTTACGGTCACGACGCTTGCGTGCACGCTTGCTCATAGCTGGCCTCCTTACTGTTGGTACTCAAAAGAGCTGCCCTCAAGTCTCCCACATGATGTGGCGGCCCGCGAACCGGCAACCGCCCTGTGACCTGCGGTTCAATCCGGACCCTTAGGTGGAGGAGTTATTTGTCGGCGAGGGAGTTGCGGACGGCGATGCTGGCCTGTTCCAGAACCGTCCGGAGGGTTTCCAAAGCCACTGGACTCAGTGGCTGCCTGCCCGCCTGCACACGCAACTCGGCTCGGAGATCGTCCCGGAACTCCTGGAGCATCGTTTCAGCTTCTTTCAGTGAACGCCGGCCCTCGTGCACGGACCTGCCGCCGGCGGCGGTGAAATCAACCGAACCGGCCGCGGCCCGCGCCGCCTCCGCTGTCGCAGCAAGGTCAGCCCGCAGCCCGCGCATGTTGTTCCGGATGTCCGCACGGAGGTTGTCAGCCAACCGCCGGACGGAAGCGGAAATCTCCTTCTCCACCCCCGCCAGTTCTTCGCGGCGCAGGTTCAGCTCCGCCAGCCCGGCAGGTGTAATGCGGTAGTTGGTGCGCCGCCCTGCCGATTCCGTGGCCACCAGCCCTTCTTCCTCGAGCTTCCCCAGCCGCGGGTAGATGGTCCCCGCGCTGGGGGAGTAGGTGCCGCCAAACCGTTCCTTGAGCGCCTTGATGAGTTCATAGCCATGCTTCGGCCCGGACTCCAGCAGGGACAGTAGGTAGAGCCGCAGGGCGCCGTGGGCGAAGACGGCGGGCATCAGGGCCGTTCTTCCGCGTTCCCGGACACTACGCTGTGGATGATGGACGTTGTGCCTGAGACCGAGTTGGTCCTGACGAGCATCAGTTTGGCGTCAGGGCCGGCGATCGTCTCCACCTTGCCACCGGGTACATGGTACTGATGGTGGTCGATCACCACCGATCCGCTGGCAGATTTCGCAACGATGTCCACGCCGACGTCATGGGGGATCCGGATGGTGAGGTCTCCGGACACAGAATTGGCACCGAAATCCTGGGTGTAGCCCAGCAGGTCAAAACTCATGCTTCCGCTGACGGTGTTAGCGCGGATATGGCTGAAGTTGCCGGATGCTGTCACCTCGCCCGAAACAGTCTTTGCAGTGAGGACGCCGTTGTGGTTTCGGGCGCTTACCTCGCCGCTGACCGTGTTGACGTGCAGTTCGCCGTCCGTGGCGTCGGACATCACGGAACCGGAAACAGTGTTCAGACGCGTCCGGCCGGCCATCCCTGATACAAGGCCGTCGCCGCTGACCGTTCCGGCCTCCACTTCAACCGTGGCGGGAACCGCGATGCTGATGACGGCATAGTTCTCGCTGTTGTGGTTAACCGTCCCCATGAGGTTCTTGAACCAGCCCTGCGGTCCGTGCAGCTGGTGCCGGACCTCAAGCCGGCCGTCTTCCAGTGAAACAGCCACAGGGTCGCCCTGGACTTCGGAAATTTCTATTCGGGTGACCGGCTCGTGATGCGCAACCACGTCGAAGCGGCCGCGCACCATGCCAAGTTTCAGGGACGTCACGGAGTGGACGTCGATGGTTTGCGCGTTCGTGACATCCCAGTTATGAGCAGCCATTGGTCCTCCAAGACGATATATCGCGTGATGGCACCAACGTACCCCTGGTACACACGGGGGTCAAGATATATCGCGAATTGGGCTTACTCCGGGACGGCCATCCCCAGCCACTGGAACCAGCCGCGGTGCAGGACCAGCCAGGCCATCAGCCCGTACCCGGCCTGCCCCGGCGTGCCGCCGTTTCCGGCCAGGTCCTGGCGCCACTGTTCATGGTTGAGAAGGGGCGAAAACGTATCCACGTAGAGATGCTTGCGGCGCGTGGTGACATCAGCGAAGGCGGTATTCAGCTCGTCGAGCCGGCGGTTCTGTGCAGGGTCCAGGGTGGGCGGCGGCCCCACCACAAAGACCCCCAGGCGGTTCTGGGACGCCGAATCCAGGATATTGGCCAGGTTGAGCCGGCTGCGGGCGGTGGAAAGCCCGAACTCGATATCGCGGCCCGAGAGGCCTATCACCAGCCGGTTCTCGGCCTGGTCGCTGAAGCGCCGGCCGGCTTCGTCCATCCAGCGGGCAGCCAGGCCTTCGGTTCCTTCCTGCGGACAGGGCAGGGCGTAGCTCTCCAGAAGCATGCCGTCCTGGGGAGTGCGGGCCAATACGCGGCCCAGCCAGCCGAGTGCCCGGGGATCACCGAGTCCGGCCAGCAGTTCATCGCCTACAGCTGCGATACGCAGCTTCCTGTCTTCCACACATTCCTCTTAACTTCGGTGCTGACCGCCCGTCGCCACCCGGACCACTTTGGGGGATCGGTCAGGCGCTGTCCATCCCATTAAACAGAACTGCCCGGCCGGAGTCTGGTATTTCGACGTCCGGCCGGGCAGCCTTACTTGTTACTTCCGCGCAAAGGCCTGCTTCAGCAGGGCATCCTGTTCCGCGGCGTGGCGTTTCATGGAGCCCGCAGCCGTGGAGGCAGAGGCCGGACGCGACACCAGTCGGACACGCCGGTCAAGGGCATCCGGCAGGTTCAGGCCAATAAACGGCCACGGTCCCTGGTTGGCAGGCTCATCCTGGGCCCAGACAACCTCGGCGTTCGGGTACTTGGCCAGCTCAGCAGCGATCTCGGCGGCAGGCAGCGGGTACAGCTGCTCCACCCGGACGATCGCCGTCGTCTTATCATCGGTCTTCTGCCGGGTGGACAGGAGATCGTAGTAGAGGCGGCCGGAGACCAGCAGGACGCGTTCGACGGCGTCCGCGGCCAGCTGCTCATGGTCGCTGATGACAGGCCGGAACGTGCCGTTGGTGAAGTCCTCCACTGAAGACGCGGCACCTTTGAGGCGCAGCAGCTGCTTGGGCGTGAAGATGATCAACGGTTTCCGCGGGCGGCTGTAGGCCTGGCGGCGCAGCAGGTGGAAGTGCGAGGCCGCGGTGGTGGGGTTGGCCACAATCATGTTCTCCTCGGCGCACATCTGCAGGAAGCGCTCGATCCTTGCCGAGGAGTGGTCCGGGCCCTGGCCCTCGTAGCCGTGCGGAAGCATCAGTACCAGCGAGGAACGCTGGCCCCACTTCTGCTCGGCGGAGGAAATGAACTCGTCAATGATGGTCTGGGCACCGTTGACGAAGTCGCCGAACTGGGCTTCCCAGAGAACGAGCGCATCGGGGCGCTCCACGGAGTAGCCGTATTCGAAGCCCATGGCCGCGTATTCGGACAGCAGCGAATCGTAGATCCACAGCTTGGCCTGGTCATCGGAAAGGTTGCCCAGAGGCAGCCATTCCTTGCCGTTGGCGCGGTCGTGGAAGACGGCGTGGCGCTGCACGAACGTGCCGCGGCGTGAGTCCTGGCCGGCCAGGCGCACGGGGACGCCTTCCATGATGAGCGAGCCAAAGGCCGCGACCTCGCCGAAGCCCCAGTCGATGCCGCCTTCGCGGGACATCTGTTCGCGCTTCTCCAGCAGCTGCCTGAGCTTCGCGTGGACGGTGAATCCCTCCGGAATCTCCAGGTGTGCCTTGCCGATCCGGGCCAGCGTATCGGCGGAGATGGCGGTGGACACGGGGGAGTTCGTGCTGGAGTCGGACTGCTGGGCGATGGGCCGCTCAATGTCGGAGACAGCTGCCGAGTCCGCGGTGATGATCGGAATCGGGGACGTCTGGGCTGCGTGGGTCTCGGCGAAGACCCGCTCCAGCCGCTCCTGGTAGTCGCGGAGCAGCTGCTCGGCTTCTTCCTCGGTGATGTCACCGCGGCCGATCAGCGACTCGGTGTAGAGCTTGCGGACTGAACGCTTTGCTTCGATCAGGTTGTACATCAGCGGCTGCGTCATCGAGGGGTCGTCGCCCTCGTTGTGCCCGCGGCGCCGGTAGCAGACCATGTCGATCACAACATCCTTGTGGAACCGCTGGCGGAACTCGTAGGCGAGCTGGCCGATGCGGACCACGGCCTCGGGATCATCACCGTTCACGTGGAACACCGGTGCCTGGATCATCTTGGCAACGTCGGTGGAGTACGTGGAGGACCGTGACGAGGATGGGGCGGTGGTGAAGCCCACCTGGTTGTTGACCACGATGTGGATGGTTCCGCCGGTGCGGTAGCCCCGGAGCTGGGACAGGTTGAGGGTTTCCGCAACCACGCCCTGGCCGGCGAAAGCGGCGTCGCCGTGGACCACGATGGGCAGGACCGGGAACGACTCGCCCTGGTCCAGGCGGTCCTGCTTGGCGCGGACGATGCCCTCGAGTACCGGGTCAACCGCTTCAAGGTGGGACGGGTTGGCGGCCAGGTAAACCTTGGTCTCCTTGCCGTTGTCGGAGGTGAACGTTCCCTCCGTGCCCAGGTGGTACTTGACGTCACCGGAACCCTGGACTGAGCGCGGATCCTGTGTGCCCTCGAACTCGCGGAACACCTGTGCGTAGGTTTTGCCTGCGATGTTGGTGAGCACGTTCAGGCGGCCACGGTGGGCCATGCCGATCGCTACTTCGTCCAGGCCGTCATCGGCGGCATCGGACATGATGGCATCCAGCAACGGAATCAGCGACTCGCCACCTTCGAGGGAGAAGCGCTTCTGGCCCACGAACTTGGTTTGCAGGAAGGTCTCAAACGCCTCAGCCGCGTTCAGCTTGGAGACGATGCGGAGCTGCTCTTCACGGCTCGGCTTGGAGTACGGGTGCTCCAGCTGGTCCTGGAACCACTTGCGTTCCTCGGGTTCCTGGATGTGCATGTACTCGATGCCGGTGGTGCGGCAGTAGGCATCGCGCAGGACGCCCAGGATGTCGCGGAATTTGAGCATCGGCCTGCCGCCGAAACCACCGGTGGGCCACTCGCGGTCCAGGTCCCACAGTGTGAGGCCGTAGGTGAGGACGTCGAGGTCCGGGTGCTTGCGCTGGACGTACTCGAGCGGATCGGTGTCCGCCATCAGGTGTCCGCGGACGCGGTAGGAGTGGATCAGCTGCTGGATCCGGGCGACCTTATTGATTTCGTCGGCCGGGTCCACCTGCTTGTCGGCACTCCACCGAACAGGCTCGTACGGAATGCGCAGGGACTCAAAGATCTCGTCGTAGAAGTTCTGCGCGCCCAGCAGGAGCTGGTGGACCAGTTTCAGGAACTCGCCGCTGCCGGCGCCCTGGATCACCCGGTGATCGTAGGTGGAGGTCAGGGTGAGGACCTTGCTGATGGCGTTCTGGGCGATGATCTTCTCGCTGGCGCCCTGGAACTCGGCAGGGTAGTCGAGTGCACCGACGCCAATGATGGCAGCCTGGCCCTTGGAAAGGCGCGGCACCGAGTGCACGGTGCCGATGCCGCCGGGGTTGGTCAGCGAGACCGTGGTGCCCTGGTGGTCATCGGCGGTCAGCTTGCCGTTGCGGGCGCGCTTGATGAGGTCCTCGTAGGTGTGCCAGAACTCGGAGAAGTTAAGGGTTTCGGCCTTCTTGATGTTCGGCACCATGAGCAGGCGGGTTCCGTCGGGCTTCGGCATATCGATGGCGATGCCGAAGTTGACGTGTGCCGGCTGGACGGCGACGGGCTTGCCATCCACTTCGTCGTAGTACACGTTCATGGAGGGGAACTGCGAGAGGGCGCGGATGACGGCGTAGCCGATGAGGTGCGTGAAGGAGACCTTGCCGCCACGGGCGCGGGCGAGGTTCGAGTTGATGACAACGCGGTTGTCGATCAGCAATTTGGCGGGAATGGCTCGGACGCTGGTGGCGGTGGGCACCTCGAGGCTGGTGACCATGTTGGTGGCAATGGCCTTCGCCGGTCCGCGGAGGACTGATACAACGTCTTCTTCGGGAGCCGTGGGTGCCTTGACGTTCTTGGGCAGCTGCGCCGGGATGGGCTGCGAGCCCGTGCCGGACTCAGGCTTCTTGGAGCCGTCGCGCGCCACTGTGGCAGGTGCCTTCTTGACGGGCGCCGGGGCCGGGGCGGCGGCAGCCGAGGCGGGCGGCGCCGACGGCGGAGCGGGAGGAGCTGCTGCCGGCGACGCTGCCGGTGCTGCGGGAGCTGTATTTACGACAGGCATTTCCCTTGTTGCAGGGTGGGCAGTGGCATGCCCCGAGTTTCCGTTGGAAGAAGAACTGCCGGCTGCGCCGAAGGATTCGAACAGCGGCCACCATTTGGAGTCCACGGCATTCTTGTCCTTCTGGTACTGCTCGTACAGTTCGTCAACGAGCCACTCGTTTCCGCCAAATTCCTCTGGTAGACGGTGGCTAGGCTGCTCTGGCACTTGAAATACGCCTCTTCCATGAGTTTGATTTCTCTCCGGCCCACGGTGCGTCAGCACTACGATTCAACCGGTCTCTGCGTCCTCTGAACCCAGACCAATGCCAGTCTAGTAAGCATCGTGTGGTAACTGCCAATAAGGGTGACCCAAATCATGAAGTGACGCGAAAAGGCCGGAATATGGCGGCCGGAAACGAATGTTGACAGCGGTTTTGGCAGTGCCGCTGCCCGGCCTCGGAGCTGTTGCGGAAGTCGCGGCCGGCCACACCGGCTCCTGTAGACTGACATTCTTATGGACAGTAAATCTAGGTGCCGGCCTGGGGGCTGTCAGCGGAGCGTCAAGAGCGCCGCGCAGTCCACCCGCAGAGCCGGCAAACCCCGAACACGCGCCCATCACCATTCGCTGGAACAGCCGGCAGGAGCTGCAAAGGAAACTGCGTCGGCATCGGCCGACCATCCTCCGCCGGACCGATATTCCCGTCCCCGCTTCCCATCTGTATCGCACTGCCACACAGCCACGGCTGTCCAGGCGGGATGCTGAATGGAATGGCTTCTCCTCGCAGCAGGTTTACTGCTGATCGCCGGGACGGGCTTTTTCGTCGCTGTCGAGTTTTCCCTTATTGCCCTTGACCAGGCCACCGTCCAGAGGGCCATCGACGACGGCGACGCCGGCGCCGTCCCCTTGCTGCGGTGCCTGAAATCCCTGTCCACCCAACTCTCCAGCTGCCAGCTGGGCATCACGCTGACAACCTTGCTGACCGGTTACGTCATGGAGCCATCGGTGGGCCGGCTCCTGGAAGCCCCGCTGGCCGCCGTCGGCCTTCCCGACGTTGTGGTGGCCTCCATCTCGCTGGTCCTGGCGATGGTCATCGCCACCCTGCTGTCGATGCTCCTGGGCGAACTGGTACCCAAGAACATGGCCATCGCCCTGTCCTTCCCGGTGGGCCGCGCCCTGGCACGTCCGCAGCTGATGTTCACCGCTGTCTTTAAACCTGCCATCGTGGTGCTCAACGGCTTTTCCAACAAGGTGCTCCACATTTTCGGGCTGGAGGCCAAGGAAGAGATCTCCGGTGCCAGGACCCCTGCTGAACTCGCGTCCCTGGTGCGACGCTCGGCGGCCATGGGCACCCTCGATGCCGGTACGGCGAACTTTGTGGCCCGCACGCTGAATTTCTCTGCGCGCACGGCGGCTGACGTCATGACGCCGCGCATCCGGGTGGAAACCATCGAAGCGGACCAGCCCGTCTCTGACATCCTCGCTGCCGCGCGCCGGACCGGGTACTCACGTTTCCCGATCATTGGTGAATCGGCGGACGACATCAGGGGTCTGGTGCATGTCAAAAAGGCCGTGGCAGTTCCCTGGGAGCGCCGGCAAAACCTTGAAGCCGGGGCCATCATGACCGAGGTGCTGCGCGTCCCGGAGACCATCCACCTTGATGCCCTGCTGGCGGAACTTCGCGAGGGCAACCTGCAACTCGCGGTCGTTTTGGATGAGTATGGCGGAACCGCGGGCATCGCTACCCTCGAAGACCTGGTCGAGGAAATCGTGGGCGAGGTGTCGGACGAGCATGACAAGGTCCGGCCAGGCCTGCTGCAGAGCGCATCCGGCGCTTGGTACTTCCCTGGACTGCTCCGCCCGGACGAACTGTCGGAACAGATTTCCGGCCTGACCGTTCCCGATGAGGCAGCCTACGAAACAGTGGGCGGCTACGTTATGAGCGAGCTCGGGCGGATCGCCATGGTGGGGGACACCGTCCCCGTTGGCGGCGGAACGCTGAGCGTCACGAGGATGGATGGCAGGCGGATCGACCGGATCTGCTTCCGGCCCGCCGAGCCCGAACCCGAGTCCGGCAACAATGACGACGGGACAGACCGATGAGCGACTGGGCCGGAATACTGTGGCTGGTTGTCCTCCTGTTCGGCAATGCGTTTTTTGTTGGTGCGGAGTTCGCGGTGATGTCAGCCCGGCGAAGCCAGATCGAGCCGCTGGCCGAGGCCGGATCCAAGCGGGCGCAAACCACCCTCCGTGCCATGGAAAATGTCTCGCTGATGCTGGCGTGTGCGCAGCTTGGCATTACTGTCTGTTCGCTCCTGATCCTGCTGGTGGCAGAGCCGGCCATCCACCACCTGCTGGCCGTGCCGCTGGAAATGCTTGGCCTGCCGATGGAAGTTGCCGATGTGGCAGCCTTCGCCGTCGCGCTGATGGTGGTGACGTTCCTGCACGTGACCTTCGGCGAGATGGTGCCGAAGAATATTTCTGTCAGCGTTGCTGACAAGGCAGCGCTCCTGCTCGCGCCGCCGCTGATGTTTGTTGCCAGGCTGGTCCACCCCGTCATCTCCGTCCTCAACTGGTCCGCGAACCACATCCTCAAGATGCTCCGCATCGAGCCCAAGGATGAGGTGAACTCCTCATTCACCCTCGAGGAGGTGCAGTCGATCGTGCAGGAGTCCACCCGGCACGGCCTGGTGGATGACGACGCCGGGCTGATCACCGGTGCGCTTGAATTTTCCGAGTACAGCGCGGCGGACATCATGGTCCCGCTGGAAAAGTTGGTCATGCTGAAGGCGGCCACAACCCCGGTGGAATTTGAGAAGGCCGTGAGCCGTACCGGGTTCTCGCGCTTTCCGATGCTCGACGACGATGACATGCTGTACGGCTACCTCCATGTGAAGGACGTCCTGTCCATTCATGAGGAGGCCTACGAGCGGCCCATCGCCGAGAGCCGGATCAGGTCCCTGGCGAACTTGGCCCTGGACGACGAAATCGAAAAGGCGATGTCGGTCATGCAGCGGACCGGTTCGCACCTGGCCCGGGTTATTGGCCCCGACGGCAATACAAAGGGCGTCCTGTTCCTGGAAGACGTGATCGAGCAACTCGTGGGCGAAATCCGGGACGCCACCCAGGCAACCGGCGTTCGCAGGCTGGGCCAGCCAAACGGCGGATGACTTCTGCGGGCCCCACCCCGTCGCAGGGCGGGGCCCGTTCCCGTATACCTAAATAGGAATCATTCCCATTTAGGTATAGGCTGGAATGGTTCTTTCCCTTCCCGTATGAACCGAGGTTTCCGTGCGCCGTCTCTCCGCTGCCCGATCATCCCTGGCAGCCCTTGCCGGGCTTGGCCTGCTGCTCACCGGGTGCAGCCCGCAGCCGGAGGCTTCGCCCGAGGTGGCTGACGGAATCAACGTGGTGGCGTCCACCAACGTCTACGGTGACATTGCCAAGACCATCGGCGGGGACAAAGTCAGCGTCACCGCCATCATCACCAAGACCAGCCAGGATCCGCATTCCTACGAGGCCACAGCCCAGGACCGGCTGGCCGTGTCCAAGGCGGACGTCGTCATCGAAAACGGCGGCGGGTACGACGATTTTGTCCACACCCTTGCGCAGGACAGCAGCATCGATGCCCGCAACGTGCTGAACGCCGTCGAACTCTCCGGCCTGGCGCACCCCGGGGAGGAAGCCTCGGGCGGGGCCACGCCTGCGGAGTCCGCGGCGAAGGAGGACCATGCACACGAGCACGGTGACCTCAACGAGCACGTCTGGTACAGCTTGACCGCCATGGGACGGCTGGCCGATGACCTGGCGGCCAGGCTAGGTGCCCTGGAGCCCGCCTCGGCGGCGGCCTTCGATGCGAACGCTGCTGCCTTCAAGGCTGAACTCGACGCACTGACCGGGGAACTCGAAGGGATGAAGGCCGGAGCGGCCGGTGCGCCCGTTGCTGTCACCGAACCGGTGCCGGTGTACCTCCTTGAAGCTGCAGGCCTGGAGAACGCCACGCCGGAGGATTACACTGCTGCGATCGAGGAAGGCTCGGACGTCCCGCCCGCCGTCCTCAAGGCGGCAACCGACCTGGTGGGCTCCAAGTCAGTGCGGTTCCTCGCCTATAACGGGCAGACCGAGGGCCCGCAGACCGAAGCGCTGAAGAAGGCCGCCGAATCGGCGGGCGTTCCGGTGGTGGATTTCAGTGAAACCCTGCCCGAGGGCAAGACCTACGTGCAGTGGATGACGGACAATGTGAACAACGTCAGCAAGGTTCTGGAGACAAATAGTTGAAACCCGTGGTCAGCCTCACCGGGGCGTCCCTCACATTCGGTAAGCGGACGCTCTGGGAGGACCTGGACCTGGAGATCAGGCCCGGTGAATTTTTTGCCGTGCTCGGGCCCAACGGCAGCGGCAAAACCAGTTTCCTGAAGGTCCTGCTGGGCCTGCAGGACCTTCACGGTGGAAAGGCCACGCTCGACGGGCACCCGGTTGAGCGCGGCAGCAGCCTGATCGGCTACATTCCGCAGCAAAAGTCCTTCGCCCGCGATACGCCCATGCGGGCCCGCGACCTGGTGGGCCTCGGGGTGGACGGCCACCGCTGGGGGCTCCGGATGTCGCCGGGCAAAGCGAACCGCAGGATCGACGAGCTCCTTGAGCTGGTGGGGGCAACGGACTACGCCAAGGTTCCGGTGGGCCAGCTCTCCGGCGGCGAGCAGCAGCGGCTCCGCGTGGCGCAAGCCCTTGCCACCGACCCCAAGGTCCTGCTGTGTGATGAACCATTGCTCTCCCTGGACCTGCACCACCAGCAGGCGGTCAGTGCACTGATCAACAAGCAATGCCATGAGCAGAACAGCGCGGTGGTGTTTGTCACCCACGAAATCAATCCCGTGATCGATTACGTGGACCGCGTGCTGTACCTGGCCGGTGGCCGGTTCAAGGTTGGCACCCCGCAGGAAGTGATGACCACCGAGGTCCTTTCGGATCTGTATGGCAGCCATGTCGAGGTCATCCACGCAAATGGCCGCATCGTGGTGGTCGGTCTGCCGGATGCCACCACCCATCATCACGCGGAGGCGCACGCTCTCGCCGGAGAGGTGGCCTGATGGACGCCGACAGTATCATCGGTGCGATCTTCAGCTTCGAGAACTACGGTGAGCTGCTGGTCCTCGTCCAGAACTCGATCTGGGCCGGAGCCGTCCTGGGGTTGCTCGGCGGGCTGGTGGGGACGTTCGTGATGAAGCGCGACCTGGCGTTCGCGGTCCACGGAATATCGGAACTGTCCTTTGCCGGCGCCGCCTTTGCCCTGCTGATCGGGGCTGACATCGTTTTTGGTTCGCTCATCGGCTCGGTGGCGGCAGCGCTGCTTCTGGGCCTGATGGGGGTGCGGGCCAGGGACAAGAATTCGATCATCGGTGTGATCATGCCTTTCGGCCTGGGCCTCGGGATCCTGTTCCTGTCGTTGTACGAGGGCCGGGCTGCGAACAAGTTCGGCCTGCTGACCGGGCAGATCGTGTCAGTTGATACCGTTCAGCTGCAGGCCTTGGCCGGGACCGCGGTGGTGGTCATGGTGGTCCTGGCGGCCATCTGGCGGCCACTGAACTTTGCCAGCGTGGATCCCGAGCTGGCCGAGGCCCGCGGTGTTCCCGTCCGGACGCTCGCCATCGCCTTTATGGTCCTGCTGGGCATCAGTGTGGCGCTTTCCATCCAGGTGGTGGGAGCCCTCCTGGTGCTCGCACTGCTGATCACGCCGGCAGCCGCAGCCCTCCGGGTGACGTCCTCTCCGGTGGCAGTGGTGGTGCTGAGCGTTGCCTTCGCCGTGACGGCAACCGTTGGCGGCATCCTGCTGGCCCTCGGCGGCCGTATCCCCATCAGCCCCTACGTCACCACGTTGTCGTTCCTGATTTATGTGGTGTGCCGCGTGATCGGATCCGTCAGGTCGTCCCGCGGCATCAACGGGCGGGTGCTGCAGGCACACTGACCCGGGGCTGGCTACAGCGTGCCGGCTGCCTTGCGCGCGGTGCAGTCAGGGCACAGCCCGAAGATTTCCACGGTGTGCGCCACTTCCGTAAAGCCGTGTTCACTGGCCGTACGGGCTGCCCACGTTTCCACGGCGGGCGCTTCCACCTCAACGGCCTTGCCGCAGTTCCGGCACAGTAGGTGATGGTGGTGGCCGGTGACTGCACAGCGGCGGTACACCGCTTCGCCGTCGCCATTGCGCAGCACGTCCACCAGGCCCTCGTCGGCAAGGGACTGGAGGATCCGGTAGGCGGTGGCGAGCGATACCGATACGCCCTGGTTCTGCAGGATGCGGTAGAGCTCCTGCGTGCTCACGAAGTCAGCCAGCTCATCCAGTGCGGCGCTGACCGCCAGCCTCTGCTTGGTGACGCGCTGTTCCTTGCCGGCAACGGGGCCGGAGGTACCGGCAGGCCCGGCAGCGGTCCGTGCGGTGCCCGCCGGGGCTGCAGCCGGACCGGGCTTGGTGGAATCAGCCTTGGCGCCGATCGGCATGGATGGACTCGCTTCCCTCAGGATGGTGGCAAACATCAAGATTACCAGCCGGAGCTTCGTGGACAGGGGCTCAGACCGGACCCTAGGCTGGCGCTATGAAGCTGACCAAATACACCCACGCCTGCGTCCGCCTTGAGAAGAACGGCCGGGTTCTGGTGCTGGACCCGGGGACCTTTTCGGAATCCGCTGAGGCGCTCGCGGGCGCCGAAGCAGTCCTGGTCACGCACGAACACGGCGACCACATCGACGTTCCCGCAGTGGTGGCGGCGCTCAAGGGCAACAGGGACCTGGCGGTTTTTGCCCCGGCGGGCGTGGCGGACAACCTGCGCCAGGAGGCCTCCGATGCCGCGGACCGCATCCACACCGTGGACCCGGTATCAGCCTTCGAAACGGCGGGCTTCGCGGTTCGCAGCTTTGGCGGGCAGCACGCCTTGATTCATCCGCAGATCCCCGTGGTGGCCAACATCGGCTTCCTGCTGGATGAAAATGTCTACCACCCCGGTGATTCGTTTGTGATTCCAGACGGCATCAGTGTCAGGACGCTGCTGGTGCCGATCCATGCGCCGTGGAGCAAGGCCGCCGAAGTGGTGGACTTCGTCATCGGTGTCCGGGCGCCACGGGCATTCCAGATCCACGACGGCCTGCTCAATGGGAATGGCCTGAAAATCGTGGAAGGCCATGTCAAGCGCCTCGGGGCCAAGTACGGCACTGAGTATCAGCACCTGGCCGCGGGGGAGTCGGTGGAAGTCTAAGCTGCCGGGCCTTCCCACCTGCCGGTATCAAAGAACCGCGTGATGACCGCTGCGTACGGCTCCGGATCCAGGCCGTGGGACGCCAGCCACCCGGGGGAGTAGTAGTTGCCCGCATACCGCTCGCCGCCGTCGCACATCAGCGACACGATGCTTCCCTTGCGGCCTGCGGCGATCATTTCCGCGATGAGCTGCCAGACGCCCCACAGGTTGGTTCCGGTGGAGGGCCCGGCGTGGAGCCCGGCGAGTGTGCGCAGGTGGCGCATGGCGGCCACCGATGCAGCGTCGGGCACTTGGATCATGTGGTCGATCACGGACGGCACAAAGCTCGGTTCCATCCTTGGCCGGCCAATGCCTTCGATCCGTGACGGCAAACCGGTAGCAGGACCTTGTGTGGCGCCGTGCCACCCCGGGTAGAAGGCTGAGTTCTCCGGATCCACCACCAGCAGCCGGGTGGGATGGCTGTTATAGCGGAGGTACCTGCCGATGGTGGCGCTGGTGCCGCCCGTCCCTGCGCCCACCACGATCCAATCCGGCACTGGATGTTCCTCCAGTGCGAGCTGGCCGAAGATGGACTCAGCGATGTTGTTGTTACCGCGCCAGTCCGTGGCCCGCTCGGCGTAGGTGAACTGGTCCATGTAGTGGCCGCCGCTGGTGGCGGCCACTTCTTCCGCCGTCGCATAGACCTCGGAGGCGTGGTCCACCAGGAGGCAGGAGCCGCCGAACTGCTCGATCAGCGCAATCTTTTCGGAGCTCGTGGTGCGGGCCATGACTGCAATGAATGGCAGTCCCAGCATCTGTGCGAAATAGGCTTCGGACACTGCGGTGCTTCCGCTGGACGCCTCAACGATGGTGGTGTCCTCCCTGATCCAGCCATTAACCAGGCCGAACAGGAACAGGGAGCGCGCCAGCCGGTGCTTGAGGCTGCCGGTGCGGTGCGTCGACTCATCCTTGAGGTAGAGCTGGACGCCCCAGTGCTCCGGAAGGGGTACCGAGTAGAGGTGGGTGTCGGCGGAGCGGGTGTTTTCTGCCGTGATTTTCCGGATGGCTTCGTCGGCCCAGTCCCTGGCCGCGGTGCGATCGATCTTCACCGCACCAAGCCTACCTGCGGCCAGAGCTGCTGCCGTTAGAGTGGGAACGTTGGCTGCCCATTCGAAGGAGCACGATGTATCCGCTGATGGATGTTTCCGAACTGGAGAAGCGCCGTGCCGGCGGCGCGCGGACGGTGCTGCTGGACGTGCGCTGGGCGCTGGGCGATCCGCATGGCCACGACCACTACCTGGCGGGGCACCTGCCGGACGCCGTGTTCGTTGACCTCGCCACCGAACTTGCGGACCCGGCGGTAGCGGAGCGGGGACGGCATCCGCTGCCGTCACCCCAGAGATTCCAGGATGCCGCAAGGCGCTGGGGCATCAACAACGGCGATGTTGTGGTGGCCTACGATGACAGCGCCAACATGGCGGCTGCCCGCGTGTGGTGGATGCTGCGGAACGCCGGCCTCCCGGAGGTTTACCTGCTCGACGGCGGCCTGGCGGCTTGGCGTGCAGCAGGCCTGCCGCTCGAACAGGGCAAGGCCCAGCCCCGTCCTGGCAGCGTAACCCTGGCAGCAGACGGGCAGATGCCGGTCCTGGAAGCAGCCGACGTAACAGCCTGGATAGAGGACGGGCGCCCCGCCGGCAGGATCCTGCTGGACGCGCGGGCCGGAGAAAGGTACCGCGGCGAGATCGAGCCCGTTGATCCCCGGGCAGGCCACATCCCCGGCGCAGTCAGCGCGCCCACCTCGGAGAACGTGGAAAGCGGCGGACGATTCCTGCCTCCCGCCGAACTGCGCCGCCGCTTCGAGTCGCTGGGCATCACCGACGACGTCCAAATCGGCGTCTACTGTGGATCCGGCGTCACGGCAGCCCACCAGGTGGCCGCCCTTGAACTCGCCGGTTACCGTGCCGCCCTGTATCCGGGGTCGTTCTCCGAGTGGTCCAACAACCCGCACCTGCCGGTGGTGACCGGACCGGAGCCCCGCGGCGACGGCGGCCCGGCTGAGTGGAAACTTGGCGACGCCCAGGGGTAGCGTCGCACTATGACTCCTGGACGCCCCGTACCGCCGCCCCTCGCAAAACCTGTCGCCCCTGACACTGCCCCCCACGGCTTGACGGCCTCCGGATCCGCTTCCGACGGCGGTCTGCTGGCTGCCGCTTACGGCGCCACGTCCCCGGACAGCGGGCTGGTCCCGCTGACACTTGCCCGGCGCGCTCCCCAGGCGGACGACGTCGAAATAGCCATTGAGTTCTGCGGCCTGTGCCATTCGGACGTCCACGCAGTCCGTGGGGAGTGGGGTGGCCACGTGTGGCCGCTGGTGCCCGGCCACGAGATCGTTGGTACTGTCAGCGCCGTCGGATCAGCAGTCACCGACTTCGCGCCGGGCGACCGGGTGGGCGTCGGCTGCATCGTGGACTCCTGCCGCGAATGTGAAAGCTGCCTGGACGGCCTTGAACAGTACTGCGAAAACGGAATGACCGGCACCTACGGTGCCGTGGACCGGCGGAACGGCGACTCGATCACGCAGGGCGGGTACTCCTCTTCGGTAGTGGTGGACCGCCGCTACGTCCTTCGCGTCCCGGACTCCCTGGATCCGGCCGCCGTCGCGCCCTTGCTGTGCGCGGGGGTTACCACCTTCTCGCCACTGCGGCACTTCGACGTCGAAGAGGGCGACGTCGTGGGTGTGGTGGGGCTTGGCGGACTTGGCCACATGGCCGTCAAACTCGCCAAGGCGATGGGAGCGAAGGTGGTGGTGTTCACCACGTCCGAGTCCAAGGTGCCGGCCGCCCTGGAACTGGGAGCCGACGAAGTGGTCCTGTCCACCGATGAAACGGCCATGGATGCGGCCAACCGCACGATCGACCTGATCATCGACACCGTGGCCGCCCCGCACGACCTGAACCCGCTGTTCAAGACCCTTCGCGTCGACGGTGCACTTTTCCAGCTTGGACTTCCGGCCGAGGCGATGCCGCCGGTGAACCCCCGGGCCCTGATCAGGCGGCGCATCGCTTACGCCGGCTCACTCATCGGCGGGATTGCCGAGACCCAGGAAATGCTCGATTTCTGCGCTGCGAACAACGTGGTGGCGGACATCGAAGTAGTCCGGGCAGACCAGCTTAATGAAGCCTACGACCGCCTGGTTGCAGGCGACGTGAAATACCGGTTTGTGCTGGACACCAGCACATTGCAGGCACCCGCCAAGGAGGCAGACGCATGAGCACACTCTTCACCAGGATCCTGAACGGCGAAATCCCCGGCCGGTTCGTGTGGCGGGAAAACGACGTAGCGGCGTTCCTCACCACCGGTCCGCTGGCGGACGGTCACACCCTGGTGGTTCCCACCGAGGAGGTGGACCGCTGGACTGATGCCCCGCCGGAGACCCTGGCCAGAGTCATGGAGGTGGCGCGGCGGATCGGAGCCGTCCAGGTGGACGTCTTTGGTGCCGCACGCGCCGGGCTGATCGTGGCCGGCTATGAAATCAACCACCTCCACGTGCACGTCTGGCCCTCCAGGAGCATGGCAGAGTTCAACTTCGCGACCGCAGACCAGAACCCCGATCCGGAAGTCCTGGACGCCAACGCCGAAAAACTGCGGCAGGGCCTGCGGGCTGCCGGGTACGGCGAGTTCGTTCCGGCCTAGGACAGTTGTCCTAGGCCGGGGCCAGCGCCCTGTTGAGCACGGCGCGGATCCGCTTCTCGGATACCGAATAGGCCGTTCCGAGTTCTACGGCGAACAGGCTCACCCGGAGCTCTTCGAGCATCCACCGCACCTGGGCGAGTTCGCTGCCTGCCCGCCGCCCGGGAAGCAGGGCTGACACGGCGTCGTCGTAGTCGTCCTCAAGCCGCTGCACCACGGCCATGCTGAGAGCGTCGCGCTGGACGTTGCCCGGGAGGCGTTCCACGCGCTTCTCAATGGCGGCCAGATACCTCGGGAGCTGGCTGAGCTGGGCATAGCCGGTCCGGGCCACAAAGCCCGGGTAAACCAGCTGCTCAAGCTGGCTCTTGATGTCGTTGAGCGCGCTGATAAGGGCCAGGCTGGTAGTGCCTTTCAACTGCTTTTCGATGCGCCGGGTACTGGCCAGGATGCGCTCCACCACCGCCGTCACGCTGAACACCGTGTCGATCAGTTCAGCCCGAACCATTTCATAGAGCGCGTCGAAGGACTTCCTGTCCCAGGGAAGCTCTATGGGGGTCAGCTTGTCGATCGCCGCCAGCGCGCAGTCAGCGATGAGGGCCGCTACTGAGCCGTGCGGATTCTGGCTGAAGGTCAGCTTCTCGGTGTTGCTCAGGTGCTCCAGCACATAGCGGTCGGGTGCGGGAACGCGCAGGGCCAGCAGCCTGATCACGCCGCCGCGCATGGCGTCCTGCTGTTCGTCCGCTGTCTGGAATACCCGAAGGGCCACAGACTTGCCCAGGTCCACCAACGCCGGATAACCCGTGACGGTGTGGCCCTTGACCGTGTTGCTGACCTGGCGCTGGAGCGTCCCGAAGCTCCACTCGGTGAGGCCATCCCGCTCCCGGAACCCGGCCGGGGCGGACCCGGCCGGCACGTCGGCGGCCGCCTGCACGCGGGGTGACCCGCCGTCGTCGGACTTTCCGGCAGCGCCCCCGGCCTTGCTGCGCGGCGCGGTGGAAGCGGGTGTTGCACCCAGCGATTCGGCAATGGCCCGACGGGTGGCCGGCGCAAGCTTTTCCTGAAGTGCGGCGAGGTCCTTGCCTTCATCCAGGACCTTGCCCTTGCTGTCAACCACCTTGAACGAGACGCGCAGGTGCGGGGGCACAGCTTCCCAGTTCCACGATTCGGGCGGGATGACGTGCCCACGGACGCGGCGAAGCGCAAGTTCGAGGGACGGTTCAAGCTCGTCGGAGGCCGGATCGAAGTCCGACTCAAGGACTGCAACTGCCTGCCGCGCCACGTCCGGGGCCGGGACGAAGTTCTTGCGGATCTGCTTGGGCAGGGACTTGATCAGGGCTGTTACCAGTTCCGCGCGCTGGCCGGGAATCAGCCAGCGGAACGCCTTGTCGTCCAGCTGATTAAGGAACAGGACCGGCACTTCGGCGGTGACGCCGTCGCTGGGGTTGGGCGGGGAGCCGGGAGCCACGGGGTGGAACTCATAGGTCAGCGGGAGCTCGAAGCCCTTGTGCAGCCAGGTCTTCGGGTAGGCAGAGACGTCGAGGTCGTCGGCATCGTCGCTGAGGAGGAGTGATTTGTCGTAGTCCAGGAGGTCGGGGTTTTCGCGCCGGGCCTCTTTCCACCACTTATCAAAATGCCGCTCTGACACCACGTCCGGACCGATCCGCGCGTCGTAGAACTCGAACAGCGTCTCGTCATCCACCAACAGGTCCCGGCGGCGCATCCTGGCTTCAAGTTCCTCGACCTCCTGCAGGAGGGCCCGGTTGCGGTGGAAGAACTTGTGGTGCGTTTTCCAGTCGCCCTCCACCAGGGCGTGCCTGATGAAGAGTTCCCTAGCGACGACGGGGTCCACCCTGCCGTAGTTGATCCGGCGCTGGGCGATGATGGGCACGCCGTAGAGAGTGACCTTTTCGTAGGCCATGACGGCGCCCTGGCGGGTGGACCAGTGGGGTTCGCTGTAGCTTCGCTTGACCAGGTCCGGGGCCACCTGCTCCGCCCATGCGGGATCGAACCTGGCGGCCACCCTTGCCCAGAGCCGGCTTGTTTCCACCAGTTCGGCCGCCATGACGAAGGTGGGTGACTTCTTGAACAGTGCCGAGCCGGGGAAGATCGCGAAGCGGCTTCCGCGGGCACCGGCATATTCACGTTTGCGCTCATCGAGGATGCCGATATGGCTCAGGAGCCCGGAGAGGAGGCTGATGTGGATGCCGTCGTGGTTGCCCACGGGGTCGGCAAGGCGTTTGTTGTCGAGGCTGATGCCCAGGGGCCGGGCCAGCTGGCGCAGCTGGGCAAACAGATCCTGCCACTCGCGCACGCGGAGGTAGTTGATGAATTCGGCCCGGCACAGGCGGCGGAAAGCCGACGACGAGAGTTCCTGCTGCTTCTCCTGGATGTAGTTCCAAAGGTTCAGGAAGCCGGTGAAGTCCGAGTTCTCGTCCTTGAACCGGTTGTGCTTTTCCGCCGCGAGCTGCTGCTTGTCCGTGGGGCGCTCGCGGGGGTCCTGGATGGTAAGGGCCGCAGCGAGGACCATGACCTCGCGGACGCAACCGCGTTTGCCCGCTTCCACAATCATCCGGCCCAGCCGGGGATCCACCGGCAGCTGGGCGAGTTTCTGCCCGACGGCGGTCAGCCCGCCGCCGCCCTTAGCCCCGTCCGTGCCGTTTTGGGGCCGTGCGGCAGCGAGGGCGCCGAGTTCGCGCAGCAGGGTGACGCCGTCGTTGATTGCCCGCGTTTCCGGCGGTTCCACAAAGGGGAAGTTTTCGACGTCCTTCGGTCCGCGGGCCACTCCCATGGCTGTCATCTGCAGGATGACGGCCGCCAGGTTGGTGCGCAGGATTTCAGGGTCCGTGAAGGGGGGACGCGACTCGAAGTCATCCTCCGAGTAGAGGCGGATGGCGATACCGTCTGACACGCGCCCGCACCGCCCGGAACGCTGGTTGGCCGATGCCTGGGAGACGCGTTCGATGGGGAGCCGCTGGACCTTGGTGCGGTGGGAGTACCGGGAGATACGGGCGGTGCCGGTGTCGATCACGTACTTGATGCCCGGCACGGTCAGCGATGTTTCTGCCACGTTGGTGGCCAGGACAATCCGGCGCCTGCTGCCGGGGTGGAACACCTTGTGCTGCTCCTGCAGGCTGAGGCGGGCAAACAGGGGGAGGATCTCCGTTCCCGCCAGCCTTCGGTTGGATTGGATGCGGGCCTGGAGCGCATCGGCAGCGTCCCGGATCTCGCGCTCGCCGGAAAAAAACACCAGGATGTCGCCGGGCGCTTCGGCAGCGAGTTCGTCCACCGCGTCACACACGGCGTCGAGGGGGTCGCGGTCTTCCTCGAGTTCGTCGTCGGAAGCGTTCTCCTCATCCGTTCCGGCCGGTGGCTGTGACAGCGGGCGGTACCGGATTTCCACCGGGTACGTTCGCCCCGAGACCTCGATGATGGGCGCGGGGTGTTCGGGCGTGCCGAAGTGTTTGGCAAAGCGCTGGGGATCGATGGTGGCGGAGGTGATGATCACCTTGAGGTCAGGCCGCTGTGGCAGGATCCGCTTCAGGTAGCCGAGGATGAAGTCGATGTTGAGGCTGCGCTCATGGGCTTCGTCAATGATGATGGCGTTGTACTTGCGCAGGAGCTTGTCGCGCTGGATTTCCGCCAGCAGGATGCCGTCAGTCATCAACTTAATTTTGGTGTTCCGGCTGACCTCGCCGGTGAAGCGGACTTGAAAGCCGACTTCCTGGCCGATGTCCACGCCCAGTTCCTCGGCAATGCGCTCAGCGACCGTCCGGGCCGCAAGCCGGCGCGGCTGGGTGTGGCCGATCAGCCCGTTATCACCCAGGCCTAGTTCGAGGCACATCTTGGGAATCTGGGTGGTCTTACCGGAGCCGGTCTCGCCGGCAATGATGGTGACCTGGTTCGCTGCGATGGCGGCCATCAGGTCTTCGCGGCGCTCGGATACTGGCAGCTCGGCAGGATAGGAGATGTGAAGTGTCATGGCTGCTGACAGTCTACTGCGGGAGCCCGGGCTTCCCGTTTCGACTGCTTGCAGCCTTCCCCAGCCGTTGGCTGGTCAGTGCTTAGAAAATGCGGAGCGTGTAGTTGGTGCTGGGAAGGTCCAGCGCGGACCATGTTTCATGCGATTCGACGGGAGGCGTGTGCCCCCGGCCGTCCCGCAGGAGGGCCGACACAGTGGCGGCAAATACGAGGAGCAACAGGATGATGAGGATGGTTGTGAAGATTTCCATGCCTCCATGCTGCTCCTGTGTAACATCAAGAAAAAGTGGCAGAAATGCCCAAAAAGCTAAAATTCCTGCCATAATGGAAGCATGCTGAAATCAGTAGCCGTCATCGTGGTTCCCAACTTCTCGATGTTCGAATTTGGCACTGCCTGCGAAGTGTTCGGGATCGACAGGTCGGAGCGGGGGAGCGGCGTCCCTGCCTTCGACTTCCGCGTCTGCACGCCGACCCCGGGGAACATCCAGCTCAAATCCGGATTGTCCATGAACGTAAGCCTGGGGCTGGAGGCTACCGCGGACGCCGATCTGGTCATCATGGCCCCCTACGGCCGGGAAGAGGACCTGCCTGAATCCGTCCTCGAAGCCCTTCGTGCCGCGGATGCGAGGGGAGCATGGGTGATGTCCATCTGCTCCGGTGCCTTCGCCCTGGCCCGGGCCGGTCTCCTGGATGGCCGGCGCTGCACCACGCATTGGCACTACTCGGACCAGTTGGCCACCGAGTATCCGAACGTGAAGGTGGACGAAAACGTCCTGTACGTCCAGGACGGCAACATCATCTCCTCGGCTGGTACGGCTGCCGGCATCGATGCCTGCCTGCATTTGGTGCGGGTGGAATTGGGTGCACACGTGGCCGCCGCGATCGCCCGCGACATGGTGGTCCCCCCGCACCGGGATGGTGGCCAGGCACAGTTCATTGACCGGCCGATGCCCACCTGCGGCTCCGCGCCGATGGAGGAACTTCTCCGCTGGATGGTTGAGCACCTGGACCGCGAGCATTCGGTGAACGAGCTTGCGGCGCGGGTGCACATGTCCGCCAGGACGTTCGCCCGGAAGTTCAGGTCCGAAACCGGGGCGACGCCCGCAGCCTGGCTCAACTCGCAGCGGGTGCTTCGGGCCCAGGAACTCCTCGAGGCCACGGACATGAACATTGAGGAGATCGCGCGTGAGTCCGGATTTGGGCATCCGGTCCTGCTGCGGCACCACTTCGGGAAAGTCCTGGACACCAGCCCGCAGTCCTACCGCAGGGCCTTCCGCGGACAGCTGGCGGAAGTAGGCTAGGCCCGGGCTTCAGGCCTCCCGGCGCTGTGCCGCGCGGGATTTCTCAGCCGCCGCCCGGGTGCTGTCCACCAGCACCCGCCAGGGCCCGGTGACTGCACGCTCGGGCAGCGCGGCGCGATGCTCCCCGGCCCGGATGGAGTAGATAAACCGGTCGGGTTGGGCACCCGAAAATTCGGCTGCGGCGGCCCGTGGTGTCCTGGGCACTGCGTCCCAGGGGCATGCTTCCACGATGGGCTGCCACTGGTTCCGTGCGGTTTCGGACACAGCGTTCACAGTCCAAACCCGAGTCATCGCCGCTATGCCGCCGGTGCGCTCCACACTGATCTTCATGGCCTGGTTCCTGGGTGGTACGTCGGGCCTGGTGGACCGAAGTACGGCAGCCAGGCGTCCCGTTAAAGCTTGACCTTCACAGTTTCCCACGCGTTCCGCACGGCGTCATGCTCTTTTGAATCAGAACCGAAAAGCTCCTTTGCCGTAGCGGCAGTGGCGCGGGCGAAGACGGTGAACGTGGCACCAGTGGGCAAATCGCCGCAGGTGAGTGTCTCGTACCAGATGCGCCCGGGGGAGTCCCAGGCGTTTCCGCCCAGCTGTTCGGCCACCAGGTAGAATGCCCGGTTGGGGATGCCTGAGTTGATGTGGACACCGCCGTTATCAGCGCTCGTCCTCACGTAGGAGTCCATGGAGTCCGGCTGGGGATCCTTACCCAGCACGTCGTCGTCGTACGCGGTTCCGGGGGCTTTCATGGACCGCAGGGCGCGCCCCTCCACCTCCGGCGTGAAAAGCCTTTCGCCGATGAGCCAGCTTGCCTCCGTGGCCGGCTGGTTCTTCACGTACTGCTCCACGAGGGCACCGAAAACATCCGACATGGACTCGTTGATGGCACCGGCCTGGTTCCGGTACACCAGCGCGGCCGAGTGCTGGGTAACCCCGTGGGCAAGCTCGTGGCCAATAACGCTGAGGGACCGGGTGAAGCGCTCAAAGACCTCCCCGTCGCCGTCGCCGAAGACCATCTGCGTGCCGTCCCAGAACGCGTTGTCGTAGAGCTTGCCAAAGTGCACGGTTGCCTTCAGGGGCAGCCCCCGCCCGTCGATGGAGTTCCTTCCGAAGACGTCCGCGTAGAGGCGATGGGTGTGGCCCAGCCCGTCATAGGCTTCATCAGTTGCGGGATCCCCCGTTGCGGGTTCTCCCTCCTTGCGGACGAGTTTGCCCGGAAGGGTTTCCGAGCCGTCGGCGTCGAAGATCGAGCGGTTGGACGGTCCTGGTTTGGCTTGGCGCACTCCTGCCGGCACCTCGGGGGCGGCCTGGATGCGGGCTGCCTGGACAGACCGGACGTGCCCCAAAGCTTCCTTGGCGGCTCTTGCGGCGGCGGAGAACTCCGGGGCGTCCTGCCTGGCCAGCCGCCTCAACAGGTAGGGCGGGATGATGGAACAGTACATGTGAGACCCCTTTACTTCTGCTGGTGTGAACAGCCTACGAGGAGGCCCTGACAAAGGGTGGGAGCACACAGGGCCACGCCGTCCGTGAAGTGCCGAGGGCTTTGGTGCACTTCGCTCGCAGGGCACTGGGAAAAGTTTGTAAAAACTTTGCAGGAGAGCGGCGGCCCAGGCAGCACTACACATGCGAACACCAGGACTGGAAACCACCACTCCGGCCGGACTCTGCTTCGCCTGTAGACGTCAGCGTGCTGGACGACCCTTTGCAATTTTTGGCCTCCACCTGACGGCCTGGCCCGTCCGGCCTCCGCCCGACGATGTGCCTGCCCAGAATTTGTTGTGGCACGAAGAGTTGCCGGAAGACACCTATGAGGACTGGTTGTTGCCCGGGTACAGGTTGCCGAAAGACCCTCTCCCGGAGGAAATATGGTGGCGATGGCCTGCGAGGTCCAGGACAACCAGGTCCACCGGAGCCGGGGAAGCAAAGACGCGGCCTCAGGAGCCCGACAAACAAAAAGAAGCACCCCGGTCGGTGGACCGGGGTGCTTCAGCTGGTGCCCTCGATAGGATTCGAACCTACGACCTTCTGCTCCGGAGGCAGACGCTCTATCCCCTGAGCTACGAGGGCAATCCGGGGGTTCCTGCCGTTGCTGGCGGGACGTCCTAGAGCTTAGCAGGAAGGTGGCCCGCAAGGGAAAATCGCCACACCGCCACTCAGTTCGTCAGGCCGGTCCGGGATCTGTGCCGCGGATGTCAGTAGCCGGAGAACGAGTCCACGTGCACCCGCCTGGCCCCCGCCTGCCTTGCTGCGCGCCGCAGCGAAGCGACGCTGGCGGGCGAACCCGAAACATAGACTTCGCGGCCAGCGATGTCGGGAACGAGCGCCTTGAGAGCCTCACCGTCCACCCTGGCTCCATCAGCCGGAAACGCAGTGATGTGCGACGGCGGCTCAGAACCATCAGCAATCCGGGCCACCACACGGATGCCTGCGGCCTTCAGTTCATCCGCATACGCAAGTTCGTCTGCGCTCCTTGCCAGCACGAGGAGCACGGCGTCGCGGTCCTCCATCCCTCCGAAGGAGATGTGTGAAAGGAAGGGCGTGATGCCGATGCCGGCGGCCATCATGAGGACGGGCTTGCGGGGATCGCGGGGGAGGACAAAGTCACCTCCAACGGAAGTGGCCATGACTTCGTCGCCCGGCTGCAGCGACAGAAGAACCTTCTTCGCAGCCGAGAGGGGCTCGGCAGTCCGCACGCCGAACTTCACCACCCGTTCCCTGGGGGAACCCGTCAAACTGAACACCCGGCGTCGTCCCTTTCCATCAGACTTGGCGTGCGGAAGGTCCAGCTCCATGTACTGTCCCGGTACAAAGCGGACAGGCCGGGAGGGCTGAAAGGAAAACTCAGTGGTGCTCGGCGTCAGCGGCCTCGTCCCGTTGAACTTCAACCGCACCCCGCCCCGCTGGCCCGCCATAAAAGCCAGGATATTGCCCAGCAGCAACGCGGCTTCAGGAGAGTTGGCCAGGAAGCCGAAGTTGTAGGGAACGGCAAAGACCACGCCCACCACGGCTGCAAGTGCCAGTTGCTGCCATTTGCGCGGCGGCAGAGTGAGGGGCTCGGTCAGCATAAAGCCCACGAAGAACAGCAGCGGCCGCTGGGCCAAGGACTGCCACAACGCCATCCCCACGGACATGCCGGCCTGAAGCAGTTCTGCGGAAATAATGGCGCAGGACACAACGAGGAACACCGAAGCCATCAGGAACCTGCGGGTGCGGTACAGGACCAGGAGGACCCCTGGCACCAGCAGCAACAACATGGCAGGAGTAGCTGCCCACCAGGTGGCAATGTTGAGCCCCGTAAGCCCCACCACGAAGGCCCCCAAAGCGGCCGGGTTGAAGATGTGCCGCCCGCGCCACGCGAGTGCATACTTCGACGCCGATGCCAGGACGCAGGCCAGGGCCACTCCAGCCACATCCATCGGCGCGAAGGAGGGCCAGAACAGGAAATACAGCAGCAGCCCCGTGATAAGTGAGGATTCAGAATGGGGCCGCACCCGAAACAGAGCTGCCAAGGCCCTGTTCGAGGCGTACGTCAGGCCGAGGCACAGCACCAGGTGCGCCAGCATCTCGGGAATACCGAATGTCAGCCAGCCAAGAACGTCAAGCAGCAGGCTGTACGCGGCAAGCACGGCAAGGACAATCAGGACGAGGCGGTACATGGTGAACCGGCCAAGAACAGTATCCAGCCGGGCGGCCACGGACGGGGCCTGCCGGGCTTTCGGCGTTTCCACAGGGCTCATGTGAACAGTGTCCCTTCAAACTCGGCGGAGTGGGCAGCGCTTCCGTCAGAAAATACGGTCAACCAGGAGAAATCGAACTCCTGTTCCAAGCGTGCGCCTGGAACAAAGAAAAGCGCGGTAGCCAGGGCGTCGGCCAGCATCGCCGTGTCCGCCAGGGCCCACGTGGCGACGGCGGTCCTCACGGGCTGCCCGGTTGTTCCGTCCAGGACGTGGTGCAAGCCGTCGCCCCACGCCCGGCGGTTGGACGCCGAGGCACAGAGCGCCCGCCCTGCGAGGGGCACGACGCCGATTGCCTGCCCCGGATTGTAGGGATGCTCCAAAGCGACCGGGTTGGAACGGGGGCCCCTTGCCAGCAGGTCCCCGCTGCCGTCGATGACAAAGGAATCAATGCCTTCAGCGTCCAGTTCGTCCGCGAGCAGGTCCACCAACAGGCCCTTGCCCGCCGCCCCGATGTCAAGGACCACGGGCGAAGTGGTGGTGATGGTTGTTCCTGCCCACTCCAGGACTTCATCCCAGGGAGGTGCGGGCAGCGGGGCCCCTGAGGGCATGAGGGAGTATCGGGCGTCGTACCCCAGCCGCTCCAGGGAGGCGCCGATCAGCGGGGTCATGGCTCCGCCCGTCAGGCCGTAAAGGGTCCTGTACAGCGGACCAAGCCGGCCCGCCTCGTCCGAAAAACCAAACCGGCCGGGCTCCCGCGCCATGAAGCTGACGCGGGAGTCGGCACGGAAACGGGACCAGTCGGCGTCGAACTTCTCCACCCGGTCAAGGAGGCGCGTCCGCACGGACTCAGCAAGCGCAAGGGGCGTGGAGATCTCCCACTGCGTGCCGATTCCCTCGAACGAAAAGTCCTCCCAGTCCCCGCCCGGCACTGGCTACTGCGCCTCCGACTTGATCAGTTCCACGGCCTGGTTGAAACCGCCACTGGTCAGGGAAGAGCCTGCGACCTTGGAGACGTTGAGCTCATTGATGTTTTTGCCCACAATCTGGGACGCGATGCCGCCGGCAAACTCCCCCTGGAACTTGCGGGTGTTCGGATTGGAGGGATGCTCTGTGATGTTGACAGCCGTGACCGTGCCTGCTGCCAGAGTCAATTCAACGCCCACCGTCTCGGTGCCGTTCGGGGAAACGTAATTTCCGTCGGCGCTGTAAGTGCCGTCCTTGTACGTGCCACCACTGGTGGCCAGCGGCGACGCTCCTGCGGACGTGGTCGCCGCGGCGCTGCCGGCGGAGGCTGCCGGTGAGCTTTCAGCGGCGGACGGCGCGCAACCGGCCACCGTTCCAGCGAGGGAAAGGCCGGCGATTCCGGCGAAAACACTTTTGCGGACTGACGGTCTCATAAAGGCTCTCATTTCGGTTAAGTGTCTGGGACGGTGCTTACGCTGGTGTCAACGATGAACCCAGCGTATTGGTTCATCTTGTAGGTGGCTTGTGGATTTCCTGTGGAATGCCTATGTCGCGGCCACAGTCCCAATTCTTTTGCTGTCACTGGCCCCCGGTAGGCTAGAGGTGTGACTCCCGAAGAACTCTCCCTCGCCATATCCGCCTGCCTGAAAGACGCCGTCAACGCCGGCGAGATCGCCCTTTCAGCATCAGCAGTGCCAGACGAGGTACGCGTGGAGCGACCCAAGAACAGGGACCACGGCGACTGGGCCACCAATATCGCCCTGCAGCTTGCCAAGCCGGCCGGCACGAACCCCCGGGAGTTCGCCACCGTGCTGAGTGCGCGGCTTAAGTCGATCGACGGCGTCTCCGCAGTGGACATCGCGGGGCCCGGGTTCCTGAACATCACCGTGGATGCCGCAACAGCCGGCGCGCTCGCGAAGGTGATCGTTGAGGCCGGTACGCAGTACGGAACCAACACGGCGCTCACCGGCCACACCGTGAACATGGAGTTTGTTTCCGCCAACCCCACCGGGCCGCTGCACATTGGGCACACCCGCTGGGCTGCCCTGGGCGACGCCATCGCCAGGGTGCTGCGTGCTTCCGGCGCCCAGGTCACCGCGGAGTACTACATTAACGACGCCGGCTCGCAGATGAACACCTTCGCCAACTCGGTGTACTCCCGCCTCCACGGCCTGCCCGTGCCCGAGGGGGGATATCCCGGCCAGTACATCGCCGACCTGGGCCACGAGGTCCTCACCGCGCACCCGGACATCCGCGAGCTGACCGAAGTTGCTGCCCTGCCGGTCATCCGCGCCGCCGCCTACAAGGCACAGATGAAAGACATCAAGGCCACGCTGGCCGACTTCGGTGTCGAGTTCGACGTGTTCTTTTCCGAGCAGGAGCTGCACGACGCCGGGGCAATCCAAAGTGCCGTTGCCCGCCTTCGCGAGCAGGGCCACGTGTTCGACGACGGCGGTGCTGTCTGGCTGCGGACCACGGACTTTGGCGATGACAAGGACCGGGTGATGATCCGCGCCAACGGCGAGCCCACCTACTTCGCTGCTGACGCCGCGTATTACCTATCCAAGAAGGACCGCGGCTTCACCGAGAAGATCTACCTGCTCGGCGCCGACCACCACGGCTACATCAACCGGCTCAAGGCCATTGCCGCCTGCGCCGGAGATGATCCGGAGGTCAACATCGAGGTGCTGATCGGTCAGCTGGTCTCCGTGAACGGCGCCAAGCTGTCCAAGCGTGCCGGCAACATCATCGAGCTGAAGGACCTGATCGACTGGCTCGGCAAGGATGCTGTCCGCTACTCCCTGGCGCGGTTCCCGGCAGATTCGCCGCTGACCCTGGACCCCGAGCTGCTGAAGAAGCACAGCAACGAGAACCCGGTGTTCTACGTGCAGTACGCCCACGCCCGGTCCCGCGGCGCAGCCCGCAACGCTGTCGACGCCGGGGTGGAGCGCCGTGTAGACGGCAAAGACAGCTTCGATGCCTCCCTCCTGGACCATGCGACGGAGAACGAGCTGCTCTCGTACCTGGGCAGCTACCCCTCAATCGTGGCCAAGGCCGCGGAGCTGCGCGAACCGCACAGGGTGGCACGGCACCTCGAAACCATCGCCGGCGCCTACCACCGCTGGTACGATGCTTGCCGCATTGCGCCGATGGGCGACGAAGCGGTCACCGACGTCAACCGAACCCGCCTGTGGCTCAACGACGCCACCAGCCAGGTGCTGGCCAACGGCCTGGACCTGCTCGGCGTTTCCGCACCGGAACGGATGTAGCCCCATGACTGCCCAGGACACCACCAACGCCTCACCCCTTGCCCCTGAATGGCTCACAGTCCCTGCGGACCTGAATGCCCTGCAGGAACCCCTGTGGGCCCGGACTGTTGAACGGAACGACGACGGCGGGCTGGCAGTTGCCGGCGTTTCTGTCGCCGCCCTGAAGGAACAGTTCGGCACGCCGCTGTTCGTGATGGACGAGTCGGACTTCCGCGCCAGGGCACGTGCGTTCAAGGACTCCTTTGACGCCGCTTTTGCTGACATTTGCGGCGGCGTCGACGTCTATTACGCCGGAAAATCCTTCCTGTGCACCGCCGTGGTGAAGTGGGTGGAGGAGGAAGGGCTGCGCCTGGACACCGCCTCCGGCGGCGAACTGGCCGTGGCCGCGCGTGCCGGAATTCCGGGGGAGCGCGTCGCCCTGCACGGCAACAACAAATCCGACGCGGAGATCAACCGGGCGCTGGACATGAAGCTGGGCCGCATCGTGGTGGACAGCCTGGACGAGCTGGAACGGGTCGGGGCTATTGCCCAGGCCCGCGGTGAAGAAGCAAAAGTGATGCTGCGGCTCACGCCCGGCGTCCATGCCCACACGCACGAGTTCATCGCCACAGCCCACGAGGACCAGAAGTTTGGGCTCTCCATGGCGGAGGACACCACCGGGCAGGCCGGCCTGTCAGCCGCGGAGGAAGCCGTGGCGGCCGCCGCGGTGCACCCTGGCATCGAACTGCTCGGACTGCACTGCCACATCGGCTCCCAGATCTTCGAGCCGGACGGCTTCGCGCTGGCCGCGGAAAAGCTGCTCCGCTTCCTCGCCGCCATGCAGGAAAAGTACTCCATCGTTATGCCGGAACTGGATCTCGGCGGCGGCTACGGCATCGCGTACACGCCGGTGGACACCCCCCGCCCCGCAGCCGAAATCGCGAAGGCGATGGCCGCCGTCGTGCGTTCCACCTGCGCTGAGCTGGGCATTAACCCGCCCCGCATCTCCATTGAACCGGGCCGCGCGATCGTGGGCAGCACCACCTTCACCCTCTATGAAGTGGGAACCCTCAAAACCGTCCGCGTCGACGCGCCCGGCTCGGGCCAGAGCGACGAGGCCGGCGAAAACGTTACGTATCCGCGCCGCTATGTGTCGGTGGACGGCGGCATGAGCGACAACGCCCGCCCGGTGCTCTACGACGCGGATTATTCGGCGATCGTGGCCTCGCGCGCGTCCGCTGCCGCACCGCAGCTGTCCCGCGTGGTGGGCAAACATTGCGAGAGCGGCGACATAGTTGTTAGAGATGTATATCTGCCCGAGGACGTGGCAGCCGGTGATCTGCTCGCTGTACCGGGGACCGGCGCCTACTGCTGGGCCCTGTCAAGCAACTACAACTATCTGGCCCGGCCGGGCGTTGTCGCTGTGCGCGACGGATCTGCCCGGCTGATTGTCCGCGGGGAAACCGAAGAAGATCTGCTGAACCGCGACATGGGAGTCTGAATGACCGAATTGCGAACCCTGAAAGTGGCCCTGCTGGGCTGTGGCAACGTTGGGGCCCAGGTTGCGCGGATTCTCATCGAGGACGCCGACGCCCTTGCCGCCCGCACCGGTGCACGCCTGCAACTGAGCGGCATTGCCGTGCGCAACGTCAACGCTCCCCGCGACGTTGAACTGCCGCAGGACCTGTTCACCACCGACGCCGAGACCCTGGTCAAGGACGCGGACCTGGTCATCGAACTGATGGGCGGGATCGAGCCTGCCCGTACCCTCATCCTCGCCGCCCTGCGCAACGGTGCCTGCGTGGTCACCGGCAACAAGGCCCTCCTCGCCCAGGACGGTCCCACCCTCTACGAAGAAGCTGACAAAGCCCACGTCCAGCTGTCCTACGAAGCAGCTGTGGCCGGCGCCATCCCCATCCTGCGCCCCATCCGCGACAGCCTGTCCGGCGACCGCATCACCCGCGTGCTGGGCATCGTCAACGGCACCACCAACTTCATCCTGGACCAGATGGACTCCACCGGGGCCCAGTTCGCCGACGCCCTGGCCGAAGCACAGCGCCTGGGCTACGCGGAAGCCGACCCCACGGCCGACGTCGAGGGCCACGACGCCGCCGCGAAGGCTGCTATCCTCGCCTCGCTGTCATTCCACACCCGGTTCGCTCTGGAGAACGTGCACTGCGAGGGCATCACCTCCGTCAGCGCTGCGGACATCGCAGCGGCCAAGGATGCCGGTTTTGTTATCAAGCTGCTGGCCATCGCAGAAAAACTCACGGATGCCGACGGCGGTGAAGGCGTTTCGGTGCGCGTGCATCCCACGCTGCTGCCCCGCGAGCACCCGCTGGCTGCCGTCCGCGGTGCCTTCAATGCGGTGTTCATCGAGGCCGAGAACGCCGGAGAACTGATGTTCTACGGCCAGGGCGCCGGCGGCACCCCCACAGCGTCCGCAGTCCTCGGCGACCTTGTCTCCGCGGCCCGCCGCCTGGTCCTTGGCGGCCCGCAGCGTACCGAAACCACCACGGGCCACGTGCCCGCGCTGCCCATCGACGCTGCCGTCACCAGTTACTACATCGGCCTCGACGTGGCGGACCAGCCCGGCGTCCTCGCCAGGATTGCCCAGCTGTTTGCCGAGCACGGCGTGTCCATCGAAATCATGCGGCAGACCATCCACCGCGACGCCGAGTCCAATGCGGAGTCGGCCGAACTGCGGATCGTTACGCACCGCGCGTCAGAGGCTGCCCTCGCAGCCACCGTTGAGGCCGTGAAGGGCCTGGACGTCATCAATTCAGTTACATCCGTTCTGCGGGTAGAAGGAGTCTAAGTGGCTCACCAATGGCGCGGGGTCATCCGCGAATACGCTGACCGTCTGCCCGTGACGGAATCCACCCGGGTCATCACGCTGGGGGAGGGCGGCACCCCGCTGGTGCACGCGCAGAAGCTCTCCGAGCTCACCGGCTCGGAGGTGTACCTGAAGGTGGAGGGCATGAACCCCACCGGCTCCTTCAAGGACCGCGGCATGACCATGGCCATGACCGCCGCAGTAGCCTCCGGGGCCAAGGCCGTTGTCTGCGCCTCCACCGGCAACACCTCCGCTTCCGCAGCCGCCTACGCAACGGCGGCCGGCCTGAAATGCGCCGTCCTGGTGCCCGAAGGCAAGATCTCCATGGGCAAACTCAGCCAGGCCATCGCCCACGGCGCCACCCTGCTCCAGGTGGACGGCAACTTCGACAACTGCCTCGACATCGCCCGGAAGCTGGGGGAGTCGTACCCGGTGTTCCTGGTCAACTCCGTGAACCCCGCCCGCATCCAGGGACAGAAGACTGGTGCTTTCGAGATCGTCGATGCCCTGGGCGACGCACCGGACATCCACGTACTGCCCGTCGGCAACGCCGGAAATATCACGGCCTACTGGAAGGGCTACAAAGAGTACTCGGCTCCCTTCGAGTCCGAAACCGCCGGCACGCTTGCTCCCGTCGCCACCAGGACCCCCGCGATGTGGGGCTTCCAGGCTGCCGGTGCCGCGCCGTTCGTGGCCGGCCACCCCATCACCGAACCGGACACCATCGCCACCGCCATCCGGATCGGCAACCCGGCCTCCTGGGACGGCGCCATCGCCGCCCGAGACGAGTCCGGCGGATTCATCGATGCCGTCACGGATGACGAAATCCTCGCCGCCCACCGCTGGCTGTCCTCCCGCGAGGGTGTCTTCGTGGAGCCCGGCTCCGCCGCCGGCGTGGCTGGTCTCCTCAAGAAGCACGCAGCGGGCGAGGTTCCCGCCGGCAAAACCATCGTCATCACCGTCACGGGCCACGGCCTGAAGGATCCCCAGTGGGCCCTGCGCACCGAGGACGGCAGCGATGTGCAGCCGGTCAAGGTTTCCAACGACGTGGTCACTGTTGCTGCCGAACTGGGACTGGAAGAAAAGTAACCTTGAACGCCACCTCGCAGACCGCCGTCGGACTGCAACTTATAGAACCCGGACAAGAGGTCACCGTCCGGGTACCGGGGACCACGGCCAACCTTGGTCCCGGGTACGACAGCCTGGGCCTTGCCCTGGCACTGCATGACACGCTGACCGTGGAGAGCCTCGAATCCGAGGAGCTCCTGTTCGATCTTCGGGGTGAAGGCGCAGACACCCTCCCAAGGGATGCCAGCCACCTGGTCATCCGTGCCATGGAAGCGGCTTTCGAACGGCTGGGCTTCCGGCACGGCGGCCTGAAGGTCACAGCTGACAACGTCAATCCCCACGGCAGGGGCCTTGGCTCTTCTGCCTCGGCTGTAGTGGCAGCCGTTTCCGCAGCAAACGCCCTGGTGCCCGAGTCCAGCCGCCGCGGGAAGGACTGGATCCTTCAGCTCACCAGCGAGCTGGAAGGACACCCGGACAACGTGGCACCGGCCATTTTCGGCGGTCTGGCGCTGTCATGGCAGGACAGTGACCAGTACAGCAGCACCAGCGCAACGGTGTCCGAAGCCGTGGTTCCAGTGGTGGCTGTTCCTGATTTCGAGCTGTCAACGGAGGCCGCCCGTGCGCTGCTTCCAGCCTCCGTGGGGCATCATGCAGCCGCTATGAATGCCGGCCGCGCGGCCCTCTTGATCCATGCCTTGACCAGTAAGCCCGAGTTCCTGCTGGCCGGCACCGAGGACTACCTCCACCAGAGTTACCGTGCGGCGGCCATGCGTCCAAGTGCTGCGCTGATTTCGGCGCTTCGCGCAGCAGGCCACGCGGCAGTGGTGTCGGGTGCCGGGCCCACCGTGCTGGTCCTGGCGGACGGACAGCCTGAAGCGGCAGCCGTTGTTGCTTTCATCGAGGAGTTCACCGCCGCCAACACGCCGGACGTCGGGTGGCGTGTTCTGAAGCTGGCAGTGGACGTTGAAGGTGCTAAGGTGGAGTTGCACCGGCGGTAATTGACGCCTATCTGATCTGCTATTGCACTTAGTTGCCACAGGGTCTCTTACTGCGCAATCTATTCCGGTGCCGCCTGCTTGGTCTGTCGCAGGAATCTGCAGCACTCAAACTGCCCCTGAAGCGTCAGTCCTGCGTCCCACCATGGGTGGAGCGCAAGGTGAATCAGTATCCGGCCCTGCTGGCCGATATTCAACCGGCAAGGCCGAACAATCCGGCTGCAGATCTGAACTGCAGCCCAGATCAAATCATCGCGTCCAGCTCCCAGTCTGGACGCCGTCGAGGGGGAAGGATCCTTCGTGACCGAAACCACTGAGCTGTCGCCAGCTGTGGAACTATCTTCTGCTGCTGAATCACCGGCAGCATCCGCCAAGAGCAGCGGCCTTGCAGGCCTCAAGCTCGCCCAGCTGCAGGCACTTGCCAGCCAGCTCGGGATTTCCGGCGGTTCCCGCATGCGCAAGGGGGACCTGGTTTCAGCCATCTCCGCCCACCGCGCAGGCACCCCCATCACCAAGGCTCCGGCCAAGGCGGCGGAAAAGGCCGTCGAGAACGTATCTGCCCCGGCAACCGTTCCGGCAGTGTCCGCCCCGGCGAAATCTGCTGAAACAACCGAGGCCCCGGCTGAAGGAACGCGGGCACGTGGCCGTGGCCGCAGCCGCCGGGCCGTCAGCGATGGAGTGGTGGCGCCTGCAGCCGCCGAACCGGCTGCTCCCGAAACCAGCACGGCCGCCCCGGTCGAGGCTCCGGCTGCCAGCGAGGCCCCCGAAGCCGCCGAAGGTGCCGAGCGCCGCCAGCCGCGCACCCGCAACCGCCGCCGCGGCGAAGCAGCCGCAGCAGCGCCGCAGGGTGCCGAGAATGTGGAGGCGCCGGCAGAACAGGCCGACGCCGAGCAGCGCACCGGAGCGCAGGCCGGCGCAGAACCCCGCACCGCAGAACGCACCGAAGGTGAAGCCGGCGAAGCCGGGCAGCGCACCGACCGCCGCGAAGGCGGACGCACCCGCGGACGCGACAACGCTGCACGTGAGAACGCCGACGGCGGCCGCGACAACGCCGGCAGCCGTGAGGCAGGCCAGCGTGACGGCGCCCGCCGCGACGACAACCGCGACGACGATGCCGACGGCGGCAGCCGCCGCAACCGCCGCAACCGCCGCGACCGTAATGACCGCAACGATCGGAACGACCGCTCCGGCGGCCAGGATCGGGACAACTCCCGCAACGACCGTTTCCGCGACCGCAACGACCGCCGTCGTGGACGCGCCCAGGGACCGGACGTCGACGACGTCGAGGTTACCGAGGACGATGTCCTGCTGCCGGTTGCCGGCATCCTTGACGTCCTGGAGAACTACGCGTTCATCCGCACCTCCGGCTACCTCCCCGGCCCGAACGACGTTTACGTCTCCCTCGCCCAGGTCAAGAAGTACAACCTGCGCAAGGGCGACGCCGTGGTTGGCGCCATCCGCGCACCGCGTGACGGGGAAGACCGCAGCCAGCAGTCGGCCCGCCAGAAGTTCAACGCCCTGGTCCGCGTGACGTCAGTCAACGGCAAGACCTCCGAAGAACTCAAGGACCGCGTCGAGTTCGCCAAGCTGGTGCCGCTGTACCCGTCCGAGCGCCTGCGCCTCGAAACCGACCCCAAGAAGATCGGCCCCCGCGTCATCGACCTGGTCGCCCCGATCGGCAAGGGCCAGCGCGGCCTGATCGTCTCCCCGCCAAAGGCCGGTAAGACGCTCATCCTGCAGTCCATCGCCAACGCCATCACCACCAACAATCCTGAGGTCCACCTCATGATGGTGCTCGTTGACGAACGTCCCGAAGAAGTTACGGACATGCAGCGCACCGTCAAGGGCGAGGTCATTGCCTCAACCTTCGACCGCCCCGCCGACGACCACACCACAGTGGCCGAACTTTCCATCGAACGCGCCAAGCGCCTCGTGGAAATGGGGATGGACGTTGTGGTCCTGCTGGACTCCATGACCCGCCTGGGCCGCGCCTACAACCTGGCAGCACCGGCCTCCGGCCGCATCCTGTCCGGTGGTGTGGATTCCGCAGCACTGTACCCGCCCAAGCGCTTCTTCGGTGCAGCCCGCAACATTGAAAACGGCGGCTCGCTCACCATCCTCGCAACGGCACTCGTCGAGACCGGTTCCAAGATGGACGAAGTCATCTTCGAAGAGTTCAAGGGCACCGGCAACATGGAGCTCCGCCTGTCCCGCCAGCTGGCTGACAAGCGCATCTTCCCGGCCGTGGACGTCAACGCGTCCGGCACCCGCCGCGAGGAAAACCTGCTTTCCCCCGAGGAAGTCAAGATCATGTGGAAGCTGCGCCGCGTCCTTTCCGGACTCGAGACCCAGCAGAGCCTTGAACTCCTGACCAACAAGATCCGGGAGACCCAGAGCAACGTCGAGTTCCTGATGCAGGTTCAGAAGACGACGCTTGGTGCGAAGTCGGATAACGACAAGTAGCTGTCTTCGGGGCGGGGTGTCGGATTGTTCGTGCGGCTGGGTGCCGTGCGGACTTTCCGCCCCCGCCCCTTCGCATGGCGGCTCTGTCCTGACGGACCTTCGCCGCCACGCTCCGGCAGGCCCGATGCCACTCCCGGGGCGGAAAGTCCGCGCGGCTTTCGTCGTTGAGTCGCCGTCCTGCTTCGCGCCCCGCTTATGGCATTACTAGACTTGTACAAGTCGAAAGAGGTTTATAGATGTTTGAGTCCGTACAGGGCCTGCTTGATGAGCATGATGCTATCCAGGCACAGCTGGGAGATCCTGCTGTTTATGCTGATCAGCGGCTTGCCCGGAAGCTTGGGCGGCGTTCGGCTCAGCTCAACGGCATTGTTGAGGCCTATCACAAGTGGGAAGCCATTCAGGATGACCTTGCTGCCGCCAAGGAGATGGCTGACGAGGATCCTGAGTTCGCTGCCGAGGTGCCTGAGCTGGAGGAGTCGCTGGAGGTTGCCGCTGCCCGGCTTCGGCGCCTGCTCATTCCCCGCGACCCTGACGACGCCCGCAACGTGATCCTTGAGGTCAAGGGCGGTGAAGGCGGCGACGAGGCTGCACTGTTCGCTGCAGACCTCCTGCGGATGTACACCCGTTACGCGGAATCGCGCGGCTGGAAGACTGAAATCATCTCCGCCACCGAATCCGATCTTGGCGGCTACAAGGACGTGCAGGTTGCCGTGAAGGGCAGCTCCAACGATCCCGCCGAGGGCGTCTTCGCGCGGCTCAAGTTCGAAGGCGGCGTGCACCGCGTACAGCGTGTTCCCGTCACCGAATCCCAGGGCCGCATCCACACGTCCGCCGCCGGTGTGCTGGTTCTCCCTGAAGTGGATGAGCCCGAAGAGCTTGAGATCAACCAGAATGACCTGAAAATCGACGTTTACCGTTCCTCCGGCCCCGGCGGCCAGTCCGTGAACACCACCGACTCCGCCGTGCGCATCACCCACCTTCCCACCGGGATCGTGGTGGCCATGCAGAACGAGAAATCCCAGCTGCAGAACCGTGAAGCCGGCATGCGCGTGCTGCGGGCACGCATCCTGGCGCACCAGCAGGAGCAGATCGACGCCGAAAACTCGGCCCAGCGGAAGTCGCAGATCCGCACCATGGACCGCTCGGAGCGCATCCGCACCTACAACTACCCGGAAAACCGGATCGCGGACCACCGCACCGGCTACAAGGCGTACAACCTGGACCAGGTGATGAACGGCGACCTGGAACCGGTCATCCAGTCGGCCATCGAGATGGACGAACAGGCCCGCCTGGACGCCATCGGCGACTAACGCGTCCCCGGGAATCAACGCATGACATTCGGTCCAGGCCAGTCCCTCGCGGATGCGGTCAGCGAGGCAACCGGCATCCTGCGCGACGCCGGCGTCCCCAGTCCGCGGGTGGACGCCGAGCTGCTCGCCGACCACCTGCTGAACGTTGGGCTGGGCCGGCTGCGCGCCATGATGCTGGGTGACACCCCGGCCCCTGAGGGCTATGAGGCGCTGGTGGCGGAGCGTGCCAGCCGGATCCCGCTCCAGCACATCACCGGAGTAGCGCATTTCCGGTATCTCGAACTCGCAGTGGGGCCTGGCGTTTTTGTGCCCCGTCCCGAGACCGAATCCGTGGTCCAGCTGGTCATCGACCACGTCCAGGGGCTGCGGCACCCCCGGATCGTCGACCTCGGAACGGGATCCGGCGCCATCGCCGGATCCATTGCGCACGAAGTGCCGAATGCGGAAGTGCACGCGGTGGAGTTCAGCCCCTTCGCCCATGCCTGGGCCGAGAAGAACCTGGCCCCCCTGGGCGTCCACCTCGTCCTCGGGGACCTGCGGGACGCGCTGCCGGAACTGAACGGGACCTTCGACGTCGTAATTTCAAACCCGCCGTACATCCCGGCCGAGGCCATCCCCAACGAGCCCGAGGTCGCCCTGCATGATCCGCCCGAAGCGCTGTACGGCGGGGGAGCGGACGGCATGGAACTTCCGACGGCGGCGGCCGCCTCTGCTGCCCGGCTGCTGGTTCCCGGCGGCTACTTCGTGATGGAACATGCAGAAGTCCAGGCGGGCTGGATCGCGGCCATGCTGGCCCGGACCGGGACCTGGACCAGCATCAGAACGCATCTGGACCTCAACGGCAAGGAGCGCGCCACCAGCGCCCTCCTTGCCGGTCCGGACCACAGTGAATGAAAGAATGGGCGAGTGACCACAACCTATAACTGCACCAGCGACGACGAGCGCGCCCGGGGACTTGAGCACGCCCAGCGGGCCATCAGCGAGAAGAAGTGCGTGGTTTTTCCCACTGACACCGTCTACGGGATTGCTGCCGATGCCTTTTCACCGCAGGCGGTCACCATGCTGCTGGTGTCCAAGGGACGCAGCCGCACCATGCCGCCGCCGGTGCTGATCCCGCGCATCAACGCCCTCGACGGACTCGCCACCGATGTGTCCGCGGACGCGCGGAAGCTGGCCGAGGCGTTCTGGCCGGGCGGCCTGACCCTGATCCTGCACGCCCAGCCGTCCCTTGATTGGGACCTCGGTGAAACCAAAGGAACAGTGGCCCTGCGTATGCCGGATGACGAGATCGCCCAGGAGCTGCTGACCCTCACCGGCCCGCTGGCTGTGTCTTCCGCGAACCGCACCGGCCATGCCCCGGGACAGACCGCCGCCGACGCCCGCGAGCAGCTTGCAGAGTCCGTCGAGGTTTACCTTGAGGGCGGCTTCCGGCCGCTCGACGGCGAGGCAGCAGTGCCCTCCACCATCGTTGACGCCACCGGCCCCCTCCTGCGGGTAGTCCGCAACGGCGCAGTGAGCCTGGAACAGCTCCGCGAGCACGTGCCGGGAGTCCTGGGACTGGGCGAAATCCCCATGGCGCCGGAAGAACCGGAAGAACCGCAGGCACCGGAGGCGCCGCAGGCCGAAGCCCACACCGCCGCCGGCAGCAGCGCCGTCAGCAGCACCGACAACAACCCGGGGAACTGACATGCAGCCCAAAGTGGCCGTCGCGGCCGTGACCTTTGACCGCCACGAGGAGCTTGCCCTGCTCCTGAAGGGCCTGGCGGCACAGACGGCACCCATCCATTCGATCGCGCTGGTGGACTCCGGCACTGTCCCGGCCACGGACGTCGTTAATGCCGGGGGCGCGGAGAACATCAACTACCTGCGCTCAGAAGCCAACCTCGGCGGTGCGGGCGGTTTTGCCTACGCCATCCTGGCAGCCATGGCCAGTGGTGCCGAGTGGATCTGGATGATGGACGACGACGGCCACCCCGAAGACGCCAGCTGCCTGGCCGAACTTCTCCGCACGGCCGGGGAACACCAGCTCGACATCGTCAGCCCCCTGGTCGCCGCCACGGCGGATCCCAACCGGCTGTCGTTCAATTTCCGCATCAATGGGCTGCTGACCAACGACCGGTCACGGCTGGCTCCCATGGGCTACCTCCCGGACATGGTGCACTTTTTCAATGGTGCACTCATCCGGACCGAGGTTTTCTACCGGATCGGCATCCCGGATGTGAAGTTTTTTATCCGTGGCGACGAAGTCGACTTCCTGTCGCGGGTGAAAAAGGCCGGGCTGAAGTACGGCACCCTCGCCACAGTCGCGGTGCAGCACCCCGCCACCTGGACCGAGATGAAACCGGTGTTCGGCGGGTTTATCACCCCCGTCATCCCCGAGGGTGAGTTCAAGCGCTACTGCTACTTCCGCAACCGGGGCTACCTGACCCGCAAGTACCGTAACCTGCGGTGGTTTGGCGCTGACATCGTCGGGTTCCCCTACTACTTCCTGAAGGCCCGGGACCTCAAGGGCCTGGCGCACTGGTTCAGGGCCTATTCAACCGGCTTCCGCGGCAAGGGCTTCGGCTCGCCCGCGGAACTGATGGCCGCGAAGAGCTAGGCGCCCGTGGAGAACCTGTACGCCGTCGTTGTCACTTACAACCGCGCCGACTTCCTGCGCAACCTGCTCGATTCCTTCGCCCGGCTGGACACCGCACCGGAGCGGATTCTCGTTGTGGACAACGCCAGCAGCGACCACACCCCGGAGGTCGTCGCCCAGGCCACCGCCGCCGGCGGACCGTCCATCCAGTACGAACGCCTGGACCGGAACGTCGGCGGGGCCGGCGGATTCTCCCGCGGCGTGGAACTGGCCCTGGAATCCGGCGCCGAATGGCTGTGGCTGATGGATGACGACGTTGAGGTCCTGCCCGGTGCTGTGGAGGCACTGGAGAAGTTCACGCCGGAATACTCTTGCCTGATTGGCCGGCGTTACGACGCCAACGGCAAACCGTTCTTCTGGCAGCACCATTTTGTCGAGGCGCTGGGCATCTTCCTTCCCGTCTCGCGCGATGTCTTCCGGCATTCGGACGTGTTCCGCACAAACGTGGGGAACTTCGAAGGCATGCTCATCAAAGCCTCCGTGGCCCGGAACATCGGCCTGCCTGATCCGCGGTTCTTTATCACCTGGGACGACCTGATCTACGGCTGGCTGGCGGCGCAGCAAACTCCAGTGGTGTACGTCAACGCCTTTGTTATCAAAAAGGTCCGCGCGCAGCGGCAAGTGGACCTGGGGCTGCGCCACCTCAACGATTCCTCCGACCTGAGCCGACGCTATGTGATGCGCAACCGGGGGCACGTGGCGCATTACCTGCGGGCCCACGGTAAGTTCAACCGGGCGGGTTTCGCAGCCGGCACTGCCCTGACTTTCCTGAAGGAACTTACCCGGCTGGTCCTCGTCGAGCGGACCCTCAAAGGGGCCGGTGCACTGTGGCAGGGATGGCGTGAATCACGCAGTATCCTTGCCGACGCCGGCTGGAAACCCATGCCGTCGCTGCCGGTGTATCCGGGCAGCGGAACCCGAAGCGATTAGTATCGTTCTAGGCCCCGCCGCCATCCGACGGTAATTGCGGCGGGGATTTTTGAAACAGGCGCCTGGCCGCCGTGGTAGTGGAAGTCGGTTGCATCTTTCGTTGAGTACAAAATCAGAAACGCGCGCACCTGCCGCAGTACGGGACGAGAAGCCCGCCCTCTGGATCTGGATCCAGCTCTTCCTCGACTCGATGTCCTGGATCGTGGCGATCGGCCTGGCGCTGCTGCTGCGCTACGAGATGGGCATCCGGGTGGAACAGCTGCCCGGTGCCTGCCTCATCGCTGCCATCGCCGTGGTGGCGCAGATGCTGGCCGGGTACTCCCTCGCCCTGTACCGCGGCAGGTATCCATTCGGAAGCTTCCAGGAAGCCAGGGCGCTGGTATTCGTCACCGTTATTGTGGCTGCCTCCGTCACAGCGAGCCTGCTGGTGCTTTACGAGGCCATCAAAGTGGGCCGCAGTGTGGGCTTGATCGCTTTTCCGTTCGCCTGCCTCTTTATGTGCGCCGCCCGGTACGCCAAGCGGCTCTACGTGGAGGGTAAGGCCCGGCCCGGGGACGGGGCACAAAACACTCTCGTCTACGGCGCAGGATTCCTCGGCAACTCCCTGGTGACCCGGATGCTGCAGGACCCGGATTCCCCGTACTTTCCGGTTGGCCTGATCGATGACGACCCCGCCAAGAAGCACCTGCGGCTTTCCGGTGTCCAGGTCCAGGGCCGCGGCGACGACCTGCCGGCGATCATCCGCCGCACCCGCGCAACAATCCTGGTCCTGGCCTTCGCGAACGTCGAGGCCACAGTAGTCCGCCGTATCTCGGACGCTGTTGCCGGCCTGAATGTCCGCGTGCTGGTTCTTCCCCCGCTCCGGGACATGCTGGGCAGCGGCGCACCCGCCGGCTTCTCCGACTTCCGCGATGTAGCGGTTGAGGACCTGATCGGCCGGCGGCCCGTTGACATCAAGGTTGACGAGATTGCCGGGTATATCAAGGGCAAGCGGGTTCTGGTGACCGGTGCCGGCGGTTCCATCGGCTCTGAGCTCTGCCGGCAGATCGTCCAGTTCGACCCGGCGGAGCTAATCATGCTGGACCACGACGAGACGGGCCTGCAGCAGACCCAGATTTCCATTACCGGCCACGGCCTGCTGGCAGGCCGGGATACCGTGCTGGCCAACATCCGCGATGGCGAAGCCCTGCAGCATATCTTCGAGGACCGGCGCCCTGAAGTGGTGTTCCACGCCGCTGCACTCAAGCACGCGCCACTGCTGCAGCAGTATCCGGTAGAGGCTTGGAAAACAAACGTCTGCGGGACCCTGAACGTCCTGCGTGCTGCCCAGCACGCCGGCGTCTCGCACTTCGTGAACATATCCACCGACAAGGCGGCCAACCCGACCACCGCCCTTGGCCACTCGAAACGGGTTGCCGAAAAACTGACCGCCTGGATGGCCGGCCAGACCGGCAGCAAGTTTGTCTCCGTCCGCTTCGGTAACGTGATGGGCAGCCGCGGCTCGATGCTGCCACTTTTCACCGAGCAGATCCGCGTTGGCGGTCCCGTCACTGTCACCGACCCCGACGTTACCCGCTTCTTTATGACCATCCCGGAAGCCTGCCAGCTGGTAATCCAGGCAGGCGCAATCGGGACCGGGGGCGACGTGCTGATCCTTGACATGGGCGAGCCGGTCCGGATCCTGGATGTGGCTCAAAGGATGATCGCGATGTCGGGCAAGAACGTGGAGATCATCTATACCGGGCTGCGTCCGGGGGAGAAGCTACACGAGGTATTGGTCGGCAGCGGTGAACGCGACAAGCGCCCCCTGCACCCGAAGATTTCACATACCAGGGCAGCGGAGCAGGACCCGGACAAGCTTGACCTCAACGTCTGGCTGGCCCGCTGCGAGGCCGAACAGGGCGCCAGCATCGCCGACATTCCCGATGAAGAGGCCGATGACGCCGGTGAAATCCGGGTGGCGTCATGATGCCGTTGGCCCTGGTGGCCGGGATAACGCTGGTGTCCAGCCTGCTGCTCCCGTTTGCAGTGAAGCCGTGGCTGGTCCGGATGGGCGTGGTTGATGTTCCTTCCGCCCGTTCATCGCATGTGGTGGTGACCATTCGCGGCATGGGTGTCGCAGTGGCCCTTGCCACAGCCGTCGGCTACGCTGCGGCAGTGCTGCTGGGGGTTGTCACGGTTGACCGTTCCATTGCTGCAGTCGTGCTTGGCATCATTGCCGCTTGCGCAGCCGTCGGCTGGATCGAGGATCTGCGAGGCATGTCCATCCGCGGGCGTGCAGCCGCCCAGCTCGGCATCGGAGCGGTCGGCTCCGCGGTGCTCATCGTGCTCACCGGACAGTCGTTCTGGTGGCTGCCGCTGGGCGCCGTGGCAATCGCAGCCTACGTCAACATCGCCAACTTCATGGACGGCGTCAACGGCATCTCAGGCCTGCACGGCGTTACAGCAGGGGGTGCCTATGCGGTGGCGGGCTTGCTGTCCGGGCAGCCCTGGCTGACCGCCGGGGGCACGGTGCTGGCAATGTCCTTCCTTGGGTTTCTCCCCTGGAACCTGGGCCGTGGTTCAGTCTTCCTGGGCGACGTCGGCAGCTACCTGCTGGGCGCGTCGATAGCCGCCCTCGCGGTGGCCGGCTTCCTCGGCGGCGTCTATGTCGAATATGTTCTCTCGCCGATCCTTGTCTACGCCGCGGACGCCGGCTATACCTTGCTCCGGCGCATCAAGGCAGGGGAGCGGTGGTACGCCTCGCACCGCGAACACGTCTATCAGCGGCTCACGGACGTAGGCTTCTCGCACCTGCAGTCAGCTGCCACAGTCACTGTGTGCACCGCAGCCGTGATCACCCTCGGGTTCGTCGCCGCCACAGCTGCGCTTCCCGTCGTCGCCCTGTGCGTCGCCGCAAGCGTGCTGGTTCTCGTCTTGTACCTGGCAAGCCCGGACCTCATCCGCCGGTACCGGCGCCCGTCGAAGGTCACACGCCTGCCGGTGAGCTAGCTGTGTTCTATCTCGTGTAGAATTCAGGGGCAGCCAAAGCTGCCCTCCAAAACTGCCTCCTGGCTCATTGCCTCGTGGTGCCGACGATTGGGATCGAATGACCTCCAACGCCGAATCCGGACCTGCGTCCGGCAACGGAAACGTTGGCGCATCCGGCCCCGCGCCGTCCCTCTGGCTGGGCCTCCTGAAGCGGAGTTCGGTGGTTGCAGCGGCCGGACTGGCCCTGTGTGCAGTCGCCGCAGCACTTATTGACGGCGGAAGCGGTGCACTGTCCAGTACCTTGGGCGGCCTGCTGGTGATGCTGTTCTTCGGGATCAGCCTGCTGGTGGGCCACTTCGTGGGACGTAACAATCCCTCCGGGGCTATCGGCATGTTCGTCGCCACCTACTTCGTGAAGGTGGTCGGATTCGCCGCGGTCCTGTTCGTTATCGGTGCTCCCCAGTGGCTGCAAGCCCGCTGGTTCATTGCCGGTGCCGTCACCGCCGTCGTCCTCTGGCAGGCTGCAGAACTTTACGGTTTCAGCAAAGCCCGCCTGCAGATCTACAACGATCCAGAGACCAAGGAAAACCGCGATGCGTGATCCAAAGAACCCCGCCAACGGTGCCAACGGCACAGGCGGTTCGAACGGCTCTGCCCCCGGTGTATCAAGGGACGGAACCAGCGGCGGATACAACGCCGGCATGGCCGTATTCAGCTACATCATTGGCGGAATCATCGTCTGGAGTTTGATAGGGTGGGGACTGGATTACGTGTGGGGAACGCGCTGGATCGTGCTCGCAGGCGCTCTGCTTGGAGCCGTCGGAGGTTTTTACCTTTCCCACATGCATGGCCTTACCAGTTCTCGCAAAAACGCTGGGGAGCGCCATGCTGCCAGCGGGCCGTCCCAGGACGGCGACACTAATGCCAAATAATTTCACAGGGGGAACAGCAGGCCGTCAGGCTGCCGGTCCCCGCCCAACGCCCAATGATGGACACTGCAGAGAGGAAACGCGTTGATCGCGCTTGCGCTCCCGGCCCAAAATACAGGAGAGTTCACTCCTCCTGGTATTAACGAAATGCATTTGCCGGCAATCCTGCCGTGGGGTGCCGCAGAAGGATTCTCCAAGCAGATGCTGCTGGTCCTCCTCTCTGTCGTCTTTATCGCCGTCTTCTTCGTGCTCGCTGCACGCAAGCAGCAGCTGGTACCCGGCAAACTCCAGTTCGCCGGCGAGGCCGCCTACGGCTTCGTCCGCAACGGAATCGCCAAGGACATCATCGGCGGCAGGGACTTCATCAAGTACGTCCCGCTGTTGTTCAGCCTGTTCTTCTTCATCCTGGTGAACAACATCTACGGTGCCATCCCGTTCTTCCAGCTCCCCACGTTCTCGCACGTGGGCGGAGCATATGTGCTGGCGGGCATTGTCTACTTCACCTGGATCGCCATCGGCGTCAAGAAGAACGGACTCCGCTACTTCAAGCTGGCCACCGTGCCCTCGGGTGTTCCCTGGTACATTCTGCCGATCGTCATCCCGATCGAGATCATCTCCAACTTCATTGTCCGGCCGGTCACGCACAGCCTCCGTCTGTTCGCAACCATGCTCGCAGGACACCTCATCGTGATGATCGCCGGTTACGGCATCGAGTTCCTCATCATGCAGGAGAACATCCTGCTCAAGGGAACCTCCCTGCTTGTCCTCGCAGGCGCTATCGCCATGTACATGCTTGAAGCCCTGATCATGGTCCTGCAGGCCTACGTCTTTACCCTGCTGACAGCGATCTACATCGAAGGCGCAATCCACGCCGACAGCCACTAGGCACCCTTAAACTTCCCCTCGCGGGGATGATAGCAACCCAAACAACCTGCCACATGGGTGGCATCTTGAAAGGAAGAAAAATGGAAGGCACCATCAACGGCTCCCTCAACCTCATCGGCTATGGCCTCTCGGCCATCGGCGGTGGTATCGGTGTGGGTCTCGTGTTCGCTGCTTACATCAACGGCGTCGCACGCCAGCCGGAAGCACAGCGCGTACTGCAGCCGATCGCATTCCTCGGCCTTGCGCTGACCGAAGCCCTCGCCATCCTGGGTCTCGTCTTCGCCTTCGTTCTTAGCTAGTCCTTTCGGAACTAAGCGAACATTCAGAACCGAGTAGAAAAGGACGGGTGAAATATGAATCAGCTGATCATCTCAGCCGCCACTGAGGGCGAAGTCAACCCCCTGGTTCCCAACCTCTGGGAAATGGGCGTTGTCCTCGTGGGCTTTGCCATCCTCATGTTCATCGTGGTCAAGTTCGTTGTCCCGATGTTCGAGAAGACCTTCGCCGAGCGTGCCGAGGCTATCGAAGGCGGCATCGCAAAGGCTGAAAAGGCCCAGGCTGAGGCGTCTGCTGCACTCGAAGAGTACAAGCAGCAGCTGACCGACGCCCGCGCCGAAGCGAACCGCATCCGTGAGGAAGCCCGCGCCGAAGGTGCGCAGATTCTCGCGGAGCTCAAGGAAAAGGCAGCTGCAGAGTCTGCCCGCATCACGGCCCAGGCCCATGCCCAGATCGAATCCGAGCGCCAGGCGGCCGTTGTGTCCCTGCGTTCGGAGGTAGGCACCCTGGCCACCACCCTCGCCGGCCGCATCGTTGGCGAATCGCTGAACGACGACCAGCGCGCAGCACGGGTAGTGGACCGCTTCCTTGCAGATCTGGAGACCCAGAACGCAGGTGCAGCTAAGTAATGGCAGGCGTATCGAGCGAATCGCTGGCAACAGGGCTGGCCGGGTTGGAAGCGAAGCTTCCGACGGCGTCACTGCAGCTGGCAAAGGAACTCTTCGGAATTCTGGGAATGGTGGACAGCTCGGCTGGCTTGCGCCGCGCCCTGACTGACCCGTCCCGCAACGGTGACGAAAAGTCGGCGCTGGTCAGGCAGCTGGTTGGCGGAAAAGTCTCCGCTGATGCTGCAGAGATCGCGGGCGGGCTGGCCGGCTCACGCTGGGCAACCGCCCGGGATATCGGCGATGCACTCGAGACTCTTGCCGCAACGGTGGTCATTTCCGTTGCTGAAAACAAGTCGGCCGTTTCTGCCTCCGGAATCTCTGGCCTGGAAGAGCTGGAGAACGATCTGTTCTCCTTCAACCAGGCCGTTGCCTCCAGCCACGAGGTACAACGTGCTCTGTCCGAACCACAGGCCAGCGCTGCAGCCAAGGCTGCCCTCGCTGAGAAGCTGGTGCCCGGCGCGAGCGAGGAAGCAAAAGTCCTCATCACGCAGGCAGTTACCCAGCCCCGCGGCATCAAGCCCACCCGGCTTGTGGAACGGTTCGCCGAACTGGCGGCCAAGCGGCAGCAGCGCTGGATTGCAACGGTCAGCGTGACCCGTCCCCTGACACCGACGCAGCTTGCACGCCTCCAGGCGGGCCTGAATGCAATGTATGGGCGGGAACTGAAGGTCAACGTCAACGTTGACCCGGCACTCATTGGCGGCATCCGCGTCCAGGTAGGTGACGAAGTGCTCGACGCTTCGGTCATCACCCGCCTCGGCGAGCTGCAGCGCCAGCTGGCCGGCTAGCCGGACAAGCACAACACAACTGATAGAAACCCCGGTCACCGTGGACAACGGTGATCACAAAACAGGAGAGCAGGGACTGCAGATGGCCGAATTGACCATCAACGCCGACGACGTCCGTAATGCGCTGAACGAGTTCGCGGCGTCCTACGAACCCGGAAACGCAGAGCGCGTAGAGGTCGGCCGCGTAACCACCGCTAGTGACGGCATCGCCCGTGTTGAGGGCCTTCCCTCGGTCATGGCGAACGAGCTGCTGCGCTTCGAGGACGGCACCCTGGGCCTCGCCCAGAACCTTGACGTCCGCGAAATCGGCGTCATCATCCTCGGCGACTTCACCGGCATCGAAGAAGGCCAGGAAGTGCACCGCACCGGACAGGTTCTGTCCGTACCCGTGGGCGACGCCTTCCTCGGCCGTGTTGTTGACCCGCTGGGCGTGCCCATCGACGACCTCGGCGAGATCAAGGCCGAGACCACCCGCGCACTGGAGCTCCAGGCTCCGGGCGTGACCCAGCGCAAGTCGGTGCACGAGCCGATGCAGACCGGACTCAAGGCTATCGACGCCATGATCCCGATCGGCCGCGGCCAGCGCCAGCTCATCATTGGTGACCGCCAGACGGGCAAGTCCGCCATTGCGATCGACACCATCATCAACCAGAAGGCCAACTGGGCTTCGGGCGATGTGACCAAGCAGGTGCGCTGCATCTACGTGGCGATCGGCCAGAAGGCGTCAACCATTGCCGCCATCCGCCAGACCCTCGAGGACAACGGCGCGCTGGAGTACACCACCATTGTGGCGTCTCCCGCTTCCGACCCCGCTGGCTTCAAGTACCTCGCACCCTACGCCGGCTCGGCCATCGGGCAGCACTGGATGTACGGCGGCAAGCACGTCCTCATCGTGTTTGATGACCTTTCCAAGCAGGCTGAGGCTTACCGTGCAGTGTCGCTGCTGCTCCGCCGTCCGCCGGGACGCGAAGCCTACCCGGGCGACGTGTTCTACTTGCACTCCCGCCTGCTCGAGCGTTGTGCAAAGCTCTCCGACGAGCTGGGCGCAGGTTCCATGACCGGTCTGCCGCTGATCGAGACCAAGGCCAACGACGTTTCGGCCTACATCCCGACCAACGTCATCTCCATCACCGATGGCCAGATCTTCCTCCAGTCGGACCTCTTCAACGCCAACCAGCGTCCTGCTGTTGACGTTGGTGTGTCGGTGTCCCGCGTGGGCGGCGCCGCACAGGTGAAGTCCATGAAGAAGGTCTCCGGTACGTTGAAGCTGGACCTCGCCCAGTACCGCGACATGCAGGCATTCGCCATGTTCGCCTCTGACCTGGACGCCGCTTCACGCCAGCAGCTCACCCGTGGCGCACGCCTGATGGAACTGCTCAAGCAGGGCCAGTACTCGCCGTTCCCGGTGGAGAACCAGGTTGTATCGATCTGGGCAGGCACCAACGGCTACCTCGACGACGTGCCGGTTGAGGACATCAACCGTTTCGAGTCGGAGTTCCTGGAGCACCTCACTCACAAGTCCTCGATCCTCACCACGCTGGCGCAGACCAACGTGCTGGACGATGACACCGTGGCAGCGCTGAAGTCCGCCATCGTGGCCTTCAAAAAGGGCTTCTTCGGTGAAGGTGACAACCACTTGGTAGGCGCCGGCCACGAGGAGCACAGCGCTATCTCCGAGGGCGATGTCGACCAGGAAAAAATCGTCAAGCAGAAGCGCTAATTCCACTGACCGGGTGTGCCGGGCCCACGGGGTCCGGCACACGCGGTCTACGGAATGTTAGGAAAGGATAAGTATGGGAGCCCAGATTCGGGTCTACCGCCAGAAGATCAGCTCGACCACGTCGATGCGCAAGATCTTCAAGGCGATGGAACTGATCGCTACCTCGCGCATCGGCAAGGCCCGTGCGCGCGTAGCAGCTTCACTGCCTTACGCGAACGCGATCACGCGCGCCGTTTCTGCTGTCGCCAGCCAAAGCGAAATCGACCACCCGCTGACCACCGAGCCGGAGCAGATCCGCCGTGCCGCCGTCCTGGTAATCACCTCGGACCGTGGCCTGGCTGGTTCGTACTCGGCAAGTGTGCTGAAGCAGGTGGAGGGTCTCAACGAGCTGCTCCACGCTGAAGGCAAGGAAGTCAAGACGTACCTCGTCGGACGCAAGGCGCAGGCCTACTTCGAGTTCCGGAACCGTGAATACTCACGGGTTTGGACCGGAGGCACCGACGCACCCGAGTTCACTACCGCGCGCGAAGTCGGCGAAGCTCTGCTGGCAGATTTCGCAACCGACTTTGAAGAGGGCGGCGTGGACGAAATCCACGTGGTGTACACCCGCTTCAAGTCCATGGTTACCCAGGAGCCCACAGTCATCCGCCTGCTTCCCCTGGAAGTAGTGGAAGAGCAGGCTGCTTCTGAGTCGGACCTGTTGCCGCTGTACGAGTTCGAGCCGGAAACCGAGCGTGTTCTTGACGCTCTGCTGCCGCGCTACATCGAGTCACGTATCTTCGCGGCCATGCTGCAGGCAGCGGCTTCCGAGCTTGCTGCACGCCAGCGGGCCATGAAGTCCGCAGGCGACAATGCTACGGACCTCATCAAGAAGTACACGCGTCTGCGCAACACGGCCCGCCAGGCTGAAATTACGCAGGAGCTGTCCGAGATCGTTGCCGGCGCAGACGCCCTCGCGTCCTAGCCTGCAAGGCCCGGTTCCGCTGGACCTGCACCACCACAGATAAACTTAAACCCACGCCATCTACTGAGTGAAGTGAGAGAGATGACTGCCACTGCTACCGAACACGTAGCCGCAAGGTCCGGTGCCACCGGCCGCATTGCGCGCGTAATCGGCCCGGTTGTCGACGTCGAATTCCCGGCTGACGCAATCCCGTCCATCTACAACGCACTCACCACCGAGATCACTCTCAACGGTGAGACCAAGACCATCACGTTCGAGACGTCCCAGCACCTGGGTGACAACCTCGTCCGCGCCATCTCCCTGCAGGCCACCGACGGACTTGTCCGCGGTACGTCCGTAGTGGACAGCGGTGCGCCGATTTCCGTACCCGTCGGCGACGGCGTCAAGGGACACATCTTCAACGTCCTGGGCCAGCCCCTGGACGTTACCGAAGCGGAACTGGAGATCAGCGAACGCTGGCCCATCCACCGCAAGGCTCCGAGTTTCGCTTCGCTCGAAGGCTCCACCGAGATGCTCGAAACCGGCATCAAGGTCATCGACCTTCTCACCCCGTACATCAAGGGTGGCAAGATCGGCCTGTTCGGCGGCGCCGGCGTGGGCAAGACCGTTCTGATCCAGGAAATGATCACGCGTGTTGCCCGCAACTTCGGTGGTACTTCGGTATTCGCCGGTGTTGGCGAGCGTACCCGTGAAGGCAACGACCTCTGGGTTGAAATGGAAGAGGCAGGCGTCCTCAAGGACACCGCCCTTGTATTCGGCCAGATGGATGAGCCGCCGGGAACGCGCCTGCGCGTGGCCCTGTCTGCCCTGACCATGGCGGAGTACTTCCGCGATGTGCAGAACCAGGACGTGCTGCTCTTCATCGACAACATCTTCCGCTTCACGCAGGCAGGTTCCGAGGTTTCTACCCTCCTCGGCCGCATGCCGTCGGCCGTGGGCTACCAGCCCAACCTGGCTGATGAGATGGGTCTCCTGCAGGAGCGCATCACGTCCACCAAGGGCCACTCCATCACCTCGATGCAGGCCATCTACGTTCCCGCAGATGACTACACCGACCCGGCTCCGGCCACGACCTTCGCACACCTCGACGCGACCACGGAACTTTCCCGTGAAATCGCCTCCCGTGGTCTGTACCCGGCCGTTGACCCGCTGACGTCGACCTCCCGCATCCTGGATCCCCAGTACATCGGCAAGGACCACTACAACACGGCCGTCCGTGTGAAGCAGATCCTGCAGAAGAACAAGGAACTCCAGGACATCATCGCCATCCTCGGTGTTGACGAACTCTCCGAAGAGGACAAGATCGTTGTGTCGCGTGCACGCCGCATCCAGCAGTTCCTCTCGCAGAACACCTACACCGCCAAGCAGTTCACCGGCGTCGAGGGCTCCACGGTTTCCATCAAGGACACCGTTGAAGGCTTCACCGCCATCTGCGACGGCGAGCTGGACCACATTGCGGAGCAGGCGTTCTTCAACGTCGGTGGCCTTGATGACGTTGAGCGCCAGTGGGCCAAGATCCAGGAACAGACCAAGTAATATGGCTGAGCTTGAGGTTGAGATTGTCGCAGCGGACCACTTCGTGTGGTCCGGAGCGGCCAAGATGGTCAAGGCCCGCACCAGCGATGGTGAAATCGGAATCCTGCCCGGCCACTCGCCCCTGCTGGCGATCCTGGCCGAGGGTGAACTGGCCATCCAGCCGGTGTCCGGTGACCGTATCGCTGTAGATGTGGACGGCGGATTCTTCTCCGTCGACAACAACCGCGTGGTTATTGTTGCTGACAACGCCCACCTGGGCGGCTCGGCTACCGCTGGGATCCGCTAGCACCACCTTGATGGACGCACCGAGTCTTCCGTTCATCGCCATGGCAATCGTTTTTGGATTGCTGATATTTGCACTGTGCCTTTCGGGGGTGCGCCGCTTCAATCTGCGGCGTGCCCTCGGCACGGTGGACGCCTCCATTTGCGTTGCTGGTAACAGCTGGCAGATGGGGGTTTGTCGTTATCAGGACAACGACCTCGAGTGGTTCCGGCTGCTCTCGCTGAGCGTCCGTCCCAAGCACAAGTTCAAGCGTCATTCGCTCGAACTGCTGGGCCGGCGCAAGCCCACCGAAGCTGAGGCCGTCAAGGTCCAGCCTGACGTCGTCATCGTCGAATTGCGGTATGAAGGCCAGGACCTGCGCCTTGCCATGAAATTCGACGCCTATGCCGGTCTCTCGTCCTGGCTTGAGGCCGGGCCGGTCATCGGCGTGGGTACCTGGCGCTAGCCCGCGTGGACTGGTTCTTCGATCTCCGGCTCACCGAGGGCCCGGTGTACTGGGGTTCCCTCGTCCTGGGCCTGGCAGGCGCTCTCTATCTCCTGGCGCCGCCCTCCCACATCCGCGCGCGGCGCTGGATTCTCCGCGCCACCGCCGCTGCCGCCATTGCTTCGCGCTGGTGGCCATGGTCCACTGGGCCCTCATCAACGTCTTCTCCGTGTTTCCGGACAACATTCCGGATCAGGTGCTGCTGTGGGTGGTGCCCTGTGTCGCCGCCCTGATCCTGTTCCTGCTCCGGCTGCCCCGGAGCAGTTGGCGCCGACGCGCCACCGGCCTGGCGGCAGTAGTTCTGGTTGTGGCCCTTTCATCTGTCCAGATCAATGCCTATTTTGGACTGAACCGAACTGTGGATGACCTGTTCGGCACGGCGCTGGCCCGAATCCCCGCCCTCGAACCGGAGCTGATGCGCCAGCCAGGTGAGGCCGACGGCGTCCCCCTCCTTGGGTGGGCACCCCAGGGCGCGCTGCCGGGCGGGGGAGTGCTCCGCAGGTCCGCCATCCCCGGCGTCCTTTCCGGCATGGATACGCGCGAAGCCTATATCTACCTGCCGCCCGCATACTTCTCAGAGAAGCGTCCTGCCCTTCCGGTGCTTGTCCTGGTAGCCGGCCAGCCCGGCGGCCCCGCTGACTGGATTACCGGGGGCAGCATTCAGACCCACATGGACTCGTTCGCACAGTCCCACGGCGGGGTCGCACCAGTGGTGGTGGTGCCCGACCCGAACGGCGCCCAGTCCGCCAACACCATGTGTATGGACAGCCGCATAGCCAAGGCCGATACCTACCTTTCCCGGGATGTCACGGAATGGATCAGCACCACCCTTGCAGTGGACACCAACCACCACCAGTGGGCCATCGGCGGATTCTCCTTCGGCGGCACCTGCGCCCTGCAAATGGGAACCCGGCACCCCGGACTGTTTCCGTCAGTCCTCTCCTTCTCCGGCGAAGCCGAACCGGCGATAGCCAAGGAACGGCAGAAAACCATTGACGCCGCCTTCCCGGGGGAACCGGACTTGTTTGAACGGCAGACGCCCCTTGCCATCATGAAGGAACGCAGCTTTGAGTCCAGCGGGGCTTACCTCACTGCCGGCCAGGACGACCCCGAATTTGTGGCGTACCTTCACACACTGGCCGCAGCGGCCCGGGACGCCGGCTTCAGTGTGCGGGCCCACGAGGTGGAACACACCGGACACTCGTGGGATGTGTCGTCCAAGCGGATTGCCGATGCACTGCAGTTCCTGGCCGAACGGTGGGGACTCCAGCAGTGAGCTCCGGACAGCCGGTCCGCACAGCAACCCTGGCGTGGACCACCGTGGGACGCCCGGCCCGGAACCGGATCATCGAGGCGCTGAAATCGATGCCGTTCTCCATGGCCGTGCTGGTGGTGTTCCTGGCAACCGGAGCCATCACCGGCAGCTATATGGCGGGGCCTCCTGAGCAGTTGCTCGATGTGGCAGGAGTCAGCGGGCCGGGGCTGCGCGAGGGCAATTGGTGGTCCTTGTTCACCAGCCTCTTCTTCGCCACCAACCCGATGGCCTACGTTGCCGCATCCCTGATGATCCTGCTGTTGCTGGGCCCTGCCGAACGGCGGCTGGGATCACCTGCAGCGGCCGCGTTCTTCTTCGGCGGCCAGTTCGCAGCGGTGACGCTGTTCCTGCTGCTCACCCAACTGGCAGGCTACGCGGGCGACGGATGGCTTGACCGGATGGCTGATGACATCCTGATCGGACCCTATCCGGCAGTCCTGACCACGGCACTCGCGGCGAGTGGAACGCTGCCGGTCCTGTGGCAGCGCCGGCTGCGCACGGGCATACTGTCCATCTCGCTCCTGCTGGTGCTTTACATTGGGCATGCTGAAACGGTCATCGGGCTGCTGGGCGCTGTCCTGGGACTCCTGGCCGGGTGGTGGATCCAGGGCGACCACGGCCACCTCCACCGGCACCGGTCCACCGGCAGGGAAACCCGGAACCTCCTCGCCCTCACCGTCGCCGTGTTCGCGGTGGGTCCGATCCTCACGGGTATAGCGCGGGCACCCACCGGCCCGCTGGCGCTCCTGCGTGACGTCGTGCTGAATCCGATGCCCACATTCAGCCAGCTGGCGTTCAACTGCGGCGCCACAGTGGAAGCATCCTGCCTCGAAGCGGGCAGGGCGGGTTTCGCCGGACCCTTCGGCCTTGCGCTTGCAGTTGTTCCGGTGGTCCTGCTGCTGATCTGTGCGGACGGCATGCGCCGCGGCCGGCGGTTGGCCCTCAACATCGCCCTCGCCATCCAGTTCGCAGTAACCGGGCTGGCGGCCGTCTACCTGGCGCTGTTCGCCCTGGTTCCGTCCCGGCTGCCCGGGCCGTCCGCCGCGCCGATGGGATCTGCCTTCGCCCACGTGCTTCCGCTGGTGGGGGTACCGCTGCTGCTGGCGGTGCTCCTCTGGTTCAACCGGCGGCATTTCCGCGTACAGACGCTGCCCTCCGCCCGGCGGACGCTGGGGCTGGTGGTGGGCGGAACGTGGCTCGTCCTTGCCGGCGCCTACGCGGTTGCCTGGTTCTGGGCAGGCGGGCTGACCCGCGACGGCGGCCTGCTGGGACTGTTCGCGGAGCTCGCCCGGCAATACGTCCCCGTTCCCATCCCGCAGCATTACCACCGACTTTTCTCTGACCGGAACAGTGTGGAGGCTGTCCTCTTTGCGTACTCCGGTCCAGTGTTCTGGGTGATTGCCCTGGCGGCCGTTTGGTGGGCGCTGCTGGGCGGACACCATGGCAACGATTCCGGGCGGCAGGACAGGATCCAGGCCCGCAAGCTGCTTCACCAGGGCGGCGGACCGCTTTCCTGGATGGCGCTCTGGGAACCCAATGAGTACTGGTTCAGTCCCGACGGCCGGGGGGCGGTGGCCTTCCAGCGGCACGGCAGCGTGGCGCTGACCCTGGGCGGAGCCTTCGGTCCGGTGCGGTCGCAGAAGGACGTCACGGCGGGCTTTTTGGCCCACTGCGGCCAGCAGGCCCTGATCCCTGCGCTCTACTCCTGCGACGACACCCTCTGGCCCATGCTCCAGGAGCGCGGCTTCTCGCGGGTTGCCGTGGCGCAGGAGACCCGGCTGGCCATTCGCGAGCTCGAATTCAAGGGCAAGGAGTGGCAGAACGTCCGAACTGCGCTGAACCGTGCGGCAAAGTTGGGAGTCAGGGCTGTCTGGGGATCGTATGAGTCGCTGCCCGCGGCGCTGCGCTCACGCCTGAGTGAAGTCTCCGAGGAATGGGCAGCTGGAAAGACTGTCCCCGAGATGGGCTTCACCCTCGGCGGCATTGATGAGCTCGATGACCGGGAGGTACTGTGCTGCCTCGCCGTAGACGATGATGGCACCGTCCATGGAGTGACCAGCTGGCTCCCGGTTTACGACGGCGGGCGGCTTGTCAGCCGGACGCTCGACGTTATGCGCCGGGGAGCCGAGGGGTTCCCGGGAGTGATGGAATTCCTGATCGCCTCTGCGGTGCTCGAGCTGCGCAGTTCGGTGGAGGTCATCTCCCTTTCGGGTTCGCCGCTGGCAAGTGTCCCCGGAGCCGGCGGCGATTCCGCGCGGGAGGGTGAAGCGGATAACCTGGTCCGGATCCTCGACCTCGTGGGACATGCCCTGGAACCGGTCTACGGATTCCGGTCCCTGGCAGCCTTCAAGTCCCGGTTCAAGCCGGAGTACCGGGCCCTTTACCTGTATTACCAGGACCCGCTCCACCTGCCCGCAATTGGCCGCGCATTAACACGTGCCTACTTGCCAGGGCTTTCCCTTCCGCAGGGTGCGCGCCTGGTGCGCAAATTGGTGAACTGAACTTCTTCCAATTAGCACCAACAATGCACGCCCAGGCCGGCGAAGGACCGCCCAACGCGGCCACTGGATGAAACCCGTAATTCAACAAAAATGATCCCCGGCATAATTGCCGGGGATCATTCTTTCGCTGCCGGCCGCATTTAGCGGCCAGACGCGGGGACTAGACCAGCGTTACGCCGGTTGCTTGGGGACCCTTGGCACCCTGGCCGATTTCGAACTGAACACGCTGGTTCTCGTCGAGGGTTTTGAATCCACCGGTCTGGATCTCCGAGTAGTGCACGAAGACATCACCATCGGAGTCATCCGGGGTAATGAAGCCGAAGCCCTTTTCAGCGTTGAACCACTTGACGGTTCCCTGTGCCATTTATTTCTCCTCATTGTGGAACTTGCTTAAGATCGGCACACCTCGTGCCGGCCTTGGTCACTCCGTGAGAAGAATCCTGGATTGCCCGTCCGGAAATGGGACCGGCGCTGCAGGAGCTTCGCACTCGCAACATGTCTTGCGAGCATGAAAAACACCTACACAAAGACTGAGATAACAATTTCACGCTGCCCAGCGGAGGTCAACGGTTTGGCCGGGGAAACACCTAAATTTTAGGCAAAAAGTCGGTTAAATGACCTTGTGCGAGCCTGGGCGGGACCAAAATAGGCTCATTGGCCCGGAGGGGGAGTACCGGGGAATGGCAGCCGTCAAAAAAGCCTGGACTCGCTGTCATCCACGCCGCGCATGGCGTCGTAGTCAAGGGTGACGCAGTCGATACCGCGGTCGTTGGCCAGGACCTTGGCCTGCGGCTTGATCTGTTGTGCAGCGAAGATGCCCCGTACCGGCGCCAGCAGCGGATCGCGGTTCAGCAACTCGAGGTACCGGGTGAGCTGCTCCACGCCATCGATGTCGCCGCGCCGCTTGAGCTCGATGGCCACGGTGCCGCCGCCCGAGTCGCGGGCAAGGATGTCCACCGGTCCGATGGCCGTGAAGTACTCTCGGCGTATCAGGGAGTATCCCTCACCCAGCGTTTCAATCTGTTCCGCCAGCAGGCGCTGCAGGTCCGCCTCCACACCGTCCTTGATCAGGCCCGGATCAACACCCAGGTCGTGGGAGGACTCGCTGAGTTTCTCGTGGATATTGATGATCAGGCGGTCGTCCGTCTTGGCCGACTGCACCGTCCATTGCTCGACAACTCCCAGTTCGAGGTCCACGTCCTCGGGGGAGGAGACCCGGAGGGTGGCCGGCGGGCTCATCCAGTTGAGCGGCTTATAGGAGCCGCCGTCCGAGTGGACCAGCACAGAGCCGTCAGCCTTGACCAGCAGCAGCCTGGTGGCAAGGGGGAGATGGGCTTTGAGCCGGCCAACATAATCAACAGAGCATCGGGCTATGACAAGTCGCACGCCGTACAGACTACCGTCTGGTGCCGCCGGCCTCCGCCCCGGGAAAGTCCTGCGTCAAGCATGACGCGGACCTTGCAGGGATTGGCCGGGTCCCGTGCTGGGGCAGAATGGATGCATGCCGCGCTCCAACCGACCCCGCCGTCCCGTGTCCGGGAAATCCGGTGCCGCTTCGGGCAGGGCGGCCGGAAGGAAGGGCAGCAGCGAGGTCCCTGAACTCGACCTGGAACGCGCGCGGGCAGGGATCGCCCGGCGGGAAAGCGCTCCGGACGGCGACTGGATGGTGCGCACCATGACGGCAAGGAATGCCGAAAAGACCTACATTTGCCCCGAGTGTTCCACCGCGGTGCTGCCAGGGGTTGCCCACCTGGTGGTCTGGAAGGATGACCACCTCTTCGGTGCCGCTGCCGGGCTGGCGGAACGCCGCCACTGGCACACCAACTGCTGGATGACCCGCAGTTACCGCTACCGGTAAGGGAGGGGCGCAGCTGTCGCTAAGCTGGCAGGCATGACTTTTGATCCGGCGTCGTATGAATACAGCCAGTCCACCGGCCCCACTCCCATCCGGGCCTCCACTGTCCTGCCGGCCCGGCGCGAAAACGTGGAGCTGGAGACGGAGGACGGCCACGTTTTGGTGGGCGAACTGGCGCTGCCGGAGTCCGGCCCGGTCAATGCCACGCTGATTACCCTGCACCCGCTGCCTACCCACGGCGGATTTATGGATTCCCACGTCTACCGCAAGGCCTCCTACAGGCTGCCGGCGCTCGCCGGTATCGCGGTGCTGCGGTTCAATACCCGCGGCACGGAGTCCCCGCGGGGTACCAGCACCGGTGCCTTCGAGGAGGGTGTTGGGGAGCGGCATGACGTGGAGGCGGCCGTCCGCTTCGCCGTCGAACGCGGCCTGCCCAACCGGTGGCTCGTGGGCTGGTCCTTCGGCACCGAACTTGCCCTGATGTACGGCGCCACCGAGCCGGTCGCTTCGCGGATCGAGGGCGCAGTCCTGCTGTCCCCGCCGCTGCACCGGGCCAAGGATGCGCACCTGCTGGAATGGGCACAGTCAGGAAAACCACTCAAGGTCCTGGTGCCCGAGCACGATGACTACCTGCAGCCGGAGGCCGCAGCCGCTCGCTTCACCCTGGTGCCCCAGGCCCGCGTTGTGGGAGTCACAGGCGCCAAGCATCTGTGGGTGGGGGAGAAGTACGCCGGGCGCGTCCTGAACGAGATTGTGGATGAGGTCACCGGAGCAGGCCCTGGCGGGACCAGCCTGCCGCAGGAATGGGACGGACCCGCGGCCAACGCCCCGGCCTAAGCCGGGCTCAGGGGCCGTGGGTCAGTGCTTGTCCTGACGCACGATGTAAATTTCCCGGATCAGCAGCAGGACGGCGGCCGCCGTGGGAATGGCAATCAGGGCGCCGAGTACACCCAGCACGCTGCCGCCGGCGATAACGGAAATGACTGCCACTGCACCCGGCACGGCGACTGCCTTCTGCATGATGCGCGGGGAGATGAAGTACGCCTCGAACTGCAGGTATGCAAAGTAGCAAATGGCGTAAATTGTAGCGGTCTGCCAGCCTTCGGTGAGCGCGATGAGGACTACCAGCACACCCGCAATCAGCCCGCCCACCAAAGGGATAAAGGCGAGCAGGGCCACCACGAACGCCAGCAGGAGTGCGAAGGGGACCCCTACGATTGACATCACGATGAAGGCGAATGTGGCATTCAGCAGGGCCACGCAGGCCTGGCCGATCACGTAATTGCCCACCGAGCGGGTAATCTCCTCGGACAACGCCTCCACTCGGTCACGGCGGGAACGGGGTGCCAGCCGGTAACCCCACTTTTTCATGGCCGGCAGGGCAGCCAGGAAGTACAGGCTCAGTACCAGCACAATCAGGGTGCCGAACAGGCCGTTGGCCACCGTCGATCCGAAGGTCACCACACCGCCGAAAATTCCGCCTACTGCAGCGGGGTCGTTGACGAACTTGTCCAGCTCCTCCGTAATCCTGTCCCGGACGCCGAACTGGTCATCGAGGCTGCGGAAGAAGTCTGAATCAATGAAGTCCCGTACCCAGACAGGTGCCTGCTGGACAATTTCCGTAACCTGCTCCACGATCGTGGGGATAAGGGTGGCAAAAAACCCGACGACGGCGCTCACCAGCACGGTGACGGACACCAGGATTCCGGCAGGGCGGGGGATCTTGCGGCTTTCCAGCCAGCCCACCACCGGCTCCAGGCCCAGTGAGATGAACAGCGCAGCCACGATCCACAGCAGCAGCTGCGTGGTGTTGGACCCGATCCAGTAGACCAGCAGGGCCAGGCCCACACCCACGGTACCCATGAATCCCATGTACAGGGGATGCTGCGGCGACATCCGCGGGCCGGGATCTCCGAACTGCGGCTCCACCTCGCCGGACACACCGGCCGCCTTGTTGTCCTGGTGGGAGTACTCGGGCGGCATCTCAAAGCGGAGCCTCGGCTGGGCGCCGGGCAGCGGCTGGCGAAGGCGGCGTACCACCAGTCCGAGGGCCGCCGCGGCTGCCCCCGTCCGGCGCACAGGCGCAGGGACCTGCGGAGCGCCTGCCGAAGGCTCAGCACCCGTCGGATTCTCGTGTGCCGCGGAGGACTCGTCCGTCTTGTCAGTCACTGGAATTTAGGGCCTGTTCAGTGCGTGGCGCCGCTGGTGCGGGCCGGTGTGATGATCATCGCAAACACTATCAGCAGCCTTGTCAACACCTGCGGAGGGCCCCTTTCGGGGGCGGAGGAAGGGGCGTTTCGGGCGTCCGGACCAGGGTCCCGGTAACCAAACCGTTACTATTGAAGGTAAACCCCCGCTGATGATAGGTGTTCCCTTGCGTTTAAAGACTGCAGTCGCACTCGTGCTGCTCGGCCTCCTGACACTGCTGGCCGGTATCGGCCAGAGAACCATCTGGGCGCCGTCCGAGACTTTCACGGCCACTGCGCCGGCTGATGCCGGGGCTGCGCCACTGACCGTCATTGACCAGAACCTGCGCACCCTGCACGGCGGCACCGTCAAGATCAACATCGAGGGTGATGGCAACTTCCTGCTGGCATCAGGGCGTCCCGATGACGTGGACGCCTGGGTGGGCCAGACGGCGCACAACACCGTGACGGGGGTTTCGGAGGACGGTACGTCGCTGTCGGTGGAACACGCAGACGGCGAAGCGACAGCGCCCAACCCCGCAGGTTCGGACCTCTGGGTTTCCACGGAGAACGCCAGCGGCGAGTTGGAGTACTCCTGGACGCCCCCGGCCGACGGCGACTGGACCCTCCTGCTGGCCTCCGACGGCACCCAGCCCGCTCCGGCCTCCATCTCCATGACGTTCCCGAACGACACCTCCACCCCGTGGGCAGTTCCACTGATGGTGCTGGGCTCGCTCCTGACCCTCGGCGGGATCGTCCTCGCGCTGCTCTCGATGCGCAAGCGCAATGGCGAAGGCGACGGCAAGGGCAGCGGTTTCGCCCAGCGTGCCCGTGCCAGGACTGAGGCGCGTTCCTCCTCGCGGGTGACCATGGCCGCCGCCGGAGTGGTTGCGGCTGCTGTTGTGGCCGGAACCGGTGTGGCCGCAGGTGCTGCCTCGCCCGCCCCCGAGCCGTCCACGGATGCTTCAGCCGCCGCGCAGGAGCAGTCTGGCTCGCCCGTGCTGCTGGACGCCCAGTTCCGCCGCGTCCTGGAGCAGGTCTCCAGCGCAGCGGACGCCGGCGACGCAGCGAAGGATGCAGCAAAGCTCGCCGACCGCGTGGGCGGGACCGAGCTTGAAGTCCGGACCCAGAACTACAAGATCCGCTCCCAGGTGGGATCCTACGAGGCACGCATGCCTGTTCGTTCCACCAAGCTCCTCACCACCGTGGTCACCAGCAACCGCGACTGGCCGCGGTCCGTCCTTGCCGTGACGCAGGGCGACGGCAACGTGGTTCCGCAACTCCTGACAATGGTCCAGGCATCACCGCGCGAGAACTACAAGCTCGTGGAGACCAACCCGCTCCAGCCCGGTACCACCTTCCCCACCATTAACCGGGACGGTACCGAGACGCTGGCAGCCGGTGACAAGACCGGGCTGCTCTACAGCGGCGAGGAAGCCATGTCCGGCCTGGCCGACCGACTTACCACCGCCGAGTCCGCGTTCAAGGACAAGCTGGTGGAGGGCGAGTCCTCGCCGTACATCGCGGACACGCTGTCCTACCAGGCTGAAGTGGTCAAGGCGGGCGAGAACGGCAACTTCTCCTTCACGCACAAGGTTGTCCCCGAAAGCACTGTGGTGTTCCGCACTGCCGACGGCGGCGCCCTGGTCCTGGGCCGGATTAACTTCGGCTTCGAGGGAACGCCGAAGGCTGCCGGTGACAAGCTCACCATCGGTGACGACGCCGCAGCCCTGGCCGGCGGCAAGGAAACCACCACCGGGATGGTCCTGGGCTTCGCCGAGTCCGTGGCCGTTTACGTTCCCCCGGCCGGCTCCACCGACCCCATGAAGCTTGTGGCCGCCACCCGCGGCCTGGTGGGCGCCAGCTTCAAGTAGGCGCCGTCCCTGCATTACCCCCGGCAGCGGCCGGAGTGGCTAGAGTGGAAAGCATGAGTTCGCCAGCTTCCCGCCCAGTCCCTCCTGCCGCTGCCAACCCGCTTAACCTGCGCGGCGCCGTCGACCTTTCTTCGCTGAAGCAGCGCCCCGCCGCGGCCGCCCCGCCATCGGGACCGGAAGCGCCGGGAGGAACGCAGCCCGGCGTCACTCCCGGTGCTCCCGAACTGGTGGTCAACGTGACCGAGGGCAACTTCCAGCAACTGGTGGAACTGTCCGCGCAGGTACCTGTAGTTTTCGCCCTGTGGGCTTCCTACTCACCCGAATCGGCAACCATGCTGGACGTCCTGGAACGCGTGGTGGACAGCTACGGCGGCCGGTTGGTCCTGGGAGCGGCCGACATCGAGGCGTTCCCGCAGCTGGCCCAGGCGTTCCAGGTGCAGGCCGTGCCCACCGCAGTCGCCGTACTCAAGGGCCAGCCGGTTCCGCTTTTCCAGGGCGGCGCCGACGAACAGCAGGTCCGCGGCCTGCTTGACGAACTGCTGAAGGTGGCCGCGGCTAACGGCGTGACCGGAAGCCTCGGCGGGGGTGCCGCGCAGGAAGACGGGCCCGCCCCGCTGCCGCCGCTCCACCAGACGGCCTTTGACGCCATCGAAGCAGGCGACTACGCGGCGGCGGCCGAAGCCTACCGGCAGGCCCTGAACGAGATGCCCGCCGACCATGAGGCCAAGGCGGGGCTGGCCCAGGTGGAGCTGATGGAGCGTCTCCAGCCGCTCTCGGCCGAGGACAGCGAAGCACTGCGCGCCAATGCCGCCAACGAGCCGGACAACCTGCAGGCACAGCTTGCCGTCGCTGACCTGGATGTTGCCGGCGGGCACGTGGAGGACGCGTTGAACCGCCTGGTCAGTTTCATCGGCAGGAATTTCGGCCCGGAGCGCGAGACTGCGCGCGTCCGCCTGCTTGAGCTGTTCGACGTTGTGGGTGCTGCGGACGACCGGGTTGCCAAAGCGCGCCAGGCACTCGCGCGGGTGCTGTTCTAATGTCCGCTTTATTTGAGCCGCTGAAGCTCCGTTCGCTTGAGCTCCAGCACCGCGGCTGGGTATCGCCCATGTGCCAATACAGCTGCGATGCCGACGCCGCGCCCGGCGTTCCACACGACTGGCACCTGATGCACCTGGGCTCCTTTGCCGCCGGCGGCGCCGCGCTGATCCTCACCGAGGCTGCCGCCGTAAACCACGAGGGCATGATCAGCCCGCGCGACGCCGGCCTGTACAACGATGCCCAGGCCGAAGCCTGGCAGAGGATCACGTCCTTTGTGCACCGGCACGGTGCGGCGGAAGCAAAAATCGGCGTCCAGTTGGCCCATGCGGGCCGGAAGGCCTCAACATACTGGCCCTTCTCCGGCAAGCACGGCAGTGTCCCGGAGTCCGACGGCGGGTGGACCACAGTGGGGCCCTCACCGTCGGCCTTCGACGGCTACGCCGCACCCGCCGCGATGAGCGCGGAACAGATTGAAGGGGTGATCGGCGACTTCGCGGCCGCCGCGGTCCGCGCCGTCGACGCCGGGTTCGATACGGTGGAAATCCACGGTGCGCACGGTTACCTGCTGCACCAGTTCCAGAGCCCGCTGATCAACACGCGGACCGACGCCTGGGGCGGGGACGAAACAGGGCGGAACCGCCTGATGCTTGCTGTGGTTGATGCGGTGCGGGCGGTCTTCCGGACTCCATGCCCCTGCTCCTGAGGATTTCGGCCAGTGACTGGGCCGACGGCGGGGTTGACCTCGCGGCTTCCGTGCGGCTGGCGCAGGAGGCTGCCCGGCACGGCGTGGACCTCGTTGACGTTTCCAGCGGAGGAGCCGTAGCCCATCAGCAGATCAAGGCGGGGCCCGGATACCAAACGGGGTTCTCTGCCGCCATTCGCAGGGACGCGGGAGTACCCACCGGCACCGTGGGCCTCCTGACCTCGGCAGGCCAGGCCGAACATGCGGTTGCGACCGGACAGGCTGACGGCGTCTTTATTGCCCGGGCCGCGCTCCGGGACCCGCACTGGTGGTTGCGTGCCGCCTTCGAGCTGGGCCATGACATCACCTGGGCACCGCAGTACGAGCGCGCCGTCCCCCGGCGCACCTTCTGATTGACCCGTTCGTCATGACAAACGGGCGGCCGGACAAGGAACAGGCCCATGGCGGGATCGACCGGCAGCTGGAGGCCAGCATCCTGGAACTTCTGGCTGCAAGAGCGGCCACGTCCACCATCTGCCCGTCGGATGCTGCGCGCGCAGTCGGCGGCGAGAACTGGCGCGACCTCATGGAGCCTGCCCGCAAGGCCGCCCGGCGGCTGGTGGATGCCGGCGAGGTGGAGATCACCCAGGGTGGTTCAGTGGTTGATCCCTCCACTGCCAGGGGACCCATTCGGATCCGTAAAGTGCGGTAGAAGCGGGTAGCCCGGTGGAGGTTGTCCTACGCCTTTTTCGCTACTCCTGCAGGAGGACCCTGCTGCCGCAGCCTGAGGACTAGTCTGGCTTCATGACTGCTCAGCAACCAGACCCGGCGCGGTCCGCCGGTACCGTGGCCGCACTGTCCATCCGCGGACTCGCCAAACGCTTCGGGCAAAAGATTGCGGTGGACGGCGTCAGCCTGGACGTCCCCGCAGGTTCCTTTTTCGGGATTGTCGGACCCAACGGCGCAGGCAAGACCACCACTCTGTCGATGGCCACCGGGCTGCTGCGCCCGGACTTCGGCACCGCCGTCGTCCATGGGGTGGATGTCTGGGCCCGCCCGCTGGAGGCCAAGCGGCTGATGGGAATCCTGCCGGACGGCGTACGGCTGTTTGACCGGCTGACGGGCGAGCAGCTTATTACGTACGCGGGGCTGCTGCGGGGAATGGACAAGGAAGTTGTATCCGGCCGCGTGGGCGAGCTGCTGGCGGCACTGGACCTGGCCCAGGACGCCGGAACGCTGGTGGTGGACTACTCGGCGGGCATGACCAAAAAGATCGCCCTGGCCTCAGCCCTGATTCATGCGCCCCGCCTGCTGGTGCTGGACGAGCCCTTCGAAGCCGTCGACCCTGTGTCTGCATCCAACATCCGCTCCATACTGGACAGCTATGTGGCATCCGGCGGCACGGTGATTGTGTCCAGCCACGTGATGGACCTGGTGCAGCGCATGTGCGATCACGTCGCGGTGGTGGCCGGAGGCAGGCTGCTGGCCACGGGCACCGTCGACGAGGTGCGCGGGGGAGTCTCCCTGGAGGACCGGTTCGTCCAGCTGGTGGGCGGACGCAGCCACACGGAAGGGCTCGAATGGTTGCGCACCTTCTAAGGCTCAAAATCACGCTGCTGCGCAACGGCCTGCGCCGCAGCCCCTGGCAGCTGGTGGGCATGGCGTTCGCAGGGCTCTATGCCCTCAGCGTCGTGGCCACCCTGGTGGTGGTGCTGGTCCTGCTTCGCCACGCGGAGCACGAACTGGCGTACACCGCCGTGGTGCTTGGCGGTTCCGCGGCCGTCCTCGGCTGGGGAATCATCCCGGTGGTGGCCTCGGCCACGGACATGACCCTGGACCCGGCCCGCTTCACCACGTTCGCCATCCCGATGAAGCAGATGCTCGCAGGGCTGGCGCTGGGCGGACTGATCGGCATTCCTGGCCTGGCAACCGCCCTGGTGGCACTGTCCACGGTGGTGACCTGGTCCCACGGCGTATTGCCCGCGCTCGCAGCCCTGGTGGGGGCAACAGTGGGCTTGCTCATCTGCATCGTGTTGTCCAAGGTGGTGACCACGGCTACGGCAAGCCTCGCGTCGTCCCGCCGCTTCAAGGACGTGAGCGCCGTCGCGTTTATGGTGCCGCTGGTCCTTTTGGGCCCCATCGTTGCGGGGGTAGGACGGGGGATCACCGCCTCCACCGAATTCCTTCCGGACTTCGCCCTGACATTGTCGTGGACTCCACTTGGCGCGCCCTGGGCCCTGGCCGGCGACGTCGCGGCCGGCCGGCCCGACGCGGCGGCGGTGAAGCTGCTGATGTCCGTTGCGGTGCTCGCCGGCCTCGCATGGTGCTGGAAGCTGCTGCTGGAACGGGCCCTCGTCACTCCGCCCTACTCGGGCAGCGGCAGGCGCACGGGCGGCAAGCTGGGGCTGCTCGGGTTCCTGCCCGCTGTTCCTGCCGGCGCCGTGATGGCCAGGGCCCTCACGTACTGGGTCCGGGACCCCCGCTACTCCGGCTCGCTCATCGTGGTCCCGCTTCTTCCGGTGGTGCTGGTGTTCCAAGGCAGCCAAACCGGTGACTTCAGCACCCTGGCGCTCCTGGCCCCGCTGTCGGCGTTTATCCTCGCCTGGTCCATCTCCGCCGATGTGTCCTATGACAACACCGCCTTCGCCCTGCATCTGGCCAGCGGGGTCCGGGGCCTGGACGACAGGCTGGGCCGTGCCCTGGCGTGCCTTGCCTTCGCCCTGCCGGTAGTCCTGGTGTTCGCCGGTGGCTACTCTGCCTTCACCGGTGACTGGGACGTGCTGCCCGGCCAGTTGGGGCTAAGCCTGGGGATCCTCTTCACGGGACTGGGTTTGTCCTCGGTGGTTTCCGCCCGCTACACCGTGGCAGTTCCGTTGCCGGGCGACAGCCCCTTCAAGAAACCTCCGGGAAATGTGGGCCAAACCCTTGCCGTCCAGTTCGCCGGACTGGGAATCCTGACGGTCCTGGTGCTGCCGGAGGCCGCCCTCCTGATCGCACAGCTGGTCACCGGCAACAGCCTGTTCGGCTGGTTGAACCTTGCCGTCGGTCTCGTGTTGGGCCTGGTCCTGTTTGTGGTGGGTGTCCGGCTGGGCGGAAGATGGCTGGACGCCCGCGGACCTGAGCTGCTGGCCCAGGTCACCGTGAACCGCTAAGCAGTTGCCACGGCAGCAGTCAACGAAGTGAAGAACTGACACGGCCCCGGAAGGAACAGCATGGAAGTAGTCATCCTCAACGGCAGCAAACAGATCGGGACGCTTGCCGCGGACGCCATTGGGGAGCTTCTCCGCCACAAGCCGGACGCAGTCCTGGGGCTCGCCACCGGATCGTCGCCGTTGCCCACATACGATGAGCTCGCTGCCCGCCACGAGCGGGACGGCCTGGACTTCAGCCGTGCCTCGGCTTTCACCCTGGACGAGTACGTGGGCCTGCCGGCGGGGCATCCCGAATCGTACCGCGAGGTCATCCGGCGGGAGTTCACCGACCGGGTCAACATCGCCCCCGAGAATGTCCACGGACCGGACGGGACGGCCACAGACATCCTCGCGGCCTGCCGTGCGTACGAGGAGGCCATCGCCGGGGCCGGCGGCATCGACCTGCAGCTCCTCGGTGTGGGCACCGACGGCCACATCGGTTTCAACGAGCCGGGGTCCTCCTTCGCGTCCCGCACCCGGATCAAGAGCCTCATCGAACAGACACGCCGGGACAACGCCCGGTTTTTCAGCAGCCTTGCCGAGGTTCCGCATCACGTCCTGACCCAGGGTCTGGGGACGATCATGGATGCCCGGCATGTGATCCTCGTGGCAACCGGCGCTCAAAAAGCCCAGGCTGTCCGGGAGTTTGTCGAAGGGCCGGTGTCCGCGATTTGCCCTGCATCGGTGCTGCAGTTCCATCCCCACACCACCGTCCTGCTGGACGAGGCTGCCGCCTCGGCCCTGAAACTGGCGGATTTTTACCGCCACACCTATGACAACAAGCCCGGCTGGCAAGGTATTTGACCGCACGGCAACGGCCCTGTCCAGTAGGGGAAAAGTACAGCGGCGGCGGCTGTTTCCAACCGCGGCTGGATGCGCCGCCGTCGAACGCCCACCAGCCGGAAAGGCTAAGATGGTTGGCATGACTAGCATGACGGACCCTCTCGAAAACGACCCGATGCGCGAGCTTTCCGGGGCTGGAACGTCCACGGCCACCATTGAGCGCGAGGAACTGCGCCAGGAGGTGGAGCCCGGAGACCGGGAGCGCTTTTCGCACTACGTGCGCAAGGAAAAGATCATGGAGTCCGCGCTGACCGGGGAACCCGTCATCGCACTGTGCGGCAAAGTCTGGACGCCCGGCCGGGATCCGCAGAAGTTCCCGGTGTGCCCGATGTGCAAAGAGGTCTATGAAGGCCTCCGCCCGGGCAACGACGGCGGCAAGGGTCCCGGAGGGGACTCAGGCAACAACAAGTAGTGACGGAGACGCTTTTTGGCGGCCCCACCCTGCCTCCGGCTTATCCGGAACGTGCAGCCTGGGGAACCGCCCCGAAACTCCGTGCCTGGCAGCAGGAAGCCCTGGACCTCTACCTGAGGACAAATCCCCGGGACTTCCTGGCCGTGGCCACGCCCGGCGCGGGTAAGACCACCTTCGCGCTCCGGGTCGCGTCCACGCTCATCGACTCCGGCGCAGTCAACCGCGTGACCATCGTGGCGCCCACGGACCACCTCAAGCGCCAGTGGGCGGATGCGGCGGCCAAGGTGGGTATTGCCATCGATCCCAACTTCAAAAACTCTGACGGCCAGCACGGGCGCGGCTTCATTGGCGTCGCCGTGACGTACGCCCAGGTGGCCAGCAAACCCATGCTGCACCGGGCCAAGACCGAGGCCGCGCGCACACTGGTGATCCTGGACGAGATCCACCATGGCGGCGAGGCGCTGTCCTGGGGCGACGGCCTCCGGGAGGCGTTCGATCCCGCTGCGCGCCGGCTGTCCCTGACCGGCACGCCGTTCCGCTCCGACACCTCTCCCATCCCGTTTGTGGAGTACGCGGAGGACCGGGACGGGATCCGTCGGTCCAAGGCGGACTACACCTACGGCTACGGCAACGCCCTGCGGGACCACGTAGTCCGTCCGGTGATGTTTATGGCGTACTCCGGGCAGATGCGCTGGCGAACCAGCGCAGGCGAGGAGATGGCGGCGTCCCTTGGCGAGGCAGCGGTGACCAAGGACATCACCTCCCACGCCTGGCGCACGGCATTGAACCCGGCCGGCGAATGGATTCCGGCTGTCCTTGCCGGGGCGGACAAGCGTCTCAGCGAGGTGCGCCGTACCGTTCCGGATGCGGGCGGGCTGGTCATCGCCACCGACCACGAGGACGCCAGGGCCTACGCCGGGCAGCTGAAGCGGATCACCGGCGAGTCGCCCACGGTGATTCTGTCCGACGACGCCAAGGCCTCCAGCAAGATCGAGGAATTTACCGCCAGTGAGAAGCGGTGGATGGTGGCGGTCCGCATGGTGTCCGAAGGCGTTGACGTGCCCCGGTTGTCGGTGGGTGTGTACGCAACGTCCACTTCCACGCCGCTGTTCTTCGCCCAGGCCGTGGGTCGCTTCGTGCGCGCCCGCAAACGGGGCGAGACGGCGTCGGTCTTCCTGCCGTCCGTGCCTCAGCTGATGGCCCTGGCCAACTCCATGGAGGCCGAGCGCGACCACGCCCTGGACCGCCCCGAGAAGGAGGACGCCGACGGCTTGTTCAATCCCGAGGATTCCCTGATGGCGGAGGCCAACCGGGAGGACAAGGCATCGGACAGCCTCACGAAGGGCAAGTTCGAGGCACTGGACTCGCAGGCGTCCTTCGACCGTGTCCTGTTCGACGGCGGCGAGTTCGGCACCGGCGGCGAGGTGGGCTCCGACGACGAAATGGACTTCCTGGGAATCCCCGGGCTGCTGGATGCCGAACAGGTGGGCACGCTGCTGCGCCAGCGCCAGCATGAGCAGCTCAACCGCAAGAACCGGGGTGTCCCGGCGGCGGAAATCGCGGCTCCGGCCGTCCCGGACCACCGGATGCTGATGGATCTCCGGAACGAACTGGCCAAGAACGTCGCTGCCTGGTCCGCCCGCACCGGGACGCCCCACGGCGTGGTCCACACCAAGCTGAGGACGGTTTGCGGTGGTCCGCCGGTTGCGCAGGCCAACGAGGAACAGCTGCAGTCCCGCCTTCGGAAGCTTCAGGACTGGTTCATCGGCCGGAAGTAGGAGCGGGCAGAAAGAAAAGCGTGGCCGTGCCCTCCAGGCCCGGCCACGCTTTTCTTGTGCTGCTGCTCAGGCGACGTCGACGCCGCCGAGCTCCATTTCGGTGACCGCTTCCTCAAGGTCCTCCGCAATTCCTGCCGTCAGTGAGCGGATGACCGTCACGGAGTACCCCGCCTGTACGGCGTCCAGGGACGTCGCCTTGACGCAGTAGTCGGTGGCGATGCCCACCACCACCACGTCCTCGACGTCGTTGCTCTGCAGCCAGTCGTCCAGGCCGATGGCATCTTCGGCGGCCGCGTACCGGTCAGCGTCGCCGGCGCCGGGCAATGCACCGGGCTGCCGTTCCCCGGTGGGAACGGCGTCTTCGGGGGCCTGCAGTCCCTCGAAGCCGGAGTAGGCGGCAGCAAACTGGCCCTTCTGGAAGTAGGCGTCGATGTACTCGGTGTCCAGGTCCGGGTGGAGCTCTGCGCCGCGGGTTCCCGCCACACAGTGCGGCGGCCAGCTGTCGATGAAGTCAGGGGTTTCGGAGAAATGGTCTCCGGGGTTGATGTGCCAGTCCTGGGTAGCCACTACGTGGTCGAACTCGCTGTGGTGGGCATCAACGTATTCGCTGATGGCACCAGCCACCGCTGCGCCGCCAGCCACGGCAAGCGCGCCGCCCTCGCAGAAATCGTTCTGGACGTCAACAATGATCAGGGCGCGGGACATCAGTTCTCCTCGTAGATGGTGGGGATGGCTGCTTCGCCGCGCTGCAGGCGGTTGACCACGGCGGGAAGTTCAGCCATGGACTCGGTGTGGCGCCGGCGGGCCCGGATGACGCCTTCATGGCCGGTCCAGCCCGGGATCAGTTCACCGTTTTTCATAAATTGCTGCAGCAGCGGACGGTCATTGCCGTCGTCCTCGGGCCGGCGGCCCACCCCCACTACCTCGGCGGTGGCAATGCCGCGTTCGTTCAGTTTCCGCAGCGCGTACTTGCGCCCGCCCACACTGGCCTTGTTCTTGGCGGCCTTGGCCACGGAGACGAACCTCCCGTCGTCGTCCGTTCGGCTCACCAGCTTGTAGACCATGCTGGCGGTCGGGGCCCCGGACCCGGTGACCAACGAGGTGCCCACGCCATAGGAATCAACGGGGGCTGACTGCAGGGCGGCGATGGCAAACTCGTCCAGGTCGGAGGTGACCACGATTTTGGTGTTTTCGTTGCCCAGGCTGTCCAGGAGTTGGCGGACCCACTGGGCCTGCGCCACAAGGTCGCCGGAATCCAGCCGGACCGCCCCCAGGCGTGGACCCGCAAGGTCCACTGCCGTGCGCACGGCCGCTTCGACGTCGTACGTGTCCACGAGCAGTGACGTTCCGTCTCCGAGGGAGGCAATCTGGGCCTCGAAGGCATCCCGCTCCGTGTCATGCAGGAGGGTGAAGGAGTGGGCGGCGGTGCCCACGGTCTTGATTCCGTAGCGGATGCCCGCCTCCAGGTTGGACGTGCTGTCGAAGCCGGCAATGATGGCTGCCCGCGCGGAGGCGGTGGCGGCTTCCTCATGGGTGCGCCGGGAGCCCATTTCGATGCAGGGGCGCCCGCCTGCGGCGCTGATCATCCGGGACGCGGCGGAGGCGATGGCACTGTCGTGGTTAAGCACGGACAGCAGGTACGTCTCCAGCATGCACGCTTCTGCGAAGGTGGCCTCAACGATCAGGATGGGGGAGTTCGGAAAGTACGCCTCACCTTCCGGGTAGCCCCAGATGTCTCCGGAGAAACGGTAGGACGCCAGGTACTCCAGCGTCTCCTCGTTGACCACCTTAGTGCGGGCCAGGAAGTCCAGTTCAGCCGTTCCGAAGCGGAAATTCGCAATGCCCTCCAGCAGCCGTCCGGTACCTGCCACGATGCCGTAGCGCCGGCCGTCGGGCAGCCGCCGGGCAAAGGCTTCAAAGACCGACTTGCGGTGCGCGGCGCCTGAATGCAGCGACGCCTGCAGCATGGTCAGCTCGTAGTGGTCAGTGTAAAAGGACGTGCGGGGATGGTCCCAGCCGGCAGAGGTGCTCACGAAAGTCACTCTAGTCCCCACCGGCTCCCACGTCTCGCTTCGCTTCGCCGCGGGGCCCTCGCCGGTGTGGGCCCACCCACCGGCTCCCACGTCTCGCTTCGCTTCGCCGCGGGGCCCTCGCCGGTGTGGGCCCACCCACCGGCTCCCACGTCTCGCTTCGCTTCGCCGCG